>CAZDSI010000016.1:0-16212 GCA_964508215.1 uncultured Opitutales bacterium
GCACAATTTAAAAGCGTTTTTGACAAAAAATATTCTTCTCGCAATTCGTCAGCAGAGGCTTCAAGAGCCATTCGTAAAGCACTCGGTATTTTCCAATCTTTAGCCACCTCCCAAAGATCAGGCGAAACCGCCCTTACAGGCAGTGAAAAAATAATATCATTTTCAATCTCGTAAAAATCATTCGTGCATACACCAATACTGTGAAATTGAGAATCGGGATATAATAAATTTTTTAAGGTATCAACAATTGCTTGGGCAGCCGAAGCGCCCGAAGAACTTCCTTTTTTATCCAAAACTTTTGTCGCCCGATGACGAACAATTTCAACAAAGTTTGTTTCTAGCCAATTTGAGATTCCAAAATTTTCCAACGGAGATCTACCTTCAACAGTTGCGTTGTAAAAATCAGGAAACAAAGTTAGAGAATGATTACCCCAAACGATAAGATTTTCAACCTTAGTTACGTGTACGTTCAATTTCTTGGCCAAGGCCGCACGCGCTCTATTTTCGTCCAAACGTGATAAGGAAAACCAACGATTTTGCGGAACTTCAGGGGCCGATTTCATGGCTACCCAGGCATTTGTATTGCAGGGATTGGCCACAACGAGAACACGCACCGAAGTGTCGGCTTTCTGAGCAATGGCCCTACCCTGTTGTGCAAACAACGGTGCATTAAGCGATAAAAGTTCCCGTCGTTCCATGCCCGCTTTGCGCGGCATACCGCCTAAAAGTAAAACCCAGTTGGCATTCGAAAACCCTTCATAAATATTACTCGTAATTTGTATATCGCTTAAAAAAGGATAGGCACCATCTTCTAACTCCATTGCAACCCCTTCTAAGCACTGCATTTTTTCGGGCACATCAATGAGCGATAAATGAACAGGCTGCCGAAAAATCTGCTCTGAAACCAAGCGAAATAAAAGCGCATAGGCAACCTGTCCGGCCGCACCGGTTACAGCAATTTTTATAGGTTTTCTCGAATACATGGTAAAAACCTCAAATCTTTTGAGCGCTGGCCGGTACTACCCTTTCCAGCTTCGTTGGCTTAACGTTCCATTCTTTTTTATTTTTTTGTGGAGAGTACTTTTCGGCCGCTGGCTTTCTTGTTGGAAGTGTAACCTTTTTAAAATTTTTACGTACATCCGGCTTATGCATTTCTTTCTTTTGAAAAGGTAACGCAACCTCGTCTTGTTTTTCTTTTCTCTGATTTTCAACCTTACGATTAACCCGTTCGCGCGGTTTAGTATTTCCCGTATCAAATTTTTGTAAGGGTTTTGCTATTAGGACGGAAATGCAAAAAAGCTGACAAAACACGCTTAAAACATATCTTCGCACGGTAAAACTTTAATGCATCAAAAACCTAATGCAAGAAATTTATACACGTGACCATGCTAACCTATTGAATTAAAAGGTAAGGAAGTGAATCGGGAAACCTTTTCTTTTTTACGCGAAAAGAAAGGGTTTCCGAACCTTCCGAAAGAAAAACGAATTTTTAATAAATTTAAAATGCGAAGCATGTTCGGGTCAAGAGGCCAAGTCCATTGCGGGTCTATGGGCTATGTTCCTGAGTTTTGAAGAGTGGTCCGGAGAGAAACCTTCTTGTCGAAGAAAGTTTCCTTTCACAAAAAATAAGAGCCTCATAACCGCTTCGAAAGTGATCAGTAAAAACGTGATCACGCTGACAACTCTTTACTGGTGGTGGGGGAGCGATTCGAACGCTCGAAAGGGAAACCCTGACAGATTTACAGTCTGCTTCCTTTAGCCACTTGGATACCCCACCAAAGGAAATTTTCTTTAACGTAGTGTATTTAGAAGTTTTGCCAAGTTTTTTTTTCGTTTCTTTGCCTTAAAGCTTCATAGAGGCATAAGGTAGCCGCTACTTGGACATTCAAAGAATCCGCTGAATACCCACACATTGGGATTCTAACCGGCTCTACCCGATCAAGCCAAAAGGAAGTCAGCCCCTCGTCTTCCGCTCCCATACAAATAGCCGTAGCGCCGCTCATTTCCACCTCCCAATAGGTCTTCTTCCCTTGTGGGGTTGTTGCAAACATTTTTATTTTATTCGCCTGCAAGAAAGAAAAAACGTTCTCCTTTGTATCCCAAGCAATTGAAAGGCCAAAAACTGCACCTTGTGAATTACGTATAACTGAAGGATTAAAAATATCAACCTTTGCATCGGCCAAAAGAAGACCGTCGACACCAGCCGCTTCAGCCGAGCGTATCAAACCACCAAGATTACCCGGTTTTTCAATCCCTTCGGCAACCAAAAAAAGCGCTCCGTTTTCCGGTATTCTAAGTTGGTCTAAACCCATTGTCCAGGGTTTTGCAATCCCCAACATCCCGTCGGGACTTTCACGTAAACTAATATCCTCAAATAACGGTTGCGGCAACAGATAAACAACTTGTGAACTCGTCACATTGAGCCCTTTTGCAGCCGACTTAAACGATTCTTCTGCAAAAACATAGAAATCTATAGCAATTTTAGCCATTTGGGCACGTTTTAGCTCTCGTTCGCCCTCAATAACAAATAGATTTTCTTTGATTCGAAAATGCTTCCGCTCTTGAAGCTTTTTTAATAGCTTAAAAGTTGGATTCTTAGCGCTCTCAATACGCGTGATCACAAGCCCTCTAGCTGATTTTGAATTTCCTTCTGAAATTGCATTAAATCTTCTGAGTTCGGGCGATAACCCGGCACATCGGCTTTCAAAGAAATACGCCCCATGTTGTCCAACTGCCATGAGGCTTTTTGCCCATCGCTAAAGGTAACGCTTCCGTTCACAAGTGCTCCAGGACGCGTTACCGGATCCACATTAACACTTACCCCACCCTTATTTACCATTTTATTATCTTTACTTGCCACCACCGTGGAATCTAGTTGGTTCGACAGTTTATCCTGTGTTTTGGGAGCTTCGATTACAGCTTTCGGCGATAAGTTGGCATCATCCAAAGCAAACCGTGTTTCCATATAGGTGAGATGTAAACTGTATTTTTTCTGTAGATGGATCTGTATATCACCAATACCAAGCCCTTCTTCAATCCATTCCTTAACCGATTTAATTTGCTCTTCTGATAATGCCATACATCAAGATTTGTTAACCAATTTTTGTTGTAAAAACGTTACCGTACGTTTTGTTGACGGGTCTTGTTGCATTGTATTTTCCACGCTTTTGCAAGCATGAATAACCGTTCCATGATCTCGTCCACCAAACGCAATACCAATCTCTTGTAAAGATTTAACCGTCATAAGACGACACAAATACATAGCAACTTGACGCGGAAATGCAATATTTGCCGGTCTCTTTTTACTAACAAGATCCGACAGGTTCAGTTTATAAAAATCGCAAATCGCTTTTTGGATGTCCTCAATGTTAACCTGTAAGGCCGTTTCCTCCTGTAAAATATCCTGTAAAATGTGCTCAACGGAAGAAATCGTTAGAGGCTCGGCTTTCAACAGCTGATTATAACCAGCTAACCGATTGAGTGAGCCTTCCATACGGCGAACATTTTTAGTTACGCGTTCGGCTAAAAACTCCAAAACTTTTGGCTCTAATTTTAACCCTAAAGCTTGGGCCTTTTTCGACAGAATAGCCACACGTGTTTCAAAATCGGGCGGTTGAATGTCGCACACAAGTCCCCACTGAAATCGCGAAACGAGTCGACTTTCCAAACGAGATATTTCCGACGCCGGGCGATCGCTACAAAGAAAAATCTGCTTTTGCGACTCAAAAATCTCATTGAAGGTGTGAAAAAACTCTTCTTGAATACGCTCTTTACCCGATAAAAAATGCACGTCATCGATCAACAAAACATCGGACCCACGATACTTTTTTCGAAATTTGTTAAGAGAATTTTCTTGGATCGCATGAATGAATTCATTGGTAAATTTTTCGGTCGAAATGTAAACAATCTTTGCCTGTGGCTGAAGGCTCAAAATGTGGTGCGCCACCGCCTGCATAAGATGTGTTTTTCCCAAGCCGGTATTACCGTAAAGGAATAAAGGGTTGTAAGCCTTTGCGGGTGCATTGGCCACGGCAACTGCGGCCGCATGGGCCAACTGATTCCCATTACCAACGATAAAATTTTCAAACGTATTTTTAGGATTTAAACCTTTTTCGGACGTAACGATTGCTTTTATGTTCGTTTCATGGGCCACCGGTTTATGATTGGCCACCGAAGACGGTAAATCCTGACCGTTGGCTTTAAAATTAATTGGGATAGGATACCCGGCAACTTCAGACAATTTTTTTTCGAGCAGGGCTTTGTAATTGTCCTGTAGCCAAATCGCCGTAAAATCGTTGCTTGTCTCGAGAACCATTTGGTCCTCAATATCGGGACGACAATGTAAAGGCTGAAACCATGTACCAAAGGTTTCGGGAGAAAATAAATTACCAAGTTGTCCTTTAAGTATTTTCCATAAGACATCCATCGAATGTTCAGACAAGGCCATACTAAAGTTGTTTTAAAAGTTTATTCACAAAAGCGAGACACCATTCTTGAAGTACTTTTCACATGCGTAAGTACATTGATATCCAAACACAATACATTTTTTTGCTTTTCTATATTTTTATTCACAAGTTAAACAAAATCAACAACTTAAACACAATTAATGCTTCTTTTTTTAATCTACCGAAAAGAGAAGACATACTTTGCAGAAAAAACAGAAGAATTTTTTCTTAACAATTGCAAGAGCAAGTTTTTCACAAGTTATTCACAACCCTAAAAACCTCGATATGGAAAGGATTTTATACGGTTTTGACGTTGACTTTAAGTTGTACTTTGCTTGCATTAAACTATGCCTAAGCCGTTATCTTCGCATAAACTAAATGATGGTAAGCCGTTACAAGGCGATACTCAGCCTGAACCTACGCGTTGTTCACCCGAAAAAAAGGTTTGGCAATGGCTGATCCAATATAAGGATATAGGGGCATGGATCCTAGTGGTTCTCATCTGTTCGTGGTGTTTTGTCAGAGGATATCATTGGGTACAGAACAAAAGGGAACACCGCATTTTAACGCAACTTGTTAAAGCAAGCACTTTGGCCGACCAGCTGAAATGGGCCGAAAGCAAAAAATTGCCCACTTCCTTAAAAAATCTTTCGGGCTCTATTTTTCTAAAAGCTGGGCACCAAGCCTATCGTGAAAAATCATTTGGTAAAGCGGCGAAATATTACGGCCTAGCCATAAAACAGCTTTACCTTTCGCCATTCTTAGAACAAGCAAAAAAAGGCTACGCTTTTGCCACATTGCAGGCCGGACAAAAAAAGGAAGCTGAAGCCATGCTTCACGCGCTTGCCATCGACAAAAAGGCTACACAAGTTAGCCAACAAGAGGCCTTGTATACGCTTGCATTCCTAGCCTACATCGACAAAAATCCAAAAAAGCTCGAAGAGTACGCCGATCAATTAAAGCCACTGGACGTTAGGGGAAACTTTTTAGAAAACATTGAAATTCTAAAACGCACCCTTGCACACTAACGCTCTATGAACAATTCCCATGTTTTTGAAATCGCGGGTCGCCGCGTGGGGCCGGAGGTTATGCCCTATTTCGTTGCAGAAATGTCTGGCAACCACCAACACTGTATTGAACAAGCACGTGCCCTAATAAAATGCGCAAAAAAAGTAGGGGCCGATGCCGTTAAGATACAAACTTACACCGCCGACCGTTTAACCCTCCCAGTACGAAACGAGACCTTTAAAGTTGAGGGAGGTCCTTGGAATGGTAGCTATCTGTACGACTTGTACAAAACCAGTTACACACCGTGGGAATGGCACGAGGATTTAGCTGATTGCGCTCGTAAGATTGGAATTACACTTTTCAGTACGCCTTTTGACGAAGAATCCGTAGATTTTCTGGAGAAAACAATAAAGCCTCCTGTGTACAAGATTGCTTCTTTTGAAATCAACCACATTCCCTTGTTAAAAAAAGTCGCTTCTACCCAAAAACCCGTAATTTTAAGCACAGGAATGGCAACACTTGAAGAAATTGAAGAGGCCGTTCAAGCTTTAAGAGAAGGCGGCAATAAACAGCTTCTCTTATTAAAATGCATCAGTGCTTATCCGGCTGACCCAAAAGACTTTAATTTGCGATCTATAAACCTATTACGCAAAAAATTTAAATGTCTTGTAGGACTCTCGGACCATTCTTTATCGACGAGTATAGCGCTGGGCTCAGTAGCCTTAGGTGCCAGTCTTATTGAGAAACATTTTGTACTCAGTCGTGGTAGCGGGGCCGTTGATGAAGCCTTTTCTCTTACACCCGATGAATTCACACATATGATTAAACAAGTGAAGGAATTGTACACAAGCTTGGGTGAAGAAAAGGTAGGACCAACCCAACAAGAACAAGCTCAAGGCCAAACACGTTATCGTCGTTCCATTTTTGTGTCACAGGATATTGCCAAAGGCGAAAAATTAAGCGCTCAAAACCTAAAAATTGTCCGACCGGCCGAAGGTCTACATCCACGTTATTGGTCAGAGGTTTTGGGTAAAAAAGCCAAGCATGCGATGGCCTGTGGAACACCTCTTTCAAATAAGGATTTTGAATAAAGGACACTCGTACTCCAAGGACTGCAATGAGCTTTACAGCTCCATACAAAGCTGATTTGAAATTTGGTGTTATTGATGCTGAATGTAACTGAGGATAATTGAATGGTCCAACATCTACGCTGCTAACAAAGTAACTGGGCACTCACTCAGGGAGATTCACGATAAAATGGATTGAAGCAGTAGGAGAAAAGGCAGATAGAGATATGGGAAAAAAACAATCACCATCATAATTTAGTTTATGCAATCTATTTCACATCTACTGCGTTGTTCTGGGTTGGATACTTATAAAACTAACATCGTTAAAGCAGATGGGTGTCTTCTTGAGGATGAAACCGGGAAACGGTATCTGGACTTTGAAGCAGCGGTTTGGTGCATACCATTAGGATATAATCATCCCGACTTAAATGCTACCGTAAAAGAACATTTAGATACAAAGCAAGCTCCTTTACTAGGTTTTCGTTATGAAAACCACCATATGGAAAAGGCTGCAGTTACCATATTGGAAACTCTTAACTTTTCTAATGAAAGTAAGTGCGTTTTTTTAAGTTCTTGTAGTGAAGCTGTTGAGTTTTGGGTGCAAATTACTAGAAAGATAAGTAATAAGCACTTACTATTGGCTTTAAAAGATAATTATTTTTCAGCATACGGTTCAGCTGGGAAACTTGATCCAAGCGAATGGCATATCTTGGACTGGAGTAGATACAAAGATGAAAGAGAGGATTATTCGTTTCTACAACATATACCTTTGGATAGCATTGGAGGAGTTATTTTTGACTCAGGAAATAGTTCAGGATTAATAAAATTTCCGCCTAAATGGCTAATAAGCCATTTATCAACAATAATTAAAAAACAAGGTGGCATTATTGTTGCGGATGAAGTTACAACTGGATTAGGTCGTACTGGTAAATGGTATGGTTTTCAACATTATTCAATCCAACCGGATATTGTTGTCTTAGGTAAAGGACTAGGAAATGGTTGGCCGGTTAGCGCTATAGCTATGAATGATAATATTAGTCAAGCTTTAGGAGAAAGTATACGTAATGCTAACTGGCATTATGGACAATCTCATCAAAACAATCCCATGGCTTGTCTTATTGCAAGTAAAATAATAGAGATCATCAAGAAAGAAGACCTAGTTGCTAAGAGTCAAGCTGTAGGAAATTATTTTTTAGCCAAATTAAATAAGCTTAAAAATAAATATAATCATATAAAAGAAGTTCGTGACAGAGGATTAATGATCGCTGTAGAATTCACTGAAGTACCGGTAATTAAACTGTTTGAACAATTACTTGGGTTAGGTTTTATTGTTGGTTGTAAACCTGCATTCAATACCCTTCGTTTTTACCCACCCCTTACAATCACTCAAGAACAAGTGTTAAGCCTCGTAAATAGTTTGGATTTGGTGATTAGGTCTAACTTGTGAACTTTAATTGACAGTTTTCATAATACACAAATTGCGCTTGTTAGTTGGTAAATTGTTATAGAGAGGGAATAATCTACGGTTTAACTTTTTACATAATGGGAAATATTATCCGAATTACAAAATATCCGCTTACCCAAACTGCCCCTCTTTTATTTGCAGGCACCGAGACTTTCTTTTGCCGTAATCGTAACCCACTTTCTTGCACTGTAAATCAGACATTATATGCACGCCACCTTTATTAAAAATGTATATTGTAACGCCCCTTAATTCATAAGTTCTGTTTCAACTTTTTTACCAAACACGGCAGCTGGCAAAAAAATAGGGGAGACCAATTCTAACTCTTATGATTCTATAATTCTAATAACACTGCAAAAAACAGGTGTTTAGTTACAAGAAATAAAAAAAGAAACTCTTTCTAAAAAAGAGAAGTATTGTTTCTTACCAAAACCTTAAATTTCGCTGAAAAATAGCGACCAAGCGTCAAACGATGAATTTTGGCGTTATGACGCACATCGACCGGAAATTTTTTATAGAAAAAGAAATGTTCAATTTCTTGTGTGGTAGATTGGGATAATGCTAAACTTCGAAGCTCATTTTGGAATGACTTTCGTGCCGCTTTCGTGCACGGAAAATTAATCGGCTCCACCACGATGGCCGGCACATTATTTTCTTTTGTTTTTAAATGGATTAGAGCCGAACGAAAAACGTTAGGGTGTACATTAAAAATTGGCTCGCAGCACTCAGTATACCAAACACTTTTATCAATAACTACTCTTTCGGCTTTGCGACCACAGAACCATAGGCGCCCTTTTTCGTCTCGATAGCCGAGATCACCCATACGATGCCAACAACGGCCGTCAACCCATATTTTATGCGCCGCATTTGCCTTCGGGTCATTATCATATTTTTCCGTTACCATTGGTCCATTGGCAACAATTTCCCCAATCTCAAAAGCCGGTAAGGCCATATTAATATCGGCCCCCTCAAGTGGCAAAATCTTAATGTCGACCAACGATAAAGGTCTTCCGACACAAGTACCACGACCCACTAAAGTTAAGGGTAATGTATCTTCTAAAACTTCTCGAGCTGAAATAATCGTTAAGGGTAATGCTTCCGTCGCCCCATAAGGTGTGTAAACATCCCCGTTAGCAACCAAAGTTTGAACACGTCTTAAAAGTCGTGGTGAAGCGGGAGCTCCGGCGATTAAAACACGTTTTAAAGATGGTAAAAGTTTATTGGTTTTTTCACAATAATCGGCAATTTTTGTCCACAATCGCGGCGAGCCAAAGCTATTTGTTACCTTAAAAATATTTATACTCTCTACCGCATAAGCAGGATTTAATTCCGCTGGCCTACGGGCATCTATTTCGGGAACTACCGTGGACATGCCCAAGGCCGGATTAAACAAAGCAAAAACTGGTAAAAGCGGAAAATCACCGGGCAAAATATTAAAAGTTTCCCTTATAATCTGCAATTGTGCATAAAAATGCCGGTGCGTGTAACAAACACCCTTCGGCGCACCCGTAGAACCCGATGTGAATAAAATTGCCGCTGTTTCTTCGGGGGCTAAAAATGTAGTGTCTATCGACGAGGTATTTTCCCCGCTCTGCTTAAGCAGTTTCTTTATGTTGATTTTATGTATCGATCGAAAAACGTAATAGAAAAGATAACTTATCCAGACCGCTTTTGTATTTCCTAACAAAAACTGAGGTGAGGATTTTTTTACGCAGGTTAAAAAATTTTTAATGCCCATACCCGGGTCAATAACAATAGGTATAGCCCCCATTTTTAACAACGCAAAGGTTGCTAAAAGTAATTCTTTTCCCGGAGCAACAAGAAGTAAAACCCGACTTCTCTCATTCACTCCCATTTTTTTAAGATTCTTAACCGCTGTATCGACTTCTTGCGCAAATTCTCGAAAAGAAATTGCTTTCCCGGTGATAAAATTACCCTTTTTTCGAACCGGAATGCGTATGGCTACGTTTTTACCAACACTGTTGGCCAATCGATCAAGTTCCGATACAACGTTAAGCATAAACACGTTTTACATTAAACCGAGAGCAAGAACCGAAGGTCCTTAACCCGAAAAAGATTCGTTTTTTTGGGAGGGTTCGAAAGCCCTTTCTTTTCGCGCAAAAGGAAAGGCTTCTGACATATAGAATTTTGCAGAATTTTAACCCGACTACACCAGCGCTAAAGGGTCTCTTGTCCACGTTCAAGTTTTGCGCCTAAATTCTTTAGTTTTTGGTCGAAATTTTCATATCCACGATCCACATGGTAAACACGGTGAATCGTTGTTTCCCCCTCGGCAATTAATCCCGCCAAATAAAGCGCGGCGCTTGCTCTCAAATCGGAAGCCATAACGTTTGCACCCCGCAAAGAATGCCCATTCCCTTGTACAATGGCCGTTGGCCCCTCAAGTACAATATTTGCCCCCAAACGCTCAAGCTCCGGTACATGCATGAAACGGTTTGGATAAATTTTTTCGGTAATTAAACTTAACCCAGGTATCGTAGCTGCAAGGACGCACATTTGGGCCTGTAAATCGGTGGCAAATCCCGGGTAAGGTAAAGTTGTAACTTCAAAAGAACTCAAGGGTCTCTCCGAGGGGAACACGGTAACCGCTGTTTCCTCGACATTAACCTGGGCGCCACTTGTCTCTAAAAGATGCATAAGCGCACCGATATTAGAAGGTGTAAAACCTTCAACTCTTAAAGAACCCTTTGTAAGCACACCGGCAATCACGAAAGTACCCGCTTCAATACGATCACCAATTACTTGGTAATCAAAACCTTTCAACTGGCTACAACCGTGCACAACAATACATGGACTTCCGATACCGTCAATGCTTGCGCCCATCTGCACGAGCAAATGACAAAGGTCTACAATTTCTGGCTCACAAGCCGCACTTTCAATGGTTGTACACCCCGGCGATAACACAGCGGCCATCAAAATATTGGCCGTCCCCGTTACCGTACTGCCGTAGCGACCACCTAAAAAGACGTGTGCCCCGTTCAATTTGTCGGCAACAATATTAACATTTCCATCCGTAAGAGAAATGTCACATCCCATTTTTTGTAGCCCTTTAAGATGCAAATCAATTGGACGATGTCCAATAACACAACCTCCTGGTAAAGAAACACAAGCTTTCCGTAAACGCCCTACTAACGGCCCTAGCAAGCATACCGATGCACGCATTTGACGTACAAGCTCATAAGGAGCCTTATGAGAGATATTTTTTGATTTTAGCTGCCAGGTATGCGCATCGAGCGCAGTTACCTCAACGCCCAAATGTTGCAAGATTTGGATAAGAAAATTTATATCGCTCAGTACGGGGACATTGCGCAATATGCAAACTTCTTCCGTCAAAAGGGCGGCCGACAACATTAGTAATGCTGCATTTTTGGCCCCCCCTACTTTTACGGTCCCGTTTAAGCTACAACCACCTTGTATTTTTACAAGATTCATTGCTGTGGACGTCTGTGATCGGAATGATTGCGCCTAAACGGTTTTTTGTTGTATTTTTGAAAATTACGAGGGTGGCGCCGAGGACGATCATACCCTTTCTTTTCAGTGTCTTTATCTTGCACATTACAAGACAAATCTGACTTTTTACCGCGGAAAAATCCAACGATTTTTCTAAAAAAGGCTTTTATCCCTCTGCATGCGAAGCAAGCTTTATCGGTACATTCACAAGTAGTTCCCGTTGCTTCTGATGCTTGATTGCGGTAGAGGTGTGAAAACTCTTTTTCACCCTTTAACCGTGAAACAGGCTCTCCCAATGATCTTTTTGTGTTATGATTCAACGAGACCGGTGTTACATCGCTGTTTCCAATAAAGCATTTTGCCTCATGGTGGTCATTTTTATCTTCAAATGCGTCCGAATCACCCGGAATCATCCCTGGCTTGCTTTCGTCTATTGCACCATTGTTAGCATAGGTTCGTCCGTTTGCACGCCTCCAACGTCCTTTTAAATTTGAACGTTTTTTTCCCATCTCATTTGTTGCATGGGCATTCATCTTTTCAACTGAAGAAAGATCTTTATCATTTAATTCTGGAATTTTTTCGTTATCCATTCAGTTATCCTTATTCGAAGTGTATACTTTAATTTTAACTTTTTAACTTTTGTGCATGTTAACTTCTCATCAAAAAGCACAATATACTTTTTTAATTCGAACGGTAAGCGTTTTTTTTCTTTTCTCAACGCTTTTTGTCAAAAAACTTTATCCGTCTAAATGAAAACCATCCTTCAACCCACAAAACTTTCTTCAACTACAACACGGGTTACAGGCCCTTGGATTAAATATTCCTCGATAAGAATGCTTTTAATCCTCGCCGTTAAACTGAAAAACAAAAAAATAAAAAATGGATTGCATGATAAAAGGAAATTTTTTTAGGTATGGTGCCAACAGTAGATGTTATGTTGCTAAACGAATATCGTAATTCTATACCTGAAATATTCCCGGCATATGCGAATTTATCCGGCAAAAATCGGTTAGACTTTGAAAATCAACTCAAACTGTTTAGACCAGAGGAATGGAGTTTTTTAAAAAAAGTAGCGCTCGAAAACGCAACCCAAAAACCGAATACAGTAGCTTGGGAACCACCCTCTTTTTTTTCCCTAAAAGATCGAAAAATAAATTCAAGCCGGTGGGAAAAAGTTAAAAAAATTGGCGAAAACTTCGTTTCAGCAGGCAAGGTTGGGCTTCTAACAGTAGCCGGAGGTCAAGGCACAAGACTAGGCTTTGATGGCCCAAAAGGCACTCTGGCGGTTACACCAATACGGAAGAAATCATTATTTCAGATATTTGCCGAAAAAATTTTGGCAGCGGAACGCGCCTTTGGGCACCCGATGCATTGGTTTGTGATGACTAGCCCCGAAAATCACGAAGCAACCTCCCAGTATTTTCAAAAAACAAATATATTTCCGCTAGAACGTCTTCATCTCTTTCAACAGGGAACCTTGCCCATTTTTGATTTTTCAGGACAATGTTTATGGGAATCAAGCCACAAGCTTTGTTTTGGTCCAGATGGCCATGGCGGTATATTCAAAGCGCTATACAAAAGCGGTTGCCTTGACGAAATGAAAGCGCTCAATATTGAGATACTCAGCTACATTCAAGTTGATAATCCCCTAGTGACAGCCATTGATTTAGGGTTCATCGGGTTGCACGCAGAGGTAGACTCGGAAATGTCTAGCAAAGTAGTCCGTAAACGTAGTGTTGATGAAAAGGTTGGTATATTTGTTCAGGAAAACCAGCAACTTAAGGTAGTCGAATACAGCGACATGCCATTAGAAATGGCCAATAAGAAAAATCCTGATGGACAATACTGTTTTGAGCTGGGCAACGTGGCCATACACCTTTTAAACCGGCGCTTCATTGAGAAAATTTTAGCCAGCGGCGATTTACCCTTACACGTTGCACGTAAGGTAACACCATTTATAGATAATTTTGGAACAATGGTTACCCCCCTATCACCCAATGCACTTAAGTTAGAACGCTTTGTTTTTGATGCCCTACCATTTGCTAAAAAGACTTTACTGCTTGAGATCGATCGCGATGAAGAATTCAGCCCTGTTAAAAATCTATCTGGCATGGACAGCCTGGATACCTGCATAAAAGACCAAACAAAACGTCATCAAAAATGGCTCAAAAGCTTAGGCAATAAAAATTACATTGACGACACACTACTAAACTCTCTAAAAATTGAGATTAGCCCTTTATTTGCCGATGACGTGGAAAGCTTTGTCGAACGCTGGACACAACTAGACAAAAAGCCTGAAATACGAACACCATTTTACTTGGAGTAATTGCAAATGCAAAAAACTATTGAAGCCATTCAGAACGCCAATAACGAAAAAAAATTACTAAACAGCAGTACCGATAATTTAATTTTTTGGCTAAATTCCGGCGTGCTAGCCCCTTGGGCGATTGAAAGCTTGCACGAGCTTGTCAGTAAAGGCGATTGGGAAGAGCTTAACAACCGTTTTTATAAAAAAATTGAGTTCGGGACAGCCGGTATGCGTGGACGTACCATTGGTGAAAAGGCTACAAGCATCGAAAAAGGTTCGTCAAAAGACCACGACTACCAATACCCAGCGGTAGGAAGTGCTTGTTTAAACGATTTCAATGTTATCTGGGCTACAATGGGCTTATTTCGGTATTGTAAACGTTACCTCGAAGATGAAACCGAATTTTTTCAACGACCACGGTTGGTTATTGCCCACGACACACGCTATTTTTCCAAACACTTTTGTGAATGTGCGGCCTCTGCTTGGGCGCAAATGGGAGGCGATGCTTATATTTTTGACGGGCCACGTTCAACACCACAATTAAGTTTTTCGGTAAGACATCTTCAGGCCATTGCCGGAATCGTTATTACCGCCAGTCATAATCCTTTTTACGATAACGGTTATAAGGTATATTTTAAAGATGGTGCTCAAGTTTGTGACCCACACGCCAAAGGTATTATAAAAGACATCTATCAGGTTGATTTTTCGGAAATTAAGCCGTTCTTGGTAAAAGACTTGGCAAACGTTAACATACTTTCCCCCCTCACCGACGAAGCTTACATGGAATGTGTAAGAGAAGTTGTATTGGATGAAGATTGCTTAAAAACCTATAAACCAAAAACTGTTTTTACACCCTTACACGGTACGGGGGCTGTCTCCACACTTCCATTGTTAGCACAAATTGAGTGGGATATTCATTGTGTTGAAAAACAGATGTTACAAGATTCGGCTTTCCCAACAGTAAAACAACCGAATCCCGAATACAAAGAAACCTTAACCTTGGGCATAGAAAAAGCCGATAAAATTGGGGCCAAGGTTGTCATCGCCACCGATCCCGATGCCGATCGAATGGGCGTAGCTGTGAAAACCGAAAAAAATGAATGGGTCGCTTTAACGGGTAACATGATTGCTGTTCTATTGGCCGAGTATCGTATTTCCACGATGATTCGCCTAAAATGGTTACCACGTAAAAAAGAAAAACGCGGTAATGCTACCCTAATAAAAACTTTCGTTACCACACCAATGATTGAAGCCATTGCGAAAGAATACGGGCTGAAGCTTGTGGAAACTCTAACCGGGTTTAAATGGATTGGGGCCAAACTGGCCGATTACGAGGAAGCTTTAAAAGAACGGTTACGTAAGACTCAAGGGGTGGCCTTGGATTACGATAGGACAACTGTTAAGAAGCGTAAAGACCTACATTTAAGACATAGCACCTTTTACGTTTTTGGCGGTGAAGAAAGTTATGGTTACTTGGCAAACGACCGTGTACGAGATAAAGATGCGAATGCTTCGGTCCTTATGTTTTGTGAATTTCTGGCCTATTTGAAATCCCGAGAGATGCCGTTAAGTGATTATCTCGACGATCTATATTGTCGATACGGTTATTTTGCCGAGGATTTACTTAATCTCTACTATGAGGGCGCAACAGGAGTTGAAAAAATTAAAAAACTTCTAAATTCATATCGTGCCAATCCACCCAAACGCTTAAACGAGATTCGAGTTGTCTCCTTTACAGACTTCAGCAAAGGAGAGGTTCGCGATGTAGACGGTAAGCTTATCCCTCCACAAGAATTTTATCTCATAAAACTGTTAGACGGTTCAAGTGTGGCCATACGTGGCAGCGGAACGGAGCCAAAACTAAAGTTTTACCTTTTTGGGCATCAAGAAGTCGAAAACCCCGACAAACTTAGGGCTGTTAAAGAAACCATGCAGGCAAAATTAAAGGCACTCAAAGACTTTTTAAAGGCCGATGCCGAATCTCGCATTTAACGGTTATAGGAAATATTAGCAAAAGTGAAAAAAAAGGTTTTAAGTGCGATAAAATCTGTCAACTTTATACTATTTCAAAGCTAAAACGCTTGCAACACCTTATACCGTAAGGTAATTAAATTAACCTATTCAAGCACTATCCAAACTGGTGCGAATTTTTAGGGATATAGTATGAGTATTACGGTTCATAGGATACAAGCAAAAGCTATCTTAACCCGGTCAAAAATACCGGGTATCACTTATGTTCTTAATCCATATCTCGGGTGCTCTATCGGATGCCGCTATTGTTACGCAGCTTATATGGGCCGCAATACAGGAGAAACGGTTGCCAATTGGGGAAGTTATGTATACGTGAAGGAAAACGCCGTTGAATGTCTCAAAAAAGAGCTTCCAAAGGCTCTAAAACAACCTGGAACTATTTTAATAAGCTCGGTCACAGATCCTTATCAAGGCATAGAA
>CAZDSI010000016.1:16241-18397 GCA_964508215.1 uncultured Opitutales bacterium
CGTTGTATCGAAATTCTCTCAGCAAATAACTTTCCAGGGTGTGTAAGTTTCTTAACAAAATCAATTCTCATCAAGCGGGACCTATCATTGATAAAAAGCTTAAAAAATAAAGAGGTTGGAATGACCATTACAGGCTTAAGTAATTGTGATTACGAAGGACTTGCCTCAAGCCCTTCCTCACGCCTGGATGCGCTCGCTGAGTTTTCAAAAAACGGCGTACCGGTATACGCATTTTTAGCTCCTTTATTACCGCGATATTACGAACAGCCCTCAAAAATTGTTCCTCTAATTGAAAAAATCGCCGAAGCCGGTATTAAAGAAATTTTGGTTGATTTTATGAACGCATCTTGGCCGATAAAACAACGTTGGAATGGCGAAAGTCTATCCTCGTGCTTTGATAAAACCAAACGTGTTAACTTGAAAAACATGCTCGTTCAAACGATTACGTCTTGCGGGTTAATCCTTCGTAACAATTGGTAGCAATTTCGTGGTTTTTCAAGATTCTTCCATCCGAATCACCCTTCAAAGAACTTTTATCTTTTATATTTCGACCATCACCCCGAAATATAAGATGCTGAGCATTTTTGAGTCCAGGGGCTACGCTCCTGAAAAAGAAAGGGGAGCCGATTTGCTTCTCAGACAAACTCAAATTAGGCTGAAAATAAAAATACTTGTTAAGGATTTTACTTTTATTTCTAGCCCCTATGCGTTAGCCTTGATTAACAACTTTTATTTTATGCGCCTAGACCGTTATATATCGCAGGCAAGGATTATAGACATTACAAAAGATACTTTTGAAGAAGCCTTACAAGAGCTCTTAAATTGCCTGTCCTTACCAAATAAAGAAACCCGATCGAAAGATTTTTTGCTAGAAGAACTGCTGAAACAAGAAAGGATGGTTTCAAGTTATTTAGGCCAAGGAATCGCACTACCGCACATACGCATTAACATGCGAAAACCTTATTTGTTTGCGCTTGGTAGGCTTAAAGAGCCACTTAAAAATAGTGCCGAAACCTCTCATAAGGATACACGACTGATATTGCTTTTGTTGGCTTCGCACGTAGAAAGCGCTTATCTTAGCATGTTGGCTTCCTTGGCAAAAGTACTTCAGGAAAGCCAACTATCCACCGACGCTTTAAAAATTCCTTTATCCGAATTTCGCAAACGGGCAATTCTAACGTTTCGGGGTGCCATCATTCCCCCAACAAAGACAATTGATCGATTTAATCGATTGATGCTTCACGAAGCCATAAAAATTGCAAAAGCTGGCAAATGTTCTTCCCTTCTTTTATTTTCAGACACACTTACGGCTCCACTAGAACCTTCTTTTGCAGTCCCAAAACTAAAAACAATAGCCGTTACGCGCAAAGCAACGGAAATGATTCGTAAAGACAATACCTATATACTACCGGTACAACTTTTTTCGTTAACACGCTTATCGCAACTACGTAGCGCCATTTTACTCGCATTGATGCACAAGGTCCTTGGTCATAACGAGAAAGTATGTTGCATCGGTGGTATTCCAAACAGTAATCGGCTAGATACAGTGTTGGTCGTCGACGTCGATCATGAAATACAATCGGTATTTTCACACCAAAACGATATTCTGCCGCAAAAAGTTCGTCCGGAAGTTTTTGAACGGCTTTTGACAATCGCTACAGAGCTTGCCGTAGAAGGCCGCGAAGGAAATTCCGTAGGCTGCCTATTTGTTTTAGGTAACGTTGCGGAACTTAAACCTTTTGTAAGACCCTTGGTCCTAAATCCTTTTTTTGGGTATAAAGAGGAAGATAAGAACCTTTTAAATCCTTTCATTGACGAAACGATTAAAGAATATTCGTTGCTAGATGGCGCTTTTGTAATCAGTGGAGACGGTGTATTAGAAAGCGCCGGCAGCCTCGTGCATACGCCCGATCAAAATATACAACTGCCGGGAGGATTGGGCACACGACATGCCGCGGCAATGGCCATTTCAAAAGTAGCCGATTGCATTGCCCTAACCGTTTCGGCCAGCACGGGACAAGTAACTTTGTTTCGCAAGGGAAAAATGTTACCGCTAATTGAAAAAGGCGTAGGAAATTCGGCCTTCAATGTAACCATGATGGACTATCCAATTCCGGCAAAAATTAGCCGCTAATTAATTCTTTTGGTAACCTATG
>CAZDSI010000016.1:18417-31272 GCA_964508215.1 uncultured Opitutales bacterium
GAGAAAAACTTTTTTCAACAAGGAAGTTTCCATCCATATCATCCATCAAAGAGCTTTTGTATTTTCATATTTCAACACATCGTGCCGAACCATAAAAAGTGGAGCATTTTTTGGGGTCAAGGAACCTCGGTCCTTACGCTCCTGGCGGAAAAACTACAACTGTACAAAACCGGCCTTTTTATAAACCTTATGCAACATTTTTTGAGCCCTTCGCGATGCCGTTTCGGCTCCCGTTTGCAAAATCTGTATAAGTGCATCCTTGTTGTTTAGCCAAGCCTGATAATTACCTTGCAAAGGTTTTAGGGCTTCAATTACGGCATCGGCCACAACATTTTTAAAATCGGCATAGGAATATCCACTGTATTCCGACTCAATATTTTCATCGGATTTATCGGTTATAGCACTCAAGATATTAATAAGATTCGAAACTCCCGGCTTATCTTCCGAACGATATATACCGGCCCCACTATCCGTAACCGCACTTTGAAATTTTTTTCGGATACTATCGGGCGACTCAAACAGGAAAATGGTTCCTTTTTTATTAGGATCCGATTTGGACATCTTTTGCGTCGGAGCCTGTAGGGAATAAACCCGCCCACCTGATTTTAAGATGTAAGGCTCAGGGACGTTAAAAGTTTCCGAGTAAGTTTGGTTAAATTTTATCGCAAGGTCCCGTGCAAGCTCCAAGTGCTGTTTTTGGTCTTCACCAACGGCCACAAGGTGCGCATTATAGAGTAGAATATCGGCGGCCATCAATATGGGATAATACAGCAGTCCCGATCCGACAAAGTCCTTATCATCACTCTTTGCCTTGAATTGAGTCATACGAAACAATTGTCCTACGGGCGTTAAACACCCTAAAATCCAAGCAAGATCGGTATGGCCATGAACTGAAGACTGTACAAAAATACAGGCCTTTTGAGGATCCAAACCACAGGCCAAATATTGCGCCAATGTTTTTAATGTATTTTGACGTAAGTCAGCGGGAATATAGGGACAAGTAATCGCATGTAGATCCGCTAAAAAAAAGAAACATTCCAACTCGTTCTGCAGTTTGACCCAATTACGTATCGCTCCCAAAAAATTACCCAATTGAAAGTCACCCGTAGGCTGCGCTCCGGTTAGAAGAACTTTTTTTGCGCCCGAATCCATAAGATTGAAAATGCAAAAAAAAATGCCTTTGGAAAGCGGTTTTTATAAGAAGTTTAAAAATTTACCTAATTGAATAAAGTTTTCACTTTTATTTTAGCAAAAACTTACCCCAAAATTGGATTTTATTAGAAGAAAGAATTTGGGGTTTAGCGATAAACTTTTATAGTTAACTACATGAAATCGTTTCGTAAGGAGCTTTGGTTCCAAACAAGCCATCGCAGAGAATTTATAAACATTACGGCGGAAGTCGAAAAAGCGCTGCAGGAAAGCACCATAAGTGAAGGACTATGTTTGGTCAACGCTATGCATATTACGGCAAGCGTATTTATTAACGACGATGAATCGGGATTACATTCTGATTTTGAAAAGTGGCTTGAGCGTTTGGCGCCCGAAAAGCCCTATACGTTTTATGCTCACAATCGTTCTGAAGATAATGCTGATGCACACTTAAAACGAACAATTATGGGACGCGAAGTGATTGTGGCTATCACCGATGGCAGGCTCGACTTTGGCCCATGGGAACAAATTTTTTACGGTGAATTCGATGGGAAACGTAAAAAACGTGTTTTAATCAAGGTCATTGGCGAATAAAATCCCTACAGAGCCACAAACGTAAAAGCCATTCTGGTAAGGGTGAGGAATACCTCTTTAAATTTTCAAACACCATTTTACGGTTATTTCTTTAATTTAAGAAAAAAAGTAAACTTTTTCTCGAAAGAGCAAGCTTTGTTTTTCTTCCCTATAAAACTTTTATAAGCGTAAACGGTTACTCATTTTGTTTTACATCTCGATAAAAGGTAACTAAAATAGACAAAGCAACAGGAGTTTTACGCATATGTCTTTTGATAGTTCTCGAATCTCTGGAAATACTACCGTAGGAAACTCGACACCAACCGCGCCAGCCGAAACCGTTGGAAAAACAACCGTTAACGGCCAGCAAAGAACGGTTCAAATGGGAAAACCTAGCACAAGCCTTTTGGGACGGATTAAAGATCTCTTCTTTGGGAATAGTACCTCTGCCACAGACCAACAACGAAAAATAGAGAAAGCTTTGGTTAGCACCTCTAAGATGTTATTAAAAAAACTCGGTGCACAAGAAAAAGCCGCAGCTTCTAACCTGCAAACGGAAGTTAAAACCTTAATGGTTTGCAAGAAATGTCTGGATACTTCGGAACGTACCGCTCATTTAACCGCTTTTAAGCAAAAACTGGAAGGATGTTCCTCACAAGAGGCACAGACTGCTTTAATGAAGCATATGCGTTCTGAGGAAAGCCTTAGTATTAAATGTAAGCATGCACCTGACTTGGTTAGGGCTGAACTGGCCGTTATTGAAGAACAAATAAAAACTTGTAAAGACCCAAATCAAAAATTATTTTTAACTCAACTCAGTCTAGCTTACAAGGCTAACTTATCTAATGATCCAAAAGAGCAGGTAGAAATTACAAAACAATTGCTTCATAACGTACATGAGCATTGCAGCTCTGCTATACAAGGATTCCAAAAGGCTATAGACACGGCAGAAGCAAGGATAAAAGGAAGCTCTGCCGAGTCTAAAACCGAAGCTCAAAAAATTATAAATGCGGCAAAAAAAGATATCGAACAAGCAGGGCATACACTGCTTGAAAAAGGACAGGCAGCGGAAACTTCTACGAAAATCTATAACGAATTCTTTGCAGACTTGCTATCCTCGCCTTCTGCTGAGAAGTTTGCAAGAGAAACACGCCTAAATTATGCTGTTGATCTTGGTCAACAGGTGTCAAGACTCAACCTACATGTAAATAAAACAATGAAAGAAGCTTTTTCCGACTTAATGGAACCTGGAGCTTCATTAGACAGGCAAGCCTCGAAACTAATGGTACTTGCCGGTGCAACAACCGAACTATTGCAAATCCAACAAAGCCAAACAAGATCTTTCCCTCTATTTAGGGATATTGCCGCTCAAACCTCAAAAGCCTTAAACCCCAGGTTATCAGCAAAAGACCAGATATCAGAACCCAATCAAAACATAGGCCTTGGCCATACCCAATTAAACGAGAAGCTAATAACATTAGGTAGCAAGGCAAAAACACAACGTGAAAAACAATCTTGGGAAGGTATGCGCGCAAAGCTTGCTGCAGAAGAATCTATGACATTCGTTATAGGACAACGCGGAAAGGAGCGTATGGACAGATTTGATAGCTTTACACGTCTTGTTAAAGGCTTTAATGAAGAGCACTCTACCGAGAAACCAGTTCAAACTGAAGAAGTAGGCCAATCTAGCGAAGTAGATCATTGAGAACGTACACTTGAAAACTGCCAGCAATGGGTTACGGATACAATAAATTGGCTTAGCTCTGCCGATAAAACCGATGTTACCCCACAAGTACTTGGTGAAATCGAAGCTAATATGAAGGAGTTGAAAGCCGAGTTTGGCGCTTTAGATATTACTAAGCTACAGGCAGCTTTGACAACTGCACAGTAGGAAAGCTGCTTCCTGGCCTAAACTCAAACGATCCACCAAAAGATTTTTGCCATGATCTTTCACACGGCGTAATATCTCTATGGCCTCGCCTGAGAAAAAAAACCAGACCGATGATTTAGAGAATATAATATAATCGACCGTCTAAAAGAACTAACCGATGGCCCGAAAGGAATCGCTTGGCCATAGAAATAAACGCCAAGATGAAATCCATAGACCAACAACTGGATAGGATAGAACAATAAAAGAAATCACTTTTGGTAAATGCCATTTTTTCATATTTCCCTCCTAAAGGTTAGCGGAAGAGTGGCTAAGTTTGTATTCTAACCCTGCCTCTTTACTCCTTTTTCATGATCTCTCTTATCTTGTTACCAAGTCTTTGAATATCAATACAGTCAACACGATTGTGGACAATTTTTAGCCAGCGTTAAAGGGTAAGGGCCAAATACGTGAAGAGCTTTTTAGGAGTTTAAGGACCGGCGGAATAAGGTCTGTCCCATTGTTCGCTTTCAAAATTCTTACGACTTTCATCTTCAATGCTCTCCAGCCTATTTCATAAGGCATGGTAGCATATTATTTATTTTCTTGCCAAAAAATTCTCAAAAGTAAGACTTTAATTGGTGGTTTAAAATTAGCTGCCGCGTAAATGATTGCATAAAGTAAATTTTTTCGAAAGTTGTTGGGGATTTCCCCAATGTTGAGTCATCCTTTCCAAAATTTCATCTTTTACTTTATGTCTTTCCATTCACCTATCTCTTTTCAATCCGTAGGTTTTTCGGCCTCCAATAAAACTTGTTTCTCGGGCTTCTCCACCATTTTACAATACGGGCAACGCATTGCCGTTGTGGGACCCAATGGTTGCGGAAAATCAAGCCTGATAAAAGTTCTATTGGGCTTACAAGAACCTTCCGAGGGAACTCTTTCGATACCAAAAAATGTAAACTTTGGCTATGTCGAACAAATTTTAATTCCAGCCAACGTTAGCGGCGCGCAAATTTTTCATAAGAAATTAACCGAAGCCTTTTCACTAAATCCAAATGTGCTTTGTTTAGACGAGCCCACTAACCACTTGGATGAGCAAAACAGGAAATCGCTATTGCGCATGCTTTCAAATTTTCAACATACGCTGCTTATAGCTTCTCATGATATTGATTTAATTTCTTCGACCCCCAATACCATTTGGTTCATTGAAGGCGAAAAAATTCGTATATTCAATGGCCGTTATGGCGATTATCTTCGCGAAACAAGTATCAAAGAGGCCGAAAGGCAACGGTGCTATGAAAACGCAAGGCGCGAACAAAAAAAATTAAAATCGGCCGTCGAATTCGAAAAAAAACGCAACGCACAGGCCAAGAAACGAAATTCTCAAATTGACGATCGTATGGCACGACATACGTTGAAAATGTGGGGACAAAACACTCACGGAAAAAACATCTCCAATCTTTTGCAAAGACTTCAAGGCACGGGAAAGGAACTCAAATTAAACTACGCCAAAGAAGCTCCAAAACTTTCTTTTAAAATTGATAGCACGACAATTTATGCTGGGAAAACGCTAATTTATATTACCAACGGAAGCTACGGCTACCAAAATAGTTTGGTTGAAGGCATACACTTTCAATTAACATCACGCGATCGTGTTGCACTTCACGGTCCCAACGCCAGCGGTAAATCGACATTTTTTAAAGCCTTGCTTAACGACACCGGTGTATATAAAACAGGTACATGGCAAGTCTCACGGCCTATAGGGTATCTTGACCAACACTATAGCACACTAACTCATAACAATTCCGCCATAGAAATCCTGCAAAAGGCAAAACCAATCTGGCCAAACAACGAAATTCGGCGCTATCTCAGTTCATTTCTATTCTCGAAAAATGAAGATGTAAACAAACCCGTCCACTATCTGTCTGGAGGAGAAAAAGCAAGGCTTGCCTTAGCCTACGCTCTTATAAACGAACCCTACTTATTGCTTCTAGACGAAATAACTAACAACCTTGACCTTCAAACTAGGAATTACGTCGTTAAAGTTTTAAAAGACTATCCTGGTGCCTTACTTGTTATTTCTCACGAAGAAAGTTTCTTAAATGAAACCAACATTGAACAACATATCCATATTAAAGACCAACACTTTTCTTATTCTTAAATCATTCAATCGGAAACAAAATACGTTACAGTATTAACAACACTTCATTAAAAAAGTTGACTTTGACAAGAAACGTTTTTCAGTGCGCGTTATTTGCTTTTATGAAAAAGGTTTTCACTATCACCATATTACTGTTAAATTTTCTTTCACTTACCTTATTTGGTGTTTCTGAAGTTGCAGAACAAGACGCTCAAGCTCTTGTAAGCGCTGTGGAAATGGTTGAGACAGAAATTAGCAGGTTTGGGCAACCGGCCGATCTTCCGCTTCTTGCCGACCATGTCCTAGATATCGATTGGTTATTACATCAGAAAGAGATCGAGAAACATATCAAGGAACTTCAGATACAACTTAGAGTTTTAATTTTCGACCTCCAAGATCAATGCCTACTCTACGAAGTTGGAGCACTCGAAATATCTGAAGCAACAGATCAAAAAATTAAAGAAAAATTAAGCTTTATTGAAAGCACACTGCAACCGCATCTGGATAAAATATCCAAAGCTTCATGGGAACAGCCCGAAAAGGCTAGAAATTTCATTGAAAATCATTACTTAAAAGATGCTATCGAAGAACGAGCGGCAACTTTTTCTGTTAAGAGCAAAGAATCTATATACTCACTCGATAATCCCCTCACGGTTTCACTTTTGGATTACCGAATTTGCGATTGTGGTGGTTTTGGTGATTGTGGCTATTTCTCATTGGTTCCACAACTAACTCCAGAAAAAATCAATACCGAAAACTACAAAACACTTTATACTAGCCTTTATTTTGCTATGCAAGAGCTTAGAATTGACGTACATAATGCGTTGGTTTCACTTTATTCTTCGGCTATAATCCACCCAAATTTTATATCTAATCTCTGGATCGATTTTTCTAGGCTTTTAAAGTTAATCAAAACCGGACACTTTTCTAAAACCTGTAGCTTATTAAGCAGCGACAATACACTTGCTCTTCGGCCTGAAATCAAACACCAAATTGAAGCGTTAAAGAAGGCTGTAGGAGGAGTTATATCTTCTCAAGCTGAGGCTTCTGTTATTGCACAATATTGTGCAGATATAGACGATATAATGCTGATAGCCTACCTGTACAAAAAACCTCTCGTAGTAGTTGGAACTTTTCCCAATGAAAATGAGTATTATCAATTTTGGGACTTTTCAAATCCATTTAACATCGTCTGTGGAGCAGATTATCAGGCAAACAAAGAAGAACATTTTGACAAATTTAATGAGACTCTGAATAAAATTGATTGCATCCGAATGTTCTATACCGATTTTCATTGGCAAGCCATCCTTCCAAAATCAAATCCTCTATGCTCAAAGTTAACAGCAACAAGACCGGAACACAGAGTTTTCCTTGCCACTAAGTTATCCACAGAAACTTTCTATTCTGATTTACAAGCCGCCTCATATAGTGGCAGTAACTTATAATCTTGAAAGAGTACCCGTTTTATACAAAAATCTTCATTAATTGATGTACCCTTGAATAGATTGATAAGGAATAGATAGCCACGTAAAGTAATTGCGTGGTTTATATTGGCACAATGTGCATAATGCGGAGTTGCACTAAAGCCTATTCCCCTAGAGGTAAGCTATGTTCCTCTACACTCCGAGTTAATGGAATTTATTTTGGGTTTGGCCACATCTCGTCCGGGACAACTTTCCCATCCCTTTTTAATTTAAAACGGGCACAAGATAGGTAATTTCCCTTGCAAAAAACAAGCTTTAACGTTTCTCCTACAGCGGGAAGCTTCAAGTTGCTGAAAAACTTGCATCTTTCAATATACGGACATGTTTCTTCTTTCTTGTCTACCATTGAGCTATAAGGTATTATATGCTATTTTATTACTACTTGCATATTTTGGCAAACTAAATTTTATTAGTATGTAGCTTAAAAAGCTGCTTACCCTTGCAGTAACATAACACGAAATTCATCGAGAAGATCGTTATCTTTAAGTTCAGTTTTTAACAATTCTTCAACTTCTTGATAAAGCTTTAAGACCGGCGGGCGTTTTTCTTTGGCGCTTAACTGAGCAATTTGTTCCAAAACGTTTTTTAACTGCCCCTGATATTCATTTGGGCTAAGGCTTCCATCGCCGGCATAATTTGGAATTAAATATCCAATAATTTCGCTTCCAAGTGCCTTAACATCTAAGATTTTAACTAGCCGATTTTCGATGGGTGTATTGCTAGGTTTTACCGGCTGGACCGTTGGTAATTGATCATTTTTCTGGCTAGAAGCAATCGAAATTTTTGTTAGTCCCGTATTCATATCCATTAATTTTTGCTTCCAATTTTGATTAGCCATAGATTAAAAATAAACGTAGTTTGGTAAATTGTCGAAAGTTTTTAAGCCGATTTTACAGTGCATATTTAACGGAATTGATTTGCAAAGGAAGCGAAGCACTTATTAAGTGCAAAATATGCTTAGGATAAACCTATTCGATACGCTTTGTTTATTTGGGTTGCTGACAGTTTTTGCATGTGGCATATTTTTATGGCTACAGTTAATATTAAAAAAAACATTTTTAAAAGCCACCGAACGCGTAAAACAAAGTAAAACTTTTAACATTTTACCTCTTCCAACTCGCACTTTTGTAGGCATAGCTATTTTATCGATTATTTTCCCAATGTTATGCCAAAAATTCATGCTTTGGTCTCTAAACTGGAAGCATATTTCGGCCGAAAATGTACGCCTAATTGCTCTTGGAACAAGTTCGCAAGTCGGGTTAGTTTGCTTACTATGGTTGGTTTTTTTTACTCACCCTCTGTTGTTTTCAAGCCTTATTGTAACACCACTCTCGTTAAAAGAAATTTTCACCCAAGCATTTAAAGTTTACACACTATCTTTACCGCTTATCGTTGCACTCTCAACATTATGGCAATGGGTGCTTAAGCTTTTAGTATCATTGGGATTGAAGGTTGCCATCGACAGTCAGGTATTTGTTCAGTTGTTATTAAAGGGACAAATCCCATGGCCGTGGCTATGGCATATGTTTTTCTTCGCCTGTGTGGTTGCACCGCTGACCGAAGAAATTCTATTCAGAGGGTTTTTATTACGCTTTTTAATGGACCGCATGATATTCCTAAAGGCGTTATTGTTAAGCGGATTTATCTTTGCAGCCTTACACAATCATCTGGCCTCATTTTTACCACTTTGGGGATTAGGCATTTTGTTGGGTATAGCGTATCGGAATTCTGGTAATTTAATGGTTAGTATCGTTTTTCACAGCTTATTTAACACTACCATGTTCCTAATCACGCTCAAAATGAGTAGCCTAAAGCTTCTATGACATTTGAAGAACAGCTTGTAGGAGGAATTTATACATATTCGCCTGAAGAACTAACCCGCCTGGGATTTGAATTTAGTGCCCTTTGTGGCGAAGAATGTTTCGTAGCCCTATCGGGAGAATTGGGTACCGGGAAAACAACTTTCTTAAAAGGGTTGGCGCAGGCTTGGAACATTTCGAAAGTTACAAGCCCTACGTTTACAATTTTAAATGTCTATACGGGTCTACGTACTTTTTTACATATCGATGCTTATCGTATCAAAAACAAAGCCGTAATAGATAACTTATACTTGGAAGACCTATGTATAGCTCCATTCTGTCTTGCCGTAGAATGGCCGGAAAATTTTGAAGAACTGCCCTACAATTTTCATTTACAGTTATCAATCGAAAAGCCGGGCGTACACTGCGTAAAATTGCTTGCGTAATTGACTAACTGGCCCATTAATGATAACGCACTTTTCACTATAGCAAAAATTCTGTTAATTTTTCAGTGCGTTTATTGGCAACCACTTAATGGTAGTCACAGCGATTTTGTTCTACAAAAAAACTTGAGTATGTGCTAAAAGCACATTTACTTAATCGAGAATGGGCTCTTAGCTCAGCGGTTAGAGCAGAGGACTCATAATCCTTTGGTCGCAGGTTCGAATCCTGCAGGGCCCACCAAAGTTGCCGCTTCTACAATGCAAAAGCTTAATTCGATATTAGAAGATTTCGTGCGTTTTCTAACCCAAAAAAACGTTTCACCCTATACAGTTCGAAATTACAAATCTGCAATAGAACGTTGGCTTTTATTCTTAGAAAAAACAAAACAAGAAGTTTTTTTTCACGATACAGATGTGTTAAAACATTACCTTAACCGACGCCGGCTCGAAATCGGTAAACGAACTTTAGGTAATGAACTTTCAGGCTTAAAAACATTTTTTCGCTTTCTTGAAAAAAAGGGCGTAACAATAAAACCTTTAAACACCCTAATAACGCCAAAATGCGAAAAAAAACTACCAAGTTTTTTTACAATCGAACAGGTAACCGGTTTACTAAAAGCTCCCGATAAGATGTTTAGCGAAGGATTGTTATCAGAATTCGTATGGGCCAGAGATAAGGCCATTTTAGAGCTTCTATATGGGTGCGGACTCAGAGTAAGCGAGCTTGTGTCTTTGACCAACGATAAGATTTTTTGGGCTGAAGGCATACTCAAGGTAAAAGGCAAAGGGAACAAAGAACGCCTTAGCCCCATTGGACAACCGGCCCTTTCAGCACTAACTTGTTTATGCCAACGTTTGCCAGGATGCGAAAAAGGAGCAAATCATTTGTTTTTAAGCTCTAAAAAAACCCCGTTAACAACCCGTAGTGTCCAATTGTTGGTAAAAAAATATCTTGCCTATGCAAAGCTCCCACTTTCGGCAACACCTCATAGTTTTAGACATACCTATGCGACACACCTATTAAACGCAAACGCCGACCTACGATCCGTACAAGAGCTTTTAGGTCATAAGAATTTATCAACAACCCAAATTTATACTCATCTCAGCATCGGGCACTTACAAAATATCCATAATAAGTATCACCCGCGCGCTTAGGATTCGATTTCTTCTTTTTGTTTATCGATATCTTCTTTGATTTTCTTTTCAACCTCTTTCATATTGTCTCGCATTTGACCAAACAACCAATTTGAAAACGACTTATTAAAATCCGTCGAATTTTGCGTCGCGCTATTGGCTTGAGTTAAAGCATTGTTAAAGGCCGAAACATCGGCCGCCGAAGGTTCTTTCGTTGTAACTGTTTCGGCCTTATTAAGATTACTTGTAACGCTGGATACGGGATCAATATCGCTTGTCATGGCTAAAATTTTAATTTAACTTGCCTGCTTAAGCAATGTTAAAATGAAAGCCTCTGATATATTTATAACAAAACCTGAAAACTGGCCCTTTAGCCAAGATTTTTTATTCGAAGAAAAACCTTGGGAATGGCTAAAAAAGATTTCTGAAGCTTTAAAAAACTTTTTCATAAATAAGCCAAGTATTCCGGATATTGCCATACCAACGGGCGTCCATATTGAAGGACAGGTATATATTCACCCAACGGTAAAACTTCCACCCTTTGCTGTAATTCAAGGACCTGCTTATATTGGACCGTTTTGCGAAATTCGTCCAAGTGCTTATATTCGCGGAAACGTTATCGTTGGATCACATTGTATCTTAGGTAATTCTTGCGAGTACAAAAATTCCATTCTATTTGATTACGTGCAAACCCCTCACTATAATTATGTTGGTGATTCCATATTGGGGTACCGCGCACACCTTGGTGCTGGATCTATCTTATCCAATGTGCGCTTCGATAAACTCGAAATTTGTACAAGAAATTTGGAAAAACAAAAATTTCTTACCGGCTTAAAAAAAATGTGCGCATGCCTCGGTGATGCCGTCGAAGTTGGTTGTAACGCGGTTGTCTTGCCCGGAAGTATACTCTACCCCGAAAGCGCGATTTATCCCTGTTGTCGTTTTGGAGGAACCTTAGCCACAAAAAATATTTTTAAAGGCTAGCATTTAACCCTTTCTTCTTGTTAAGCCGATTATAACCTTTAAAAGCTTGCATTGTGACCAAGATTTCATTTTAATAAACGCCCGGTAAGCGTATGAAAAGCTCAAAACATCTCCTAATTGCAAACTTATTTTTTGCCAACTTAGTCCTCACATGCTAGGGGGGAATAAAAATCAGTGCTTTCCCTATAAATCGTTTCGTGGAGAGCGAAAATACGGGAACCTTCGTGAAGGTATTACGAGAAGTTGAAAAGCGTACCGGAATTGTTTGCGACTTAACCATTAGTCCTGTAAAACGTGTTATGGGAGATTTCGAAGCAAAACAAATTATTGCTTATTTTCCTGCAGTTCCACAATCCATGCCTAAAGAAGCAATTGCAACCAATCCTTATACACATAAAAGAATCTTCGCATTCTATCAAGCCGGCAAGCCAATAGCCAACACGCTTGAAGATTTGCAGGGCAAGACGATTGGGTTAACCACGGGATATAGTTACGGGACGGAAATTGAAAAATTAAAACAAGACGGAAGCGTTAAAGTCGAATACGTGGAAAATGATGTAAGCGGTTTTCAGATGTTGGTGCGCGGACGTATAAGCTTTTTTATTGCCGATGAAACATCGGGATTAAAAGCCATTGATTCCGCGAAAGTACAAGGAATTACTTATAACAAAACGCAACCCGTCTGCCTAATTCCGATAACTTTTGCGTTTCAACCTGAAAATAAGGACACCGCTGACAAGTTTTCTTCTGCCATTGAAACAATGGAAAAAGATGGAACGTTAGAACAAATTTTACAGGGTGAAAAATAAGCTAATTCCATGCGCATACGTACCTCCCTACCCTATAAAATTGGGCTTTTTACCACTCTTGTTATTGCTATTGTAGCTATTGGCATTAGTGGAGCCACATTTTTACACCTACAGAAAAAAGCTTACTATGATTTATCGGATAGTGCCGATAGAGCCGCTACTCGTTTAGCGATCGCGCTTGGAAATCCACTATGGCACTTAAATGAGAGCGTTATCGACGATGTTTTAAAAAGTGGTTTCACGAATAGCTTTGTCGACGCTCTTGTAGTTGAAGAAGTTAAAGATAATACAGCCAATTTTTATAAAGGCTTTTGTCGAAACCTAGCAACTAAAAACATCGATAGCTTGACCAGTATAGAACCTCTAAAAAAGTTTTTAAAAAAAGAAACAGAAATAAAAAGAGAGAATAATGCCATTGGTAAAATTTCCGTTTTCTACACGGACGCCGAGATCGTAACCAGCTTAAAAGA
>CAZDSI010000017.1:0-7325 GCA_964508215.1 uncultured Opitutales bacterium
CCGAACAAGTCCGTATATTGCCAATAAGCGATGCCTTAATCGATTACGCCGACGCGCTGTATCGTCAACTTAAAGAGCAAAAAATCCGTGTTTCAGTTGACGACCGTTCAGAGAAATTGGGTGCAAAGATTCGACGTGCCGAAGAAGAAAAAATTCCTTACGTATTCATTGTTGGTGCACAAGAAAAAGAGAGCAGCGCAGTGTCAATACGTTCACGCTCGCAATCTCAACACAATGGAACACATCCTTTTGGAGAAGCCCTAAAACTGTTGCAAGACGAAATTAAGGAGCGACGCTTGCCTGCAAAATTTCAGACAAACCTTTAGGCGTTAATACCGTAGGTAAAATAATCGGCGATTCCTTCGACGGTACATAGAGGATATAGAGCGGTACGCCCGTACGGCCAAATCTTTCAAGTAATCGTGTTATGGTTGGATTTTGGTCCGTCCAGTCGGCTTTCAGGGGCGTAATATTTAGTTCTTGAAAGTATTTTCGGACCTCTGGATTTTCGAATACTAAACGACTGTTTGCTTCACACACAAGGCACCATTTTGCCGTTACATCGATAAAGACAGATTGGTGTTTTTTGAGTAACCTTTCGAGGGTTTCGTCTGAATAGGGAAGCCAAAAATCGTCACCTGTCTCGCTGGACACCATTTTGTTTTTTAAAAAATGGGAATAGGAACGCTCTGTGTGCCACACCATTCCTATTAATACACCGATCAGCAGGATGTGCGCTGTCACCCGCAAAGTCTTTTTAGATGCTTGCTTTAGCCAAGACCATAGCCAGGTTGTCGGACTTAAAATGGCTAAAGCCATTAAGACCGAAAAGAGCACGCTTGTATTCGTTCGGTGCATTAACACCCATAAAAGCCATAAAAGCGTTCCCAGCAATGGAAAGCCTAAAAATTGTTTTAGTCGATCCATCCAAATTCCTGGTTTTGGAAGGTATTTTCTTAACGATGGGCTAAGCGAAATCAATTGAAAAGGGAATGCGAGCCCCATACCAAGTCCTATGAAAAGGAAAAAACTATAAACCGATGGCTGTAATAGCGCCAACCCAATAACCGCACCCATAAACGGCGCTGTGCAGGGTGTAGAAAGAAAAGTTATCAACATCCCCTCAAGAAAATTTTCAGCAAACAAGTTATATGGAGATGAATTGACTTGCATTGATAGATGAAATTCAAAAATACCCCAAAAGTTGAGCATCATAAAGTACAGCAGAAAGCATAAAAAGAACAAAAAATGCACGTTTTGTAGCTGGAATCCCCATCCTAAACGTTGCCCCGTTGCCCTTAAAAGAATCACGAGGCCGCCCAACAAACAGAAAGTAAAGATAACCCCAAGTGTGAAAAATAATGCCGATTTTTTTATGTTTTGTGTATTGGAGTTTTGTGTTTCGATTAAGCGAAATACTTTTAGACTTAAGACAGGGAAAACACACGGCATAAAATTCAACAATAGCCCACCCAAGAAGGCGGCAAAAAGTAAGCCGAGGGCGTCGTATCGTGCTAAATTTCCTCGAGCAGAAGGCACTTGGACTAAAATTTTAACCTCTTGGTTTCCGGGCACACACTGTTCACCCGAACAGGCTAACCAGCTGATATTTACGATTATTTCTGACGGCAAACTTGAGTCAGATTCCAATAGGCTACGAACGGAAAATTTCCCTTCGTAAAAATCTCCTTTGGTAGCCAATGGCCAGTTGGTGTGCTTTTTTATCCCTTTATCCAATGCCAGCCATTGGATTGTGATCGGTTTAATTTCGGAATTGAAGGCATAAACATGCCAACCTTCGGCGATTTGAAAAGTAAAAATAACCTCTAATTGTTTTGGTTTTTTGGCGCTGTAAGTATAGCTAACGGTTACCGGATTTGAAAATAAGAAACAGGGGTTTAACAAAAAAGTAAAAACTACGAACGTCAAGTAACGTATGGCATTTCGAAATATTAAAGAAAAGTTTTCGATGCTTTTAATACAGCGAGTTAATTCCACTTTTAGTTTTTTTCTTTCCGTTTAAATAAGTTTTCAAAAGCCTTATTATCAATTTTATTTACCGAAGTAGCGGATGGCTTTTGCTTTTTTTTATAAATAAGCCTTAAAAATGGCCAATGTGCGTACCAGGGTTTTTTTTGATTGGTCTTTTGTAATAATGCGACCACACACTCTGCTGTTAACCAAGACTGTTCAAGGCTCTGATACTCTTTTTGAAGCAATGTTTCAAGCGTCGTACTGCGAGAACTTTCGTTTTGTGGTAAAAACGCCAGTTCTTTGGGGAGAATTTCACGTAGGATGTGATTGTATTCATCAATTTGGCCCAATTTGAAACAAAAATAAGCTTTTTTTATCCAGTAACGTATGGGTTCCATTTCGCTATTGGGATTTTCAAAGAAAGACATATTTAATCAGTTTTTAAAGGTGGTATGAATCTTTTTAAGACATTCTTCGACGGTAAAACCAAAGAACTTGCGAACTTCATTTTCGGGCGCGCTAATGCCAAATTGTTCAATTCCAATAACTAAACCCTTAAGGCCAACATAACGATACCATGGCATTGGAGAAGCTACCTCGAGCGCGATTCGCTTTAAGCAACTCGAAGGTAACACGGTTTCTTTGTAGGCTTCCGGTTGTTGGTTAAAACATTCCATGCAAGGCATGGAGACTACACGCGTGCCGGCCCCCAGTTTTTGCTTTAACTCTAAGGCCAATCCAACTTCGCTGCCGGATGCCATTAACAGCCATTCAAGTTTCGTTGTTTCAGGAGATAAGACGTATGCGCCCTTTTCAACGCCTTCGCGTTTTTGTTTTGCCGATAAAATTGTTAGGGTTGGTAAATCTTGTCGTGTGAGGATAAGCGCCGTTGGGCCTTCTACGTTTTCCCAGGCAAATTTAAAAGCACCGACCGTTTCTTCGGCATCGGCAGGTCGGACAACGCACATATTGGGTATTGATCGTAATCCTGTAAGTGTTTCGATCGGTTGATGTGTCGGACCGTCTTCACCGACGGAAATAGAGTCGTGTGTGAAAAAGTAGATTACTGGTAATTGAGCCAAAGCGGCTAAACGTATAGAGGGTTTTAGGTAATCCGAAAATACTAAAAATGTGGCGCCGGAAGGTCGAAACAGCCCATCGTAAGCTATTCCGTTTAAAATAGCCCCCATTGCATGCTCTCGTACGCCAAACATGAAGTTTTTACCGTTTAAAGAGTTTTTTGAAAATACACCTCCGTTGGGTATGAAGTTCTTAGTCGATTCATGTAAGTCGGCGCTTCCGCTAACAAACATGGGCGCTTTAGGGGCAATAGACTTTAAAATTTCCCCAGCTGCTGTACGAGTAGCAATCGGTTTGCTTGAATCAAAATGAATGCCTTCCCATACATTTTCTAGCGAAGATTTGTCGGTAAGCAGTAACGCTTTCTCCGGATTTTCTTTTTTCCACTCAAGAAAAGTTTTTTCCCATTTTTGGTATTCCTTTACGCACTGTTTTCGATGGTTTTCAAAAAATTGGCGAGTTGTTTCGGAAGTATAAAAAGATTGAGGTGGTAAATTTAATTGTTCTTTGGCTTCTTTAACAAATTGTTTACCACTTGCGCCATGGGCCTTATGTGTACCTTCAACCGCAGCAATACCTTTACCAATAACAGTTTCTAGAATAAGAAGTTGTGGGCCTCCCGTTGCCTCTTTTGCTTCATTAAAAGCTTTTTCGATCGAAGCAATATCGTGTCCATCAACACGATGAATTTTCCATCCCAGAGCATCGAATTTTTTGGCAACATCTTCGCTCTGAGAAACTGCTAGAGGAGCGTCCAAAGTTACATGATTTGAGTCGTACAGCAAAATTAAGTTGTCGAGGTTCCAATGTCCGGCCAGCGAAATACTTTCGGCGGCAACGCCCTCTTGTAAACAGCCGTCACCACATAGGCATACAACATGTGAATCAAAGATGGTATGCTTTTCGGTATTAAACATTGTAGCCGCCATTTTTAGAGCGATGGCCATACCAACGGCATTACCAATTCCCTGTCCTAGAGGTCCTGTCGTGCATTCAACACCAGGAGTTACTCCAAATTCTGGATGTCCCGGTGTAAGACTTTCGAATTGCCGAAAACGCTTTAATTCATCCAGAGAAAGATCATAGCCGCTGAGGTGAAACCAAGTGTATAAGAAAAGGCTTCCATGCCCAGCCGACAATATAAAGCGATCTCGGTTGAGCCAACGCGGGTTATGAGGGGTATATTTTAATCCCTTACCAAATAAAAAAGCGCCTAACTCTGCACAGCCAAGGGGTAGACCTAAATGCCCAGAATTTGATTGGACTATGGCATCCATTGCCAATCCGCGGGCTTCATTTGCGATTATTGATAGGATGTTTTTCATTGATGGCTAAGCGTTGCTTTCGGGTTCTTCCGGTTTTAGTAGTTGTGTTTCGGGTTTTTGGAAACTTTCAACAATCCATTTTGAAAGTTCTTTTTCAGGATCTTGGACTATTTTTTTCGAAATTAAAAAGGTATTTTTACCGGTATTTCGTGAAACAATTTTTAGCCCATGAGCCAGATCTTTAAATCGCTCTTCACATACCGCATGTATAGTTTTATTTTTTTCTAGGCTCAGTTCGATCAACTGCTTTACCGCGCTTTTGTCGAATCGAATTTTTACATCGTTTTGCTGATCAAAAATTTTCTCAAACCTTTTTATGTCTTCAACAAGCGCGTTCTGTGCTAAAGCCTGGTTGTCGGTTAAGAGACGTTTTAAAGTTTCTTCAGGATTTGCAATGGTTCCGGTATCTACTTCAAAATTACGAATACCCGAAGAAGGTAATTCAAATTTAAAATTACGAAGAATTTTTTCCAAAACGGTCATTAACCCACGTGCACCAGTTTGCTCTTTTTCGGCTAGTTCGGCAACTTTATCAATGGCTTCCCGCGTGATGGCCATATCAATTTCATAGCCTTTGAAGTCGTTTTTATATTGGTTTAAAATGGAACCTTCTGAGGCCATCAAAATTGAAGCCAAATCATCTTTATTTAAGGGTTCGCAAGCTACCCTAACCGGTAAACGACCGATAAATTCTGGCTCAAAACCGTACTGAATAAAATCGCTTGTTGTAGCCTGTTGTAAATAGGGAGTGAAGTCATTGGTTGAAAGGGTTGGGCTACTTGAAAATCCAATAACGGAACCTAGGCGTTTCTTAATGTTTTCGGCAAGCTTATCAAAAGCGCCGCTTACAATGAAGAGGATGTGGCGGGTATTGATGGTTCGTTTCTTAGGCTTTCCCTGCCCACGCTGAATTTCAAAAATAGCTTGGACTTGAGACATCATGTCGGTTGGGGTAAACAAGTTAACTTCACTTTCTTCCATTAGCTTAAGAAGATTGATCTGTACTCCACGACCGGAGACATCTTTGCCCTGTGTACTAGGAGCTGCGGCGATCTTATCAATTTCGTCGATATAGATAATGCCGTATTGTGCAACATCGACATCTCCGTTGGCAACTTTTACGAGATCTCTCACCAAATCTTCAACATCCCCTCCAACGTAACCCGTTTCTGAAAACTTTGTGGCGTCGGCCTTAACAAAGGGGACTCCAATTAAACGGGCTATCGTTCGCATAAGATAGGTTTTGCCTACCCCAGTTGGTCCCAGTAAAAGAATATTTTGCTTATTGTACTCACGTTCCTGTAAAGCCCGATTGCTTAGACACTCTCGAATGTGATTGTAATGGTCGCAAATCGCAACCGAAAGAACTTTTTTTGCTTCGTTTTGCTTAATGATAAACCGATTTAAGTAATCACGAATTTCTCGTGGCTTAAGGTTAAATTGTTGAATCTTTTTTAACGTTTCTTGTGAAGAAACCTTCATTGTATCGGTTTCAACGTTTTCCGATTCATCTTTAGGTTCGGATGTTGGGAAATCGAATTCAATATTCATTTTTGAGTTACCAAATGCCTTTTGAAATTGGTTCTTCAATTCTTCAATTAGATCATCTTTTTTGCTCATAAAAAGTTGACTCAGCTGGCCTAAATGATTGAGATAAAGGTGTTGTGAGTAAACTAAAAAAGTCATTAAAAGAATGGAACATAGTTTAACCAAGAAAGACTTGGTTCTACACTTATCTAAGGCTTTAAAGCTTGAACAAAAACAAGCAAGAGCAGCGCTTCAAATTGTTCTAAATAACATTTTAGAAGCTTTATTGGCAGGTAATAACGTTGAACTAAGAAATTTTGGTGTTTTTGAAGTTCAAATACGGAAAAGTCGTATCGGAAGAAATCCGAATAATCCGAAAAAAGACATTATTATACCTGACCGTGCCGTTATTAAATTTAAGGTTGGAAAGCATTTAAAAAAGCAACTTGGGGAACTTGACCTAAAAAGCTTGCAAAAAAAGCATAAAAAATAGAATTTCAAGGGCATGTTTGAAACATTGCCCGGTTTTCGTGAGTTTTACCCCGAAGACTGTTATATAAGGAATTTTTTATTTGAAGGATGGCGTGAAACAGCACGTCTTTTTGGCTTTTTGGAGTTTGATGCCCCCGTTTTAGAGCCTTTGGAGTTGTTTACTCAAAAGTCTGGAAATGAGATTGTGGAGCAACTTTTTGCCTTTGAAGATCGTGGAGGTCGCAAAGTTGCTTTACGGCCAGAAACAACGCCTTCTTTAGCTCGTTTGGTTGCCGCAAAAGCAAACAGTCTAAAGAAGCCGATCAAATGGTTTAATATCACCGAAAACTTTCGTTACGAACGTCCCCAAAAAGGGCGATTGCGATCATTTTATCAGTTTAACGCGGATATATTGGGCGAAGCCTCTTATAAGGCTGATGCCGAGCTTTTAGCTTTGGCGGTTGAAAGTTTTTGCCGTTTTGGATTAACCACTGAAGATTTTTACATTCGCTTAAGTGATCGACATCTCTGGACCCTTTTTTTAAACAAATGGGGTTTTGCATCCGATGTGGAAATAAGAAAATTTCTCGAAATTTTCGACAAATGGGAACGTCGTACAGGGGATGATACAAAAAAAGATGTTTTCGCATTGTTTAATGATACAGCGAAAGCTCAAAGGTTTCTCGAAGAGGTTGAGATGTTACGATCGTCCTCGACCTTAGAAGATATACAAAAGGTCTTAGAGCCAAAAGGTTCAAGTATTCAGCGGTTGGAAGAATGGCGGAAGTTATTGGCGGAAGTGGCCGCACTTGGATACGATAAATATGTCAAAATCGATTTGGGTATTGTACGCGGTTTAGCTTACTATACAGGTTTTGTATTTGAAGTTTTTGAAAAAGCGAGTGATGGTCGCGCCTTAGCCGGTGGTGGTCGTTATGATACGCTGTT
>CAZDSI010000017.1:7346-10425 GCA_964508215.1 uncultured Opitutales bacterium
AGTTGATATGCCCGCTGTAGGTTTTGCAGCCGGAGATGTCACCTTAAGGGAAATTTTAACGAAGAAAGATAAATTAAAGGCTCCTATTCATACGAGTGATTGCTTTGTTGTTGCCGATGAATCCGTTTTGGGAGAAGCGCTTAAAGATGTAAAGCGACTTCGCAAAATGGGCTACAGTGTTGAGTATTTTTTATCCGAGGCCTCGGTTTCAAAGCAACTTAAGAAAGCCTTTCAAAGCAGTACTCGCTGGGTTATTTTTTACGGGCAAGACGAGCTAAAAAACGACCGTGTGCAAGTAAAAGAACTCTTAAAAGGTACTTCGGAGTGGGTTTTGAGAGAGGAGCTCTTATCCTATTTGAAAAAAGGTTAATGAACACCCTTCAGCGTTATCTTTTTAAAGAATTTTTTACGGCTTCTTTATTTACGGTCGGTATTTTTGTGTTTGTTTTGCTTGTTGGTAATGCGTTGAAGGATGTTTTAACACTCCTCGCCAGCGGTAAAATTTCCTGGTCCCTTTTTTTTGATGTATTGCTACATTTAACACCCTCATTGGTTGCCTATGCCTTGCCTTTGGGTGTTTTAACCGGAACCTTGCTGGTATTGGGGAAACTATCTTCGCACAATGAAATCATGGCCATGAAAGCCTCGGGGATAAGTTTGATGTCCATCGTTTCACCACTGTTTTTTTTGGCCATTCTGTGTACTTTTTTTGCCATGGCCGTAAATTTCTATTTTGGGCCAAAGGCTATTACCTATTATCGAAGTTGTTTGGCCAACGTTATTCGTAAAAATCCCTTAGAATTTATACAAGCCGGGACATTTGTGAAGGATTTCCCCAGTTATATTTTTTATATTGGAAGCAAACGAAACGGTTGGATTGAGAACTGCTGGCTTTGGGAGCTTGATGGTTCCCAAGCGAGCGGTGTAAACGTTTTTTTACACGCTTCGAGTGGCTATCTGCGCTATGAAAAAGACCGCGATGCGCTTGTCCTGACTCTTTTGAATGGTACCGGAGAGAAATGGGGCGGAATCAAACCGGACCAAGTGCCTCCTCAGGTTCTTTTCAAAGAAACCTCTATTGCGCTACCTCTTAAAGAAATTTTGGGCGCTCCCACAACGATTAAGCGCTTTGATTACATGACCTTGTCGGAGCTGCTTGTAGAGCATGGGAAAGTATATAGAGCGCGCCTACCGTCACCCGATCATGCGCGAAAGATTGTGATTCAGCTCGAAATACAAAAGATCATGGTTATGTCCTTCGCGGTTTTATCCTTGCTTTTTATCGCAATTCCTTTGGGCATTAAAGTTGGTCGTGCCGAAACATCGGCCAATCTGGTACTCGCCGTTGGTCTAGCCTTAGGATATTATTTTATCGTTATGGCACTTTCTTTGCTTGAAGAAAAGACACATTGGCGGCCGGATTTATTTATATGGTTGCCAAACTTTGCCTTTCAAGGCTTAGGCCTTTTCCTTTTAAACCGATTATCAAAACATTAATAAGTTTTAGGGCCCGTAAGCTTTTTCACTTTAAGCCCGATATTTCTTTTTCAGTTTATTTGGGAATGAAATTTCATCCAAAAATAAAATAGTGTTATCCGCAGGATTGCTTGATGCTTGGTTAAGACTAAGGTTTTGGAAGGCAGGATTTTTTGACTGCAGTTGTTTTTAAAAGTTAGGGATGCAATAAACTCTATCAGATGCGAAGCGAAGAGGACCACGGGTACTACCAGTGGGTTTCTATTCTGCCTTTTTGGGGGGCATAAAAAGTTAATTTTTATAGGGTAGCGATCGGCAGGAATGTATCAGCGGCGTATTTTAACTGACGTGACCTTCCTAAAAGCTTTTTTTGGGTTATATCGCATAATTTTATCCAAATATCGGATAAGTCTTCTTTAATAGAGTTTAGAGAATGCGAGCTTTTTTTGCCGTTGGGTAAAATGACCGATAACAGGATATCGTGATAGCCAAGTTCTTCCAATATTAGCCCGTACAAGATAAGTTGTAAGCCAACACCTTTGACGAGTTGAGGTAAAGTAAACGGGAATTTTTCGTTTGTCTTATAATCAATAACTTCGGCTATTGGTTGGCCCTTGCTTTTCGAAGGCATATCTTCGAGTTTGACCTCGCTTATAAGCCAATCAACTCGTCCATAAGTTGTAAGCGATTGAGCAATTTGTGGTAATTTAACCCTTGTTTGTGGTAACGGTTTTTCGCTGTAATGTTCAAAATTAACATCAAAATTTCCATGCGTATGGACAATGGTTTCAGCTATGGAAAGTGCGTGTTCCCATGTTTGTAACCAAAAGTAAGGGAGGGTAATGTATGCAGAGTTTACCTGTGTTCGTAAATTGTATGCTTTTTCACGAACCGATTTTAGCCAGCATTCTTTTGTCTTCGGTACAGTGACAAAAGATAAATTTTCGTGAACCCATTCCCCGATAATTCTGGGGCGTACTATAAAAGGGTTTGTGTAGGAATTGTTGGAGCTAAGCTTGAGGACGTTTTCGAGCCAAGCACGTTCCGGGTTTTGTATAAACCATTCCCAAGTTTTACAAGGGAATATTGCACCTTCGGGTAAATCGTGCGTGTAAGCTGGATTTGCCGTTTTTAGATAGTTTGTTTCTTTGCGGCCTTCAAACTGTACTTTAGCGTCAGAAATATTTTTAAAACGAAGAGACGATTGCGGTAAATCTTTTAACCAGAAACATTCTGATAACGCATTCCCCTCGATATCGCTTCGACTTAGGCTTAAAATAAGGGTTGCTTTTGAAGCGCATAAAAAATGAAAACATTGGCGATAAAAGCGTTTTTGGGCTTTACTTATATTTGAGCAAAAACTTTGATTTAAAAATGGTATAAAAATGTTTTTCCAGGGGAAAATTGCAACCGTTTCTATGCTTAACCCATAACTAGAATAATTTTTATTTAAGGCTTTTATTAAGAAAACTTTAAATGCTTCAAAAAAAGTTCTTTTCTCAACGATTAGGCCGTTAAAAAAAACATAGGTTTCAAACAGCGCTTTTGCACAATCGCTTAACCTTTGTGATAAGCTTTTTAAAGTTAAATCTACAAAAACTTC
>CAZDSI010000017.1:10463-13056 GCA_964508215.1 uncultured Opitutales bacterium
AGGAATTTTTCGTGTGATTTTAGTCTCTCATTTAAAAAACGGTGTAGTACCAGAAAATTATCGGTTAGACACGTATTAAAGGCTTGGTCGAAAATTTTCCTTAATTCCTCTTTAATTTTTGTTGGACAGTCGTTTAAGCTTTGAATCCAAGCGCCAAAATTTTCAAGGCTGTTGTTTTGCTGCCAATCGATCCAAGCACTTAATGTTTCAGAATCTTCTGTTGAAGTTCCTGAAAAGCCTGTAGCTTCATCGTTTGATAAAAACTGGTTGAGGCAAAATTTATATTCTGGGCTAATTGGTGAAACAACGAGAGCACTTTCGTTGGTGGATGCGTATAAACTTGAAACAAATCGGCTTTCTTGCACGGGATTTTTAGCGGTCCAAATGGTTAATTCGGATATATTTCCTTGTACGCCAATGGTTTTAACCGAATCTACAAACTGCTTTACCCAAACCTTTGGTGTCGGTGCAAAAGCAAATATACAGGCTTGGCTTGAAGCCCTCAAAAAAGCCTTTAGGTAATCATCTTTTTCATGTGATGCGGTAAAGCCATAAATGACTCCGGTCTCAAATAACTTCAGTTCCTTTTCCGCATTTAAAAAATTTAAAATTTCACAGGGCAAAAGGTATTTTTCAGGATGCACGTAAAGCTCCGGACTCTTAAATCTGTTTTTTGAATAAATATTAAGAAGTTCATCGTCAGAAATAGTGCTGGAAAAACGAGGAAGGTGTTCTTTTTCATAAATCATAATTTTTGCGACCAGCGGTGGCAAAAGGTACTTTTGTTTCTTGTAGCTTTCCAAATAAAAATTGAGGAAAGTAAGCGGTGTGTAACAGTGAACTTTTATTTCAGGATAATTTTGTAATCGGTTTTTTAAAACCTGAGTGGCCTCGTCGGAAGGCAGCAAAATATGAATGTTTTGCTTTTGTTGACTAAGATGTTTTAAAAAATGGCTCCAGCCTTTCGATACATCGTAAACTAGACATGCTTCCTTCAATATTTTTACAATATCGTATTTATTGAAAGGGTTGTAAATTCTTTCTAGTTAAAAACCATAAGAAAATGTTATTTTAGCATTTAAGGCTTCCGCTTGTAAGTTTTGTTTCAGCGAGGGTTTCTTCTCAAGAGATTTTTACCGAAAGGCTAATGCTTAAATTTTGACAAGCAAAATTTTCTTGTCTCGAGGGCGATTTGGAAATACTATAAAAACGACTAGTCCCATTTCAAACATCTCAACTTTATGTCTCGTATTCACGATCCTTTCCCTCAATCGCCACAAATTGACCCTGAAAGCTCGGGTGTTAAAAAAAATGTCTCTCAAGATGGGCATGTAAAAATAGGTATGCAAATGCGTTCCTCGGTCCAACTTCAAACACATCCTCAACACAAAGCATTATCTCAACATGTTGGGGAACAACGTCGAGTGTCGCAAAGTTCGGATAGTTTACAAGGTACGAAAGCCCTAAAAGAACAGTTTTCCGAAATCGAAACTTCTTATGCTGAGGTTAGCAAAGCGACCACATATACCGAGAAGAAAACGGGCTTTTCAGCTTTTCTAAGTAAGGTTCTTAACCTTATCAAATCCATGCTCAATAAGTTGGGGGGGCATTTTTCTACAGGGATAGATGAAAATTTAAAGACGAAACTCGAAAAATTAAAATCGGATTGTGAGTCTATAAAAAAAGAGCTTGGATCAGAACCGTTGTCCCAAGAGAAGTTAACCGAGCTTACAAACAAAGCCTCCGATATAAAAAAACAGCTTACAGAAGTACGAGAACTTTTAAAGCAAGATAAGACGCAAGCAACATCGGCAAAATCTACAAAAGGCAAAGTTGATCCTGCGTTGCGTAAGGAAATCACGGAGGGTCTTCAAAAAGGAGAAAACGTATTTAGACTTTTTAGCCAAAAGAAGTTAAGCGCAAAAACATTTTTTGAAGCAGTTCGGTCCATTGAAATCCCACCCAATATTTCTGCGACGGAACGTGCAAATTTTGTAAAAGCCCAAGCCATAGCTGAAACGGCTGTCGAGATGTTAAAAGATAAATACAAGGATGAACCGGTAACACAGATCGCCATTCATCGTTTTGAACTTTTTAAACAAGGAGTTACGAAGGATCTTCCCAGCAGTTTGCAATTTGAGGGTAAATTAGGAGATGGTGTACTCAAGGATGAAAATGGCGCGCGTTTTGATAATATTCGGACAAATAAAGAAGGAACGAGTGTAACCCAACGATTTTATCAATATGTGGACCAACACGGTGGAAGTTCTGCAACCATTCAAGGTATGTTAGGTGGTCAAGCCGGCGATTCGTGGAGCCCCGGCGGGATATGGCTAAAAGGTCATGCCATGCAGGAGCGCTCGGTGCCAATGGAAAGTTATTATGTCCGCCCCGAAGCTCAAGAAACGCTAGCTCAATTTAGCAAAGGCCAATCTTCTGATCAAGATAAGCAAAGCTACTACATGCTAAGGGCTTTGAATATGGAAATGTTGTCCCAGATTGAATTACCCGACTCTACCCCGGATAAAAAGCATGTCTTACTGTTTAGAACAGAATCAGACGATGTGATTTCTCGTTACGGTTTGAAAGTCGG
>CAZDSI010000017.1:13075-22878 GCA_964508215.1 uncultured Opitutales bacterium
CCTTTAAACGTGGGCCAATGGAGTCGATGTATTGCGGATTTAATGCTGGTATTATGTCCATGACTTCGGATTTAACCGCGTATAGGGTTCCCATTCATCGTGTTGGCGTTACCTATTTGCTGGGAGGGACCACGCCGGGTTCTTGTTGCCTTTTTGCTGACTACGAAAGAGAGTTTATGGTTTCTCTCGAAGGGCTTGAAGCGACCTATTTGGGTAAAGTAAAAGGCGATCCGAGCACCGAACAAAGACTACAACAATTCCGTCAAGACGCAGGTTTATCAATGGCAGCAGCCGCCGCATAACAATCAAAATTTGTATAACTATGAAAGTTGAATCGGCAAAATACATTATTTATAGTGAACGTCCTTTTTTAGAACTGGTTGTTGATGGAAAAAGAACGCTAATTGGAGATTTTAAAGAAAACTTGTTCCTTGAAGAAGGCGTTGTGCCTTTGCATAGCCTCGAAAAAGACTTTAAATGGGAAGATGTCTTGAGTGAAATTGTTTTACCGGCAAGGCCCGAGCGAGGTCAAAGTAAGCATATTTTAAGAGGGTTTACAAAGGATCCTGTTATTGTCCAGTTAACGCGAGATTATTTATGTGCTATAAATCGTCTTGAGGGAAAAAAGTTTGTTGAAGGCCCTTTAAAAATTTAGAAATAAGATCGATAAACTTGTTTTATCAACCTTACTCTTTAGGCGTTACAAATTTTTTTTGCTTTGAAAAGAAAACAAGCGCGTTGGCAATCGTTGCTGGAACCAAGGCATCCCAGTTATACCAGGCTGAAATGGTATATTTCCATATCCACAAAACACTAATACCGACAACGAGCGATGCCTAAAATCGTCCTTTAGTCGTTCGAAAACCTAATAATGTTCCCAGTAGAGGGGGAATAATGAGTGGCATCCAATATTCTTTAACGCCTACCATTAAATCGACCAGTGTTGGAAATTGCATGGAAATATAGACGGAAACAATTCCCATAACCGCCGTAAACCACCGAACTAATCTTAACTCTTGGTGTTCTTTTAATCGTCTACCGAGCATGGGGTTAACGCAGTCGTGAATAAGGGTAACGCAACCGCTGTTCAAAATGGAGTCCGCTGTGGACATAATTGCGGCTAAGATGCCCGCTATGGCTAATCCTTTTATTCCAATAGGAAACACGCTATGTATTAAATACGGGAAGCAATGGTTTGGAGAAATATTTGGATTTAGCTTAAGTGTCGCAAAGCCAATCAACATTACTAAAAAATATAAAGGTATTTCACACAAGGCTGTAAAAATAAAAGCTTTTTTACCCTGATCACCATTTTTTGCCATTAATAAACGTTGTACAGTTGCGGGATGTAAAGAAGGAATGCAAAATACAAAAAACATTGGAATGTATTTTTTCAAAAGGTCGGGGTTCAAAAATGGGTTGAGATGCGAAGGATGGTCTCTATAAATATCGCTAAAAATCTGTCCCCAAGAACCGGTGTGTCGAAGCGCTACAAAAGCGGCTGTGGGTACGGAAATAAGGATAACAAAAAATTGAAAAACATCGGTAAAAGTCACCGCACGGACACCACCAAAAGCTGAATAGCAAACAACGATGCCAAAACCTAATATAACCCCCCAAAAATAGGATATCCCAGCTAAAACTTCAAAAGTGTAACCAATTGCAGAGATCTGCAAGGCCATTTTCCCACAGCTGTATACAAAGCCTAAAAAGCCGGTTATGATTCTCCCGCTGACACCATAATCAACTTCCATAATCTCGCCGGCTGAGATTTTTCCCTCAAAGCGAAACATTTTTGGTGCGATAAAATAACCTAATGTAAAATGCGACACGAAGTAGCCTAAGCTTGCATGATTCCCACGGAAAAAACTTTTTCCGCTCGCCCCATTATACTTTCACCACCAACAAATGTTGCAAGGATTGTACAAAATAAAACACCTGTAGAAAACTTTCTACCGCCAAGTGTGTAGTCGCTAACATTGGTAATATTGCGACCAACATAAATGCCTACAAAAAGCGAGGCTGCAAGATAACCCAGCACTATTGCCAAGTCCCATAATGAGATTAATTCCATAAGTACCAAAATTGGATGGAGCGTGTACTCCACAATTCCTCCATTAAATTGTGTATTTTATGGCATAAACGCGAGAAAATTTGAATGAAGTTTAATCTAGAACTTCTTCTGCAAATATAATAAGACCCCTCCCTTTTTTTACCAATAGGATCAGGGATTGAACGTAGAGGGCTTTGATTTCTTTTCGCGGGGATAACAATTGGCCGGGAATTTTCTGAAAACTTCGCTTGGCATTCGTAAGTGTTGCAAAAAATTCAAGGAATTTTTTTTCAAGGATTACATTTGAGTCCTCTTCGAGAATGTAATCAACATTTCTTTTCAGTTCTTCTGTTTCTCGCTCAAGCTTGGTAAAAATAGCTGGTACTTCGTAGTTTTTAAACCAAATATCAACAGCGTTAGGGGGTAAATGTTGTTCGATTTCCCTTAAGTTTTCTTCAAGCAAGATGAATCCTTCTTTTAAGGCTGCAATTGTAAGCTCTCTAATTGCATTTTTTTATCTGATGCTAAGCAAAGAGGAGCACAGGTTACTACCCGTGGATTTCTGTATAGATAACGAATCCAAAAGCTATAGCCAAAAAAAATCCGGCAAAGCGTAAAAGTTTATTTGGCCTTTTTTGCATCCAGAAAATCGTTGGCAATATTCCAAATAGAATACCGCAAACGATACCGGCCCAATTTAAGGCCTTGAGCAACAAAGAGCTTATTTGTAATACGCCAACAAGGGGTACCAACAATGCAACACAGCGTCCGTAAAAGACAGAACGTATACGCTTATTTTCAAATAAAAATTGAGCAAACGCTTCTCCAACACCTAAGTAGGAGGTTATCATAGCAAAAAGTGAAATAAGCGCACCATAAAAGAGCATACTTTGTCCTAACCGTTCACCTAAAGGCAAGGTAACAGGAAGGTTTTTGACCAAAGTTTCTTGTAAAACTGGTGGCGATAAGAATCCAAGAGTTCCCAATAGAAACAACACATACACCACACAAGTAATTAAAGAACCATAAAAAATGGCCAAGCGAATAGATTTTTTACATCCATCAAGCGTTCGACACACGGTGGGAAGAATTACGTGAAACCCATAGCTGCATAGAAATAAGGGAAATAATTTGCCTAAAAAATGAGAGTTTGAATACTGTAAATTCGAAATATCTAAACGTGTAAAACACGGGAAAAGCATTCTCACACAAAGGAATAATAAGGTCCACGTAAATAGAGAGTTATAAGGATGTAACCACTTTTGACCACCTAAAATCAGTATTGCGAGTATTCCCCAAATAAACGCAACAATGAATCTCTTCGAAATTTCATCGGGAAATAAATAAGAAACAACGTTTAAAACCCCTACACTGTATGCCACCAATAGAGCTACATACAAACAACCGTAAATAGCTTCAACAATAGTTCGAGTGTATTGGTTTTTGCCATATATGCTTAGCAAAGAAGCGTTGCTTAGGCCTTCTTGTAAGTACTCGTCAACCATAATCCAAGCCGCAAAAAACATCATTGCCCACGTCACAATACTGGCCAAAAGACCTAGTGCAAACCCCGCTTTACTCACCAATACGGGCAACATTAACACTCCACCACCAATAGAGGTTCCCACTATCAGCATCGTAACGTGTCTTAATTTTTTGTTCATCGATCGTTGTAAATAAAAAAAGCGGTCGGGTTTATTCCGCCGCCTCAAAGGTAAAATTTATGTTTTAAGCATAATTCTTTTCTCGGCGGGCCTTTTTTAGACCTCCAAAAAAGAAAAATACCGGATAAATACTCATTGAAATAAAAAAAATTACATTTTTTACAAAGTCAAGATTGAAAACCATTCAGGCTTAGATTCTAATTTCAATGGTTAAGCTTTAAAACTTGTTCTCAATTCGAGAGATTTTAAGAAAAATATTTTGACTTAAAAAAATAACTTGCCGAACTTTAACTCTTAAATGATCGACATTCGGATCGAGAGTCTTGTTAAAAGATTTTGTACAGTTCTGGCTTTAAATGACATTAACTTAACAGTTGAAGCCGGGGAATTGTTTTTTTTATTGGGGCCAAGTGGTTGTGGTAAGACGACTCTTTTGCGGTCTATTGCCGGATTTTATATTCCCGAAAGTGGAAAAATAATGTTTGGGAATAAGGATGTTACAAAAATTCCACCCTATAAACGAAAAACGGGAATGGTTTTTCAAAGCTACGCTTTGTGGCCTCACATGACGGTTGCTCAAAATGTTGCCTTTGGATTAGAGCAAAAAAAATTGCCGGCGAAAGAAGTTAAACAAAAGGTAGCAGAGGCGCTCCTGTCGGTAAAAATGGAAACCTACGCAGAGCGAAAACCGAATGAACTTTCAGGCGGGCAGCAACAAAGAGTTGCTTTAGCCAGGGCTCTTGCCGTACGGCCAAAATGCCTATTGCTTGACGAGCCACTTTCAAATTTAGATGCCAAACTGCGCAATGAAATGCGAGTTGAAATTCGACGGATTTGCAAGGAGTTTCAACTGACAACAATTTATGTTACTCATGATCAAAAAGAAGCACTTTCCATTGCCGATCGCATCGCCATCTTTTCGAAAGGAGCCATCGAACAGGTGGGAACTCCGTTGGAAGTTTACAAGCGACCAAAAAACCAATTTGTAGCCCACTTTGTTGGGGAAACAAACGTTATTCCGGGGATTATATTACGGGTGGGAGCGGGTGAAGCTTTTGTTCGGACAGCCATTGGAGACTACCGCGGGGTTTTGAGTCAAAGCCAAAATGAACCCAAAGAAGGACAATCCGTCGTTCTTTCGATTCGACCGGAAAGTATTAAACTAAAAGAATACAAGGCTGAAGAAAATTCAACCGATGGAATTATTGGACAAACGACCTATTTCGGTGAGGTCGCACATTATGATTTCATCAAAAATGGTGTCACTCTACGTATTTCCGAATTGAATCCTCGACACTTGGAACATCGGTTTCAAAAGGGATTATATGCCAACGTACTACCCGAAGATGTTGTTGCTTTGATCGATTAAGGTAATGAAGAAAATTATTTTTATTATTTTCCTTGTTGTTGCCGTCATTGCACTTCCACTTTTATCAAAAAAAAGAGAAACAAAATCGTTCGAACGCACTGACGATACGGTTGTAGTTATTACGCCACACAATGAAGCTATTCGCTACGAAATCGAGTACGGGTTTAAAAAATGGTATCTACAGACTAAAGGACGTACGGTTTCAGTGGATTGGCGCACTCCAGGCAGTACTGGAGAAATTTTAAAATATATTGATTCCGTATATATTAATTCTTTTCGTATACTTTGGGAAAAAACTCTAAAAAAAGTATGGTCGCAAGAAATTCAGACGGGCTTCTGTGATGCACATATTGTCCCAACTCCAAAAGTAGATCCCAACGAGAAACCTTCGGTAACCGCCCGCCGGGAATTTTTAAATTCAAAGGTTGGATGTGGTGTTGATATTTTATTTGGCGGTGGGGTCATTGAACATAAAAAAGAGGCCGACATGGGACAATTTGTCGATTCGGGCGTCCTAAGGCTTCATCACGAATGGTTTTGCGACGATGTAATTCCGGCTAAACACGCCGGCGATCGCTTATGGGATACAAAGGGGCGCTGGATTGGTTCCTCACTTTCCAGTTTTGGCATTGTCTTTAATACCGAAAGAGTCAAAGAACTCGGTTATGTGGGTCAACCATCCGCTTGGGAAGATCTGACAAGCCCGCTTTTCTTCAGACAGGTTGCCATGGTCGACCCAGTACAAAGCAGTATTGTTATCAAATGCTTCGAAATGATTTTACAGCAACAAATGCAAAAAAAGCTAAAAACCTATTTAGCCGAAGGAAATAAACTAACACCCGAACTCGAACACAAGGCCATTTGCGATGGCTGGTCGGTTGGATTAAAAATCATCCAAAAACTCATGGCCAATGCCCGCTATTTTACGGACAATTCCGTAAAAACTATTATGGACATTTCATCAGGTAACTGTGCCGCTGGAATTATCGTCGATTTTTACGGGCGTTACCAAAAAGAAATTTTAAAAACGCGTAGCGGATCTTCTCGCGTTGAGTTTGTTATGCCTAAGGGAGGCTCAACGGCTTCACCAGACCCTATCGCGTTATTCCGTGGCGCACCCAACCCAGAAGTTGCTCTAGCTTTTATTGAATACGTGCTTTCGAAAGAAGGTCAAAATTTGATTGGTTTCAAGGTCGGTGTTCCCAACGGGCCCTTACAATACGCTCTAAGCCGTACGCCAATCCGTAAAGATTTTTACAGGGAAGAAAATAAACCGTTCATGTTAACACCAGAAATGAATCCCTATACGGACACGGGGGAATTTGCTTACCAAGAAGCTTGGACAGCACCAGCCTTTCATGGCTTACGATTTATTTCAAAGATTGTTTTCATGGACACCTATAATGAGCTTTCTAACGCTTGGTTGGCGATCAGCAAGGCGTATAAGCTCGGCAATGTAGAAAAGGCCAATAAAGCTCTGACCATTTTCGAGGATTTATCGACATTATCCTATGACTGGACAATGGGGGAATTACGCCAGGTTTTGCGCGAAAAAAACCCTCTAAAGACCGTTGAACTTGCAACCAAGCTCTCAAGGCAGTTTCGCGCTCAATACAAAAAAGCACGACAAATAGCTCAAGGGAAAAACGAGTAATATCCCCGTCCCCCTTTTCCCTTAACGGCCAAAGGTCAAACGCGTAAATTTTTCGGTTATCGTAACCGCCTGTTTCCCTATGGTAGAGAAAAAGAATGCATTAACTAACGATGTTATACGTTGTTATATGACTATAAAGATTGGATTGTAACAAAATAGGAACTACAGCCCCTCCCATGAGGTTCTTCATTTCGATGCCGATAGAGCACCGGTGAATTTAAAATCGTTAAAAATCCTTTTGAAATTCCAACAAATCTCCGGGCTGGCAATCCAGTATTTCGCATAGAACCGATAATGTTGAAAACCGAATGGCTCTTGCTTTGCCATTCTTTAAAATCGAAAGATTTGTCTCTGAAATACCGGTTTTTTGAGATAAAGTTTGAAGGCGCATTTTACGTTGTGCCATTAAAACATCCAGCCGTACAATAATATTCATAGGTCAGATAACGGTTTCGTTCTCCTTCTTTATCATAACACCCTCTTTTAAAATAAGCACAACAAGAGATAAAAAAAAGATTCCGATTAGGCGTAGAAGATCTTCGCTTCCCGCTGAAATTGTTAAAAGCCTTTGCCCCTGCGGTAAATGCCAGGTCTTTATAACGGATTCCAGGGTCGTATTTATGGGGACCCATAGGGCATAAGCTACTAACCATCGTACCATCTTATGCAAGGCCCGAAAAGAGGTCGTATCAAAGATAATACCGTTTTTACAGTTCGTTAAAAATTTATTTAGGTATTTTATAACCATAAACATAATCCAGATGGAACATAGTCCTCCGATACTTCCAAAGAATCTTTGACCAAAGGGAAGCGACCAAAAAATTGCTCCGTCAGCGCCAAAAAGACGTTGTATCGTCGGCAAATAATTACCCCACCATTGATGAACATAGAGTATCACAAAGAGTAAGAACCAAAATACCGTTGTGATACGGGCAAAAAAACTTAGTCGTTTCATTTTATGTAAAACATCATTGCTATTCATACCAAAATAAATCGCTCAAAAGCCAATGATTTTCAATCATATTTTAACGATAATCGTTGTTTTTACAAAGCTAAGCATAAAAATTAAACATGAATTCATAAAAAATCTCACGATTAGCTAAAATCAAGGTATCACTTTTTTCGACCTTTCCCTGCGTGAACTTAGCAGCTGAAGGATAAAATGCCATAAAAAAACAAATTTCAATCGTAAGAATTTCTTTCGCCGGGATAGTAAATGTACACGGTAGCCGGTGATAGGAACCCTGGTTGTTTTATAAGAAATATGACAAATGCAAACGGGGTAAATTGAATGACCTTTCCCGGGCAGAAGAAACTAGCTCACTTGCCGGAAATAAAAATTGTACAAGTAAAACACAGAGCCTACTCGCAAGCCGCTATTAACAATCTACCTCTTATTTCCATTAAACCTCACTCGGTATATGGTATACTTTAATTAGAACCAACGTTCATACTCCGGGGAAAAGGACTATTTTTCACCCAATAATAGCTATATTTAACGCCTAAACTCTGCAACAAAGCCTTACGGACGAGACCCAACCTCAACGGTGATTTTCTGCTCTTTGCCTTCTCTCAAGAAAACCACGGTAATTTTCTGCGCGGGATAGGTAAAAAACGCAAAATTAATCAGCTCTTCGCGTGATTGAATTGGCTTTTCGTCTAAAGAGAGGAGCACATCATTTACATGGATACCCGCTTTCTCGGCCGGTGAATTTGGCTGTATATTAATAACACGTTGGCATAGGCGGTCATTCAGTTTATCTAATACGGATTCTGTTTCAATTCCGACGTATCCATAGCGAACCTTACCAAACAATAACAAATCATTACATACCTTCGCCAAAACACGTACCGGCATAATATAAGCTCCCTGCTGAGTATCTTTTAACGAATAGACGAGCATACCAATTAAATTTCCTTGAACATCAAAAACACTGCCTCCGCCATCACCGCCATCCATTTTAAGATTCGTACGCAATAGGGTTGTTGGCCAAAGATGCTCAAAGTAAGCAACATCATGGCCTTCAACATATCCTAACGCTGGCGTGATACCAAATTCAAGTTTGTAGGATAAAGAAATCAAAAAAGTAGTGATTTCCGGAAGTGCTCTTGTTTCCGATAATACAACATAGCTAGCACCGCTGGGTAATCCTTCTATTTTTAAAAGGGCAACGTTTGTAACCTCATCAAGACCTAATAAGGTAGCCTCATACCCTTTTTTTTGGTATTCTACAATAAACTTATTACCTCCGTTAACCGTCGAAGCCGTGGTTAAAAGGTGTCCGTTTTCACTGATAAAGAATCCAGAACCAATTTGTGCCGTTTCCTTGTCTTTTATTGAGGCTTTCACGCGGCATACAACACTTGATTTTGCTCGGTAAGTATTCGAAAACGTTTCTTGTAGCGGCGTAACCAGAAAGGCCTTATTTGCGATGGCCTCTTCGGCGTCGGCATTTTTCGTCAAAACACCAGCCATTAACCCGGCAAGAAAAGCAAAACGCCTCACGTACTTACCAACCCCAGACTTCATAAAAAGCTTGCTTAATAACGAAAACGTCCAAATTCAAGAGATGACTTGGAGCTGTGACGATTAACACTTAGAGTGTTGTTATCATAGCATATCTTTAAGGGCTTTTGAGAGGAAATTTGTTGGCAATCTAAAACCCTTTTTAATCGATCGCTGGAATCTTGTAGTTGCGCAAAGCGAGTTGAGTAAACCCGCTGCCTTGTCTCCGTTTGAATATAAAACTTACCAACAGACACGACACAAAGCAATGCAAGAGATGCCCATGCGAAACGTCGAATCACAAGTCCAGAAAAAATTCTTTGCCATATCGATGGCACCGGCCTTACAGCATCTTGAAGAATACGACGCTGCAATTTGTACTCAAAATTTTCCCAAAAATCCTTCTCGGGTTGTTCAAAACGCTTAAGCTTGAGTAAATCTTCAACACTAATGTGAGCTTTATCTTGAATATCTTTCATTTTAAGTAACCCGATAAAATTTGCTTAAGTTGTTCTTTAGCGTAATGCAAACGCGAACGTACTGTCCCTTCCGAACAT
>CAZDSI010000017.1:22888-29417 GCA_964508215.1 uncultured Opitutales bacterium
CTTGGCGATTTCCATGTGACTCATACCCTCAACTTCAAAAAGAACGACAACCGTTCTATGGTTTAGAGACAATTTTTGCAGGGCTTCGTTCAATTTTTCCTGCAATTCCTTTAATAAAACATTCTTGTCGGTGTGGTTTCTTTCGGCTAAGGCATCTAAAAACTCAACTTTTTGGGCACTTTCGTCAAGGGTTTCCAAACTGTAAAAAGTGTTTTTGCGTTGTCTTTTTACAAAAGTAATAGCCGTATTCAGAGCAATCCGATATAACCACGTGTAAAAAGCGGCTTCGCCTTTAAAAGAATGTATTGAATTAAAAGCCTTTACAAAAACCTCTTGAATTAGATCGGCAGTATCTTCCTTATTTGATGTTAAATTGTAAATAACCGAGTAGAGACGGCGCTGGTACTTTTTAACTAAGGCATCGAAGGCACGAACGTCACCTTCCTTGAGGCGTTCTACCAATTGAATATCCTCGCTATCGGCTTGCTTTGAAGTCGATGCTGAGGAATCTGCAACGGTCGTAACTTTTGAAAGAAAAAACGCCATTTTTTACAACCCTAAACTAAAAACACACAAAGGCAACGTAAAAAAGCAGAATCCGGAAGTTACCAAAAACACATTTTTCTAAAAGGTACAAACAACTTCGACCGAATTCTGGCGATAAAACTAAAGAATTTTTTTAGCCGTCAAATCAAAGTGTGTTAACGACTTACAATGGCTCGATCCGGTTGTATTTTAATCTTTATAGCACGTTCTCCAAGCAAATACTTTTGCGCTAGGGTCTGAACTTCTTCTGGCTTAATTTCCTGATACTCGCTGGCAATCGTTACTGGCCAATTTAACTTTGAAGGATACTCGTTAGCATTACACAGGCAATACATCCAATAACCGTTGGTTTTCAGAAGGTCTTTAATGGTTGTAAGCAATGGTTTTACCGCTCGCTGAAACTCATCGTCTTCAACTTTCTGGGTTGCCAGTTGTTGACCAATTTCAACAATTTTGTTTAACAGATCGTCCGATTTGTCGGGTGCAACAACTAAAGTCGCAACAATAGCACCACGACCCGTAAAAGTATCGCTTAATGCGGCTTCCACCATTGGAGCATAAGATTCGCCTAATTTTTCTCGGACCTCAAAGATAAGGCGGTTTTGCAATAAAGCCCTTAACACCTGCAAACGGCGATTATTGGAAACATTCCAGGCATCTTCCGCAGGCCAATAAACTTGGATAACCGTTTTGGGGATATTTGAATCAAAGTAAAAACATTTTGTTTCCTTGGCTTCGGGCCAGAAAACTTTCCGAGTTTCTTCAAGCCGATCTTTTGCCTCGGCACGCGAAGGTAGGGCACCAAAGGTTTCAGCGACACTCTCGAGAGCTTTTTCAGATTCAAAATCGCCAACAAGGCAAAGCTCGATATATCCTTTAGCCAATATGGGCTTTAAAACTTTGGACAGTTCTTGGAAATTTCTTTGCTCCAAGAGATTTTTTTCCGCATAACCAAAGCGTTCGTCACCATTTACCAGATAGCGTGATACTTTTTGCGCAAATGTACCAGAAGCGGTATGCTCAAAACTACTATATAGGGTCTCTAGATTTTTTCGAAATTCTTCAAGAGCTTCATTTCGAAAACCCGGATAGCAAAGATAAGCGCACAGCAAATTAAGCTGATCTCTTAGGTCTTCCTTGGTGGTTGTCGCGCTAAAGACGAGTGCGTCATCGTTAACAACACAATTTACACCAACGGTTTTCCCAGCAAACAAACGTTTGATTTCGGTAAAGTCGTGAGCGATTAATCCACCGTTTATGAAAGAGACCGAAGCCAGTTTATCTAATCCTGGCTTTTTTGCCGAAGCAATTTCCAAAAATCCAGACCCTACACGAAGCTGAACTAAAATTTCATTCTTCGAGAAATCCGTTGGCTTTAGGGTTAAGCACACGTTGTTTTCGAAACGGATACACTTTGCACCCAAGTCTTTTACATCTTGAGTGCTCTTAACTTTCCCCTTTTCGCCAAAATAGTTATAGGCAAAAACCTGTTTACCCAATTCTTTGGGCGCTGTAACCGATGTTTTAAGGCTTTTTTTATAGACTTCTAAGACAGCTTCTTGGGTTATCGGTTCTTTAAAATTTCCGGCAACCCATAGGTATTTTGGAGTTTGCCAAAAACTCCTTAAAACTTTTAAGCAATTGCGGGCAGTAATTGCATCTTGATGCTTTGTAAAAAAGTCCAGGTCTTGTTCGGCAGAAGTATAAGTTCTTTTGTGAGACAGGCTTCCAATAATTTCGTCGGCCAACGCATAAGAAAGATCTGTTTCTGTAGATTTAACATCGTTTTCAAAGCGACAACGTAATTCCTTTTTTGCGAGTTCAATTTCTTCGGCTAAAAATCCAAATTTGCATGCCATACGCATTTCCTTTTCAAGTGAAGCCAATGCTTCACTCCATTTGTCGGCATTACACTCAAAACTGAACGCAGAAAGATCAAGTTGTGAAAGCATGCTCTCAAACATAAAGTTCCCACCCAAGATCGGGCTACCAGGAGATTTTAAAAGTTTTTCCCAGCGTGTATGAAACATAATTTTTATGGCCTCCATAATTAACTCTTTTTCTCTCCGAACTTCGGTGTCCGCCGTGTTTCCCAGCGGCTTGTAAGCCACAAATTCGATTGTTGCATGGGGCAATTCTATCTCTTGTTTAATGCCAACTCGAAGCTTCGATGGCGTTGAAAGGGCACCATAATGAGGATCTCTTAAAGTTGCTTTCTTCTGCAATCCTGCAAAGGCTTGATTTATTTGGGAAACCACCCTGTTGGTATCCATCGGACCAACAATTACCAGACACATCCTTTCGGGAGTATACCAACGATTGTAAAAAGCGTAAAAATCTTTTTGTTTAAAACTTTCAATACTTTCCTTTGTGCCAATAACAAACCGCTTTGAGAATAAATGTTTTGGAAACACGAATTTCATTTCCGCTTGGTTAACACGAAATTCTGGAGTATCACAGGTACGCAGTTCGGACAAAATAACACCACGTTCACGGTCGACCTCATTGGGCAAAAACAAGGCACCATCTGCGAAATCTCTCAATACTGCAAGTCCTTGCCGAATATCTTCCTCCCCGTTATTGGGTAGTTCAAGTTTGTAAGCGGTCTCTTGTAAACTGGTTGAGGCATTTGTATCGTTCCCGAATCCCATACCAATGCGTTGAAAATATTTGATCAATGTACCGGCCGGAAAATTTTTTGAGCCATTAAAGGCCATATGCTCGATAAAATGCGCCAATCCGTCCTCCTTGGCTTCTTCCATAAAAGCACCGGCGTTTACAAAGAGCCGTAAACTGAGTCGGTTTTCGGGCTTGGCATTGGGTAAAAGCATATAACGCATGCCATTTTCCAAAACACCTTGAACAAGTTTTGGATGCGCAGAAACGTTTGAAGCCTTACAACGGTTCAAATTTGAATGCTTTATGCAAGAACATCCTCCTGCTAAAAAAGCGAAGAAAACAACGCAACAACGCAAAGCTTGTCTCAAAATTGCCTTTTCCATTCTAGAATGGAAACGTTAAAACCCATAAAAGGCAATGCTAATCAAAAGCTTTATGCCAACAGATCTAGCTATTGCGAAACAAAAGTTTCAACATGTTAAATTAGGGCTCTGCCCTTTCCCCGTAAAGAACATGATCCCGATTCGTTTTTCCTTCGGAAAGCGCAAAAACCCTTTCTTTTTGCAGGTTTTCGCGCCCTAATTTTAAGCTTTGCCCTTTAAGGATTCTTCAATGGTGAGACCGAGATCACCTAATTCACATTTTCCACCGGCACACGCCGCACCGGCTTCCATTTTTGGAGTTTTAAAACCCGGATCTTCTTCGGTCAAATCGGCCCATTCCACTTCTCGGTATTCTCGGTTGAGGTCACACCACAATTTCCAATTATTAACATCCTTAAGACAATATGTCATTTTTTTGATATCACCATTAAAATAACGCGTGGCGAACTGTCTAGCCCTTCGAAGCCAACTCCTTTTCTGTTCATAATTTTTTACGTTGGAAGTCAGCCAGAGCCGTAATTCTTCATCGGTACTTTTGGGATGAAGGCCCTCTTTTATCCATGGGCTGTTGATGTCAAGGTTGCTATCATCTTCTATGATCTTTTTTCGCAATGAATCGATATCAACGATATCGCCCATGCCAAGAACGCTGTTACAGGCCTCCCAAAGATTGTTTTCAAAGGCTTTTAGGCCATCCACAATAAGGCCGCTGGCCATAATAGACCCGGAACCGTATTCGAAGACAATTTCCTGTGGATCTAAAACAGCGGTAAACGGTGCTTGTGGATAATCCTTATCTCCGGATTCTGGTAACAGAGACACGCCGGCAAAAAAAGCTCTATTTTCAAATATAAAATCAAAAACCTCGTTCCATTCATGGGGTCGAACGGTAATCGTGTTTGAAACATTGTGCCGCAACCACGGTTGGACAGACGCATTGGAGCGTTTACCGGAGGATACCCAATTTTTTTGGGTTTCACAAACGTGCTTTAAGAGTCCGATGGCGTTCATTTCGTTTTTAACGCGTGCAGTTTCCGGAACTTCACAGAGAAATGTTAGAACTAAGTCTTTTTCAGGATTCCAAAAACTTTTTTCGACAGCCAGTGGGTTTAATTTCGCGAAATATTGTGCAGGAAATTCAAGGCAATTGGCTTGTACTCGACGAAAATAGCGACGCGAATGATGTGGGTGAATACCGTTTGAGGTTCCAAGCAAACAAGAAGTGGTACCGGCGGGCTTAACGCAGGTCGCACGGGCACACGAATTGATTCCAATGGCATGTGCAACACGTTCGTTTACTTCTAAGATACGTTGTGCGCCCTGACGTTGCAAATCGTAATCAAAAGCAATTTTGGGATTATCCATCATTCCGGTCATTGAAACGCCTAAAAGCGCCTCACGGCGAACAATGCTTTCGGTTACGGACCCCAGGTATGGAAATTCATCATACCCGGCTTGTAGGGTTCCCAAAAGAGCAGCGGCCTCGCAAGCCTCCAAAAATTGTTCCGGCGTAACCGCTTTTTTTACATTAATTTCACATAAATTGCAAAAACTCCAACCGCTCCGTCCCTGGTCATCGTGTGCATATAGGCCAATTTCCACACAAGGGTTGTAAAGTGCTTCGCGATCGTCCGACCACACAAAACCGGGTTCACCAAATTCTTTTGTGTACTCTTTAATCCGACTGAAAAACTCTTTTGAAGTTTCATTGCGCAAAAGAAGAACTGAATTATTCGAGCGGCCACGCTGTGGATTATCGATAAACCAACGACCGGTTTTAGCTCGCATCATTTCCTCGTCATCGGGAGAAAAAAGGCATAGTGTTGCCGAACGACGGATACCACCGCTTAAGACGGCATTTGAAGCATGCATCACAATATCGTAAGCGTCGATTGGCCTTAGTTGTTTGCGGCTTTGACTAATTGTACGCTCGAGCAGTTGCTGAATATTTTCGAGCGCTTTCTGAAGGCTTTTATGTCCGGGAGCACGTCCACCCCAGGAAATCATCGAACCTTCAGGACGAATGTGAGAATAGTCAAAGTTAATGTCATGGCCGCGGAAAATCGGATAAGGCACATCCTCTCCAACAAAATAAGAAGAAAGTAGAACACCCAGAGCATCGGACCAACCTTCAATAGAATCCTCGATCGTATAAGACATTGCTTTTTTCATACGTTGAGCTATTGCGGGAAGTTTTTCAACGTGGTGTTTTTGCACCGAAAAACCAGTTCCGCAGCCACATAACAATAAATACATACACTCTTGGAAAAACCGCGGTCTATCGGCGTAAGAAGCAGCACAATTATAAATGCGAGCATGTTTGGTCAAAATAGGTTTTCCTCCAAATTGCAAAGCCCTTTGTGAACCGAGGACACGCTTTTGTGAAACTAGTTGTTTCGCCTTTTCAAATTCATTACGCAGGTTGACTAAAGACCATCCGTATTTTGCTTCATGCATACCAAAAACACGTTCCACTTGTTCATCCCATGTCTCGCGACGTTTTTTATTCGGCAAGTAATGCGCGTATTTTGAATAGACGGTATAATCTTGGAGGGCTTTTAAAGACATAAAATACTATATTTAGTGGTTTTTCGCCAAATGAATAACTAAATGAAGGGTTTTGTCGTTTTGTAAGCAAGTATTATTTTTTAAAAAATTTTTGCTCGTTTTTGAACGGTGATACTTACCGTTACCGATGCCGGTCTTCTAAGAAATTAGGAAATATTTGCCAGAAAACTTGAAAGGGTTTTCGATTTACTTTATACAGAAACTTCACGTTACAAAAAAAATGTTTCAAATCAAAGCCTCCTGTCCTTTGGACCCGCAAGGAATATAGCCCCTTGACCCGAAAATGATCTGTATCTTACTTTTGGAAAACGCGAAAAACCGTTTCTTTTTCCACGAAAAGAAACGGTTTTTCGACTTACTTCTTAATTTTTATCGATTCTATTAAACTTCTGGTCGAGAGTTGACCTCACTTG
>CAZDSI010000018.1:0-17003 GCA_964508215.1 uncultured Opitutales bacterium
CTTTGGGCCATAAAATGCCGCTTCACCAATCGCCTCGCTGGCCGGCTTATCCAACATACCGGCAGCCTTACGCAAGGCATTTTCTGCCTTTTCCCACAGTGAACTTTCACCAATATATTTATCCGAATTGGGATCCCTTAAGGAAATACGAACACGATAGTTGGACATTCCCAACGTATTAAAAATAATGTTAACGATTTTTAAGCATCCCCAAATTTCGGCTTCCAATTGTTCTTCGGTGCAAAAGATATGTGCATCATCCTGAGTAAAACCGCGAACACGTGTTAGCCCTCCCAACTCGCCAGATTGCTCCCAACGATAAACGGTGCCAAATTCCGCCATGCGGATAGGCAATTCACGATAAGAATGCAGCTGCGACGCATATAATTGAACGTGCATCGGACAGTTCATCGGCTTCAATAAAAAGCCATCGATTCCACCTTTTTCGGTTTGGGTTAAAAATTCACTTGCAGGAATAGTTTCCGTAGAGGCTTTATTCCAAGACTCTTTATCAACAATCGGAGCAAACTGCGAATCCTTGTAATAGGGAAAGTGTCCAGAAACTTTAAAAAGATCCAGCTTCCCAATGTGAGGAGTCGATACCTGGACATAGCCTTGACGCTCAAGCTCCTCGGAAATAAAGGCCTGCAGTTGCTGCCTTAAAATAGTACCTTTGGCGGTCCAAAGGATAAGCCCCTGCCCAACTAGTTCATCGATATGAAATAGTTTTAATTGAGTACCCAACCGACGATGGTCTCTTTCCTTTGCTAATTCCAATCGTTTTAAATGCTCCTCAAGATCCTTTTCTGTGGCAAATGCGCACCCATAAATTCGTTGCATTTGTTTATTTTGGCTGTTTCCACGGTAATAACAGCCGGCAACATTTAATAACTTAAACGCCTTAACTTCTCCAGTCGAAGAAACGTGTGGTCCGCGGCACAAATCTTCAAATTCGCCATTTTTATACAAGGTGATCGTTTCGCCTTCGGGAATATCATCCAGACGTGCCAGTTTATAGGTTTGCCCCTTTTGCTTAAAAATGTTTTTAGCCTCTTCACGTGTGGCAACCGTACGTTCAAAAGGCTGATTGGCCCGAACAATTTTTTGCATTTCTTTTTCAATTTTGTTCAGATCTTCGGTGGACAGCTTATGGCTTAAATCAAAGTCGTAGTAAAACCCGTTTTCAATGGCCGGACCAACGTCATATTTCGTATCAGGGAATAAGCGCAAAACTGCTGCGGCAAGAATATGGGCCGCCGAATGCCTGATTTTTTCGAGATCCGTAACGCTAACGTTGCTTAAATTCATAACGATCACAATTTTCTTCAACGTAACAGATATAAGGTTTTATGCAAAACCGTTTTTGAAAAAAATAAACAGGAAAGAGATAGTTCTGACTTTAGCTGTTTTGCTAAAGGAAAGCTTATAAGAAGCTATTAAAAAAATCTGGCGGGATAGACGAGACTCGAACTCGCGACCTCCGGCGTGACAGGCCGGCGTTCTAACCAGCTGAACTACTACCCCGCAATTAGGAATAGACGGTAAGATATATAATTCGAATGTCAATGAATTTTTCAGAGCTTTCCCAAAAAAAATTTGTACAATAGCGCGATCCTTATAGCGTTAAAAATAGCGACCAAAAGGCTTTCTTTTAACATCCCAAACCCTATCCAAAAAACAACAGGACACTCGAGAATAAAGCCGTGTCGATGTTTCTTATTAACTTGCCGTCATTGAGTTTCGGTTGGTTCACACATATTGAACATACGGAATTTAGCCACAGAACGCAAAAACAGGCGTTAGATGGTAGTCGGAGGATTCACCTTACAATTAGCCTCTATAATATTGCAACCCTTTCATAATTAGCACAGGATTTTTCGATTCCTTTGGGCCTAGGATGCACTATGATAAAAATTACAACCGTTTACGACAATATTGATGGCGATAGTCGATTTAAAGCGGATTGGGGATTTGGATGTATTATTGACCACCCCAAGGCCAAAATATTATTTGATACGGGGGCTAAGGCTGAAATACTTGAAGCCAATTTAAATGCAGCCTCTATCAAGCCAGAATCCATTGATATTGTTATTCTTTCGCACAAGCACTGGGATCACCAAGGCGGTGTTTTATGGTTGGCTCAAAAAAATAATAAGGCAAAAATATATATACCCAAAACTTGGGATAAAAAGCTTGAAAAAGAACTTTCCCACTGGCCCGAACGTATTCATCCAATCAAAAATAACCGGGCTATTGACGAAGAATTTTATCTTATTGTTTCCTCAAAACTTTTTATACGGGAGCTTGTTCTCGCCATAAAAACATCGCAAGGGTCCATTATCCTGACAGGTTGCAGCCACACCGGCATAGATCGTATTACACACAGGGTTCGAAAGGCAACAAATTCAAACATACTTGCCATCTTTGGTGGTTTTCATCTCCTTCGTTCTTCAGCACAAGCGGTTTACAAGATAGCCAATAAACTAAAACAGATGGATGTAAAAACGGTTTCTCCTTGTCATTGTACGGGGAAAGAGGCTATGGCTATTTTTCAAAAGGAATTTGCAGAAAATTACATACCCAATGGTATTGGATGTCAATTTACCTATAACGCTTAAGGTTAACTTCAAGGAACTATCGTTCTCACGTTTTTCGCTCAAAATTGTTTTGTAGTTAGTGCTCCAAAAGTGCTTACCACTAAAACTTCTAAAAACTCCAAGTGATAACTTCCAAGTACCTTAACCCTTTTAAGGAACCTTTTATAATCAAAAGCTTGCAACGAAAAATATCGTACCTAAAAACCATACTCTATCTATAATCTAAGTCTTTGGGTTAAAGATGGGCGAAAAAGCTCTTTGTTTTGCGAATCTTTTACGATACTTTTGGCGCTTTATTGGGTAAGATTTATTTCTCCCAATTAGCAATAATTGCATCTTGACGCAAAACCTTAAACCCGTCTTATTTGAACCTAGGTGTGGAGAGATGGCTGAGCGGCCGAAAGCACCTTCCTGCTAAGAAGGTAGGTTCTTAAAAGGGGCCTCGAGGGTTCGAATCCCTCTCTCTCCGCCATAAGATGGCTAATAGTAGTTCGTTTACCTCAAAAAACATCGCATTTAGATCGGATTGTTTTAACTATAATGATAACGAAAATGAGGCACTGTAAAATTTACGACGCAAAGCCTTGAGCTGACTATTTATTTCTGTAATAAGCCAAGCCTTTTCAAAGGCCATTTAATATTAAAGCTTAATTCAGTGTTGCCCAAGCTAATGAGATTTTATCCCTTGCTTTTGCTTTGATGCCCCTTAATCTTTTAAACAATGCATTCAAAGAAGACCAATATTTGGGCCTTGAGCTGGCGTTACGTTTCTCCACACAAGCGACTCTTTTTTTTAGCCTTGATATTTGGCATTATCTATGGGGTAACCAGTGGTTTCGGGATTCCCGTTATTTTTCAAAAAGTTTTCAAACAAATTTTTGAAACACAGGAGCTTCTTTATCCAAATTGGCAAATTGGTATACTTGCGTTATTTATTCCCGTTACATTTTTTGTGAGAGGAATTTTTGGCTTTTTAAGCACTTATTGGATGACCAAATGTGGACTTGAGATTTTAAAAGGATTGCGCGAAGATATTTTTACCCATCTGCAATACGTGTCGCTTCGCTATTTCGACACACGCAATTCGGGAGATTTAATTAATCGCGTGATCAGCGACCCCAGAGCTTTACAAGACCTTATTCTAGAAATGGCGGCTGAATTTTTTAAGCAACCCTTACAAATGATCGCGGCGTTTATAGGGCTGATCTATTTGTCGATACAAAGTCATGATATTGTATTCCTGGGGATTTTTGCGATCGCAATGCCCTTATGCTTTTTGCCCGTTCGTTTATTGCGTAAGCAAGTAAAACAGTACGGTCGCGATATGCAAAATTCAGAGGCCACAATGACACAGCGGGTGAGCGAAAACTTGCATACTGTTCAAGAGGTTCGTACTTTTCGGCTCGAAGAATACGAGATCAACCGCTTAAAGCGGGCAATGAACATCTTTAACGATTTCGTATTAAAGGTTACACGTTGGCAAAAGATGCAACAACCCATGATGGAAGTAACTTCGGCTATCATTTTGGCCGTAATTTTTGTCTACGCTTATCTAAAAAAGATCCCTTTTTCGGTCTTCAGTGCAATGGGTATGGGCTTATATTTTGCCTTTGATCCCATCAAAAAAATCAGCAATCTTTGGGCGCAAATCCATCGTTCTACGGGAGCCTTAGAACGTATTCTCGACGTTATTCAAACACCAATAGAAATTACCGAGCCTCTAAATCCTGTGCTCAATGAAAAAATATCCGGTGAAATTGAATTTCGAAATGTTTCGTTTCGCTATATTGAAAAAGGTGTTGCTTCGGCGTTGGAAGATATTTCTTTAAAAATTTCGGCTCAAACAACCTGCGCCCTGGTTGGCCCAAGCGGGGCCGGTAAATCCACCTTTATTAAACTACTGCCACGGCTATACGATACAACTCATGGGCAAATCTTAATTGATGATGTAGATATAAAAAATTATTCGCTCGCTACATTGAGAAATCATATCGGATTCGTATCCCAACATCCGGTATTGTTTAACGATACCGTTTTTAACAATTTGCGAGTCGGCAATTTTTCGGCTTCACAAGACGAAATTATTGCCGCCGCAAAAGCCGCTTATGCTCACGATTTCATTTGCAAGCTCGAAAACGGCTACGAAACCCGTGTTGGTGACAGCGGCGGCCGTTTATCAGGAGGACAACGACAACGTATCGCGCTTGCCCGTGCTTTTTTAAAAAACGCACCCATTCTTATTTTGGATGAAGCGACATCGGCATTAGATTCGGAGAGCGAGTATTTTGTCCGAAAAGCGGTTGATCTTTTAGGAAAAAATAAAACCGTTATAGCCATCGCACACCGGCTTAGCACAATCCAACATGCCGATGTTATTGTGGTGCTGGATAAGGGGAAATGCGTGGCGCAGGGAACGCATTCAAGTCTTTTGAAAGAATGTACTCTTTACCAAACACTGGTTGAAAAACAGTTGCTACAGGTTTAGCTTTCAAATAGGATAAAGAACCCTCGAAAAATTCCAAGTTTTACGTCTTTTGGTAGCGCATAGCGCCTTATGCTTTTGCAGACTGCCTCCCGAGACAAAGAGAAACATTTTTCTCTACTTCATTCTTTTTGGTTGTTATTATTGAAGGTTATGAAAACCTTAAAAAAACGCCTGTGCTTATTCTTATTAAGCTTAGTTTCAACAACCTCTTTGGTAAACGCCGGATGGTTTAAATTCGGGGCAGAAACAGTATTAAGCGAAAACCAACAACGAGCACTCTTTGAGCAGGTAACACAAGAATTTTTGCAAGGCTTAGCCGTTTTAGCCGAAGGGTTAACATATCACACACAAATACAGGAAAGTTGTCGTGTAAAACTAAAGGAAACATTGAAAGCAAATTCGGATAAAGACCAAACGGTCGTGTTGGCAAATTTTTGGAAGCAAGTTTTCAGCAGAGCCTTATTTGAACCTAAACGTAAGGTTTTAGACAAAAAGTATGCCACCGATCTAACAGAAGGCCGTAAGTACGAGTTTCAAACACCCAATAAATACTTTTTAAACGCAATTATCGCAGCCAATAGCGGACTCGAAGTTATTGGGGATGGAATACTCAATCAGATTTTGCGAGAAGTCGTAAGGAATAAATTAAGTGACCAACAATGGTCTCAAGAACAAATCAACGAAGCATTTGAAGGCCTTTGGAATTTATTTAGCGATAGCAACTTAGATATTGGTGGTAAAAAATCTCCAGAAGAAATTATACATGCGATCGAGTCATTACAACAAGATCAGCAAATCACAACCGAAATGATTACCGGCTTTCTCAAAACACCGGGAAGTATCGTTGATAAAACAGCCACATTTTTGGCAAATACTCTGGCTGCACAGCTCGAAACTCAACAAACACAAAAATGTAGTTGTGACTGTGGTTGTTTCAGCTGGTTAAGTTCCTGTTGTACCCCCGAGTGTATGAAAAAAACCGGTGATATAAGCTTATCTGTCCTGAAAACAGCAGTTGAACTTACTCCGAGTATTTTAAAAATTGTTGCACTAATTTTAAGCGCAACGGCCGTATAAATAAGCTCAAAATTCCCTAAAAGTCACCGAAGGATCTTTGAGAAAAAAAAGATCTTTCGGTTTTTTTCATATGCCGTTCGCATATAGGATATTTGTACAATCATAAATTTTAAAAATATCCAAAAAAATTTTAAAAGCTTTCAAGCCATGTAAGCCTTATTCACAAGTACGTACTTCGTGTTTGTTTTTAATTCCTTGACAGAGGATTTTTTCTGTGAAAGCCTTCTAATCATCCAAAACAATCAGCGTTAAAAATACCGCTAAAAACGGCTATTTAACTTGATTGGCAAGGAAATTTTGAATTGTAATTCTTCGGTGAAATTCGGTGCAAATCCAATGCTGTCCAGCAACTGTGATACTTATCAAAAGTTAAGCCAGATCCCTGAGTTGCAATATCTAAACTTATGCCCGAGGAGGTTCTTATGCATGTACAAAATTATTTTTCTAAAAAGTGGCTTATCTCTATTTTTCATCGGGGGTTAACGAAGCATATCCTTGTTTTACCAAACTCCGAAATATTTCATTTTAAATTTTCCGCTTGCTAAAGACCATCTACTGGGTGAGGTGATCAAACCATATTTAATTTAACCAAAATTCAAAAATTTTATGTCTATTACGCAAATTATTAAAAGAGACGGAAAAATCGTACCCTTTGACGCAAAACGTATTCTTAAGGCAATTGGTAGGGCTTTTTCCGCTGTTCGTGGAAAGGAAAATGAAGATCTTTCAAAAACATTAACTGAAAAAGTGGTTGGTCAATTGAATACACGCTACCATTACCGTACAATTCCCGCCGTTGAAGAAATACAAGATATTGTTGAGAAAGTCTTGATGGAAGAAAGTTACGTCGATATCGCCAAGGCCTACATTCTCTACAGAGAACAACGAAGCAAGTTACGCAACGGTAAATCCTTGATGCTGGACATCCAAAAAACGATGCAGGATTATCTGGAACAGCAAGATTGGCGTGTCAACGAAAACAGTAGCGTCAACTACTCGCTTGGCGGTCTCATCCTTCACAACGCCGGTACGGTAACGGCAAATTATTGGCTAAACAATATTTATGACCCTGCTATCGCTAAGGCACATAAAGAAGGCGATTTTCACATTCACGACCTATCGATGTTTTCCGGTTATTGTGCCGGATGGAGCCTAAGACAGTTGTTGGAATTAGGATTTGGAGGAGTAAAGGGAAAAATAAATTCAAAACCGGCAAAGCATTTTTCGACCGCTATTTGGCACATCATCAATTTTTTAGGAACTATGCAAAATGAATGGGCCGGAGCACAAGCACTTTCGAGTTTTGATACGTACCTGGCACCTTTTGTTAAAAAGGAAAATTTATCTTACAAGGAAGTAAAACAGCATATTCAAAGTTTTGTATACAGCGTAAACACACCTTCTCGGTGGGGTACACAATCTCCCTTTTCAAACATAACCCTAGATTGGACATGTCCGAAAGACTTAAAAAACAAACCGGTCATTATCGGAGGTAAAGAAGACGATTTCTGTTACGGTGATTGCAGCCAAGAAATGGATCTAATTAATAAAGCCTTTCTTGAAGTAATGCTTGAAGGAGACGCCAACGGTCGCGGATTTTCCTACCCCATTCCAACTTACAACATTACCAACGATTTCGACTGGGATAGCGAGAATGCAAATTTGTTATTTCAGATGACGGCAAAATATGGCACCCCCTATTTCCAAAACTTTATAAATTCAGATTTGGACCCCTCCGATGTTCGCAGTATGTGTTGCCGTTTGCAGTTGGACAAACGCGAATTGCGAAAAAGAGGCGGTGGACTTTTTGGTGCCGATGAGTTTACCGGATCGATTGGTGTCGTAACTTTAAATATGCCACGACTTGGCTATCTTAGCAAAACCGAAGAAGAATTTTTTAATCGTTTAGACCATCTTATGGATCTGGCAAAAGAATCCTTAGAATGTAAGCGCAAAACAGTCCAAAAGCTTATGGAACAAGGCTTATTTCCATACACCAAACGTTACTTAAGCCATTTCAACAACCACTTCTCAACTATTGGTATTGTCGGTATGCACGAATGCTGCCTAAATTTTCTAAAAACACCGATTACCGGTAGGGAAGGACACCAGTTTACTGAAAAAGTTTTAACGCATATGCGCGAACGGCTGAGCCAAATTCAGGAAGAAACTGGCAACCTTTATAACCTTGAAGCAACCCCAGCCGAAAGTACAGCTTACCGTTTAGCTAAAATCGATAAAGTGCGTTATCCCGAGCTTGTTCACTCCGGCGAAGAAGACCCTTATTACACCAATTCAAGTCAATTGCCGGTAAGCTATACCGATGATCTCTTCCATGCTTTAACGCTTCAGGAAGAACTGCAGCGTAAGTATACAGGAGGGACGGTATTTCACGCGTTCTTGGGCGAGTCGCTACCCGATTATAACTCATGTAAAAAGCTTGTTCAGCAAATTCTAACAAACTTTCGTTTACCCTATTTATCGATATCGCCAACGTTTTCAGTCTGCGAAAAACATGGACGAGTTTCAGGCGAAGTCGAGTGTTGTCCGACCTGTGGCGGTGAAATGGAAGTCTATAGTCGCATAACTGGCTATTATCGGCCTATAAAGAATTGGAACAAAGGCAAAAAATCAGAATTCAAGGACCGAAAAACTTTTGCGGTTGATCCGATTGTTCAATGCGAAAGCTTAACCAACGCCCAGTCAAAAGAAAGCACACCGGCGGATGGATCAAAGCCAGTTGAAAGAACCCCTCTTTCCCCTACAGTCGAACGCTCGCCACTATTTTTCTACAGCGACGATTGCGTTAAGTGTAAACCCATAAAAGAGTTTTTACGTAAGCAATCTTTTCAGGGCCAATTTATGAACGTTAGCGAGAAATCAGGCTTTGAATACGCAAAAAAGTTTCAAATAAGAACACTGCCAGCACTCGTAAAAATCGTTGATAAAGGGTTTTTCCAAGTTGTTCAGGACGGCGAAGAAATCAAAAAATGCGCAAGTATGGTTTTATCAAGCACTCTCTCGTAAATTATCCGGGAGAGGTTTGCGGTGTTATTTTTATACCGGGTTGTAATTTCGATTGTCCCTATTGCCATAATCGAACATTAATTGAAACCGTGGCCGAAGAAGGGTACACTTTAAATGAAATTAAAGGGTACCTGATGGAAGCTAAACAACGGCTTATCACCGGAGTTTGTATAACCGGTGGTGAGCCAACTTTGCATCCGCAAGAGCTTTCAGAACTTATTTTGTGGATTAAAACGATAGGACTAAAGGTTAAACTGGATACTAACGGTAGCCAACCGATCGTTTTAGAAAATTTGTCAGTCAACTATATTGCCATGGACCTAAAAACTTCACCGGGAAAATATAATCGACTAACTTTGGTAAACAATATCGAGAATAAGGTTTTGGCTTCGATTCAAACGCTTTTACGACGCCCAGCAGAATCTTACGAATTTCGTACGACCCTAAGCTGGGATTTGCTCGATGAACAGGATATCGAAACTATAGGGCGCTATCTATCCCAGGAATCGCATTGGTATTTTCAAAGTTGTAAAGAACGCACAGATAATGGGGAAATAAAAGCGCAAGACAACGACAAGACTAAAGTCGAAAAAGTTCTGTCCATCGCAAAGAAATATTCGAGAAATGTGTTTTTTAGAGGATAAAAGGGATGCCTCTGGGCGCGTTCCAAGGGCATCCCTTTCGACAGGTTCAGAGTGTATCAGACTTAAATGTGAATTTCTTCGTAACGGTTACGCGCCCTTTGCTCATGCTTTTAAGTTGCCCAAAAAAGGCAGAAACATCGGTGGTTAACCAGCGGGAGAAGGCTTCGTAGCCGATATTAAGCTTAATATCGGCGCTTGGGTGCCACTTCCTAACCCGAGCTAAAAAGTTCAATATCTTATCCTTTTGATGCATTCCCAAAAGATCCATTTCAATATTTATGTTTAGAGTTTTTAACGCACCAAAAACCGCACCACTCGAATTAAAAATTGCCAAATCGAATACGCTAAAGTCATCTCTACTGAAAGAGGACAATGTTATTTCCGTTAAATTGCACTGATTTTCAATGACTTGCGCCATTGAAATTTGTGTTAAAAGGTTTGATATGTATGTACTAAAAAAACCATTAAAGTGTTTGGAATATAAAGATACATTTTTTAGGTTTGGTAACCATACGAAAGGGAAAGGCGCTTGGCCTTCTTCTTGGGAATTAATGCTGTAAAATGAAATAGTTAAACTTTCAAGCCCCCCATGCATGCCTAAAAACCTATTTATATCCCCCATATTTTCTAGAGTCACCCCATAAAAATCCACTTCCTTAAGGTTTCGACACCGTACTGGGCAAAGCCGATTTCGATGGTATAAAGAATACGATAAACTTTTAAGCTGCTTAGCATGGCGGCTGATAAAGTTATTGGCATCAGAACTATCAACGGTTAATTTTGTGAGTTTTGGACAATGAACTCCACCTAAAATAGCCCTTAGGTCTGACACATCATAAACGCATAATTCTTTAAGAAAGGGTGACAGCCAACTTATAAGGTTATGAGCCGTTTTCGTATAGTTAAGCTTCTTTTCATCGCCTCATCGCCGTAGCTGAAATCAAAAATGCGTAATCTGGTGAACATATCGCCGTTATGGGCATCCAGATCCGGCGCTTCCCAATCTTGTGCGTCCATATTTTGGCCTAGATCAAGGTCCAAAAATTTTAACGTACCCCAATGGTTGTTTACAAACCTTGTTACCGTGTTGACGCTTGAAAACTTTGGTAAGTGAGCCTTTGCAAGACGTGGCAAGCGTATATCGCGTAAGGTAGTATCTAATATTTCAGGTAGAGTGGCAAGAGGTCTAAACGGGCTTTCTCTAAGGCATAAGTTGTGGCATTCGTGACAACACATTAAATCCTGCCAGGCATCCATAATATGATCGACAAACGACAAATGCAGCTCCGTTATTTCGTTGGATACGCTGTTAATACCTTCGGAATCACAGCGTAGCATGTGCCCAACCAACGCCCTGCTCTTTTTTGAATCTTCTGCACTTTAAGGACAGACTTCCTTTATTATTTTTTTATCTTTTAAAACAGCATCACTTAGAATGGTACGTTCGGTTCTATAGGGAAAATTTTCGAATTTTTTATGATCGTACGTACCTTGCTCAAATAATTCGATTGGAAAAGAATCTTTTAAAAGATTAGATAGCCCACCTTCAATATTCGACGTTGTAGTGGTCGTTGTGGTAGTGTTAACCGTATAGGTTCTCGTTGCCATGCTCCCAGTGGTAGCCGTTGTTAGTTTGGGTGATTCTGGAACAGCTTCATTCCCATCTTCCTCCATACCATAACACGGTGCACTTAGGCCAAAACAAACGAGGGCAAAAAATGAAAGGACTTTCGTCGCTATTTTTTTGCCCATATTATCGAACACATCACGTTTTATTTCAAACGTGTGAATTTTCCCAACATCTACATTTAAGAGTTTTATATTTTGCATATCCATCCATGGAAATGCATAAAACTATACATTTGACAATAAAAATATTTATTCATCCGGTATAAGCTTAGGGGTTAATCTGTGCCCTTCTATGCTTCGGGTTAAAAAAAGCATGGCTCTTACCGTCAGCCTCATTTCATATTTACGGTTGTACGTTTAACGTTACAAACGAACATTCATTATTCATATTTATAAGTTCGGTTATACAACCCATAATTGAAGGTGAAGTGGAAGCCAGGGCTTCATCCACTGTTATGTGAAGTTCAAATCCCCCGCAATAAGAACGCCATTGCCATATTAATTTTAAGAAACTTTTTATATATTCCTCTTTTTGAGCGTCCATACAAAGTACGCCATTTTCGTTTTCCTTATTAAGTAAGATATCAAAATGGATTTCCACTCTTATACTTTTTAGCCTCTTCGTATTTGTTATTAAAAATCTATGTATATCTTGCGAATTATTATCTGCGTTTTTTAAGGTTAAGCCATAAAACCTAACCAAGTTAAGCCTTGAACAAAGTATAGGCTCAAGGTGAGCCGAGCCGTCTTCGGCGGCCTTAAACGACAAACACTCAATACGCTCGGCGTATTGCCTAATAACGTCATTGGTATCTCCAAATATTATAAGTTTTCCGCCTGAAACAGTGCTCATGCTACCAATAAGTGTTATTTCCGCCCGATTTTTAAGGCCTTCGTAGTTTTGGATATCTGTATCTTCGGCTAAAGGAACAGCCAAGCTTTTCAACGTGCGTGTATGGTTCCTTACGAATTGTGTTATTGCTTCTTGGCTTAAATATTTGGGCAAAATAGCCTTTTCGAGGCTTGGTAAATTTAATCCTGATAAGTTTGCATTTAACTTTTCAAGAAAATTTGCGAAAGGGCGAACCCTTTCCATAAAGGCATATTGTGAAACTCCTGTTAACCTGGTGGTTTGTAATATCCTAATGGAATTTTTTTCTTCAACTACACAATTATAAGGGTTACGGATAAGCTCGTCTTCGTCTCTTATTATGAAATCTTCCCACTTCTTATAATCGTCCATAATTGATTCCGCGAATTCTAAATTTAGCTCCCGCATATTTATGAATCTAGCCTCAACACCATCTAGGCCATAATGTATTAAATGGTTAAAAAGTGCCGCACTATCCTCGCTTGGAGAGAAATGGTACCTATATGTAGAGCTTAACGTTGTGCTCGTTGTTGTTAAGGTGGACGACGACGTTGTTACTGGAACAATTTTATCCCCATCTCCTACACCATAACACGGTGCCCACAGACTAAAAAAAAGTAGGGCAAAAAAAGAAAGGAGTTTTGTCCCTATTTTTTTGCCCGTATTATCGAACACATCACGTTTTACTCTCAAAGGACAAGTTTTCCCGACGTCTACATTTAAGAATTTTATATTTTGCATGCCTTATGAAATGTAAAAAACATGCCTTTTATCAAGGAAAAATTCTTTTGGATTAATGGGAAAGAAGTGGAAAGATAAACTAAATAAAAAGCCCCGAATAATTTATCCAGGGCTATTATTTGCTAGAGTTAAAATTTTTATTAGAAATTTGGTTCAATCGTTGTTTCCAACCCAGCTGCAGTAGAGTAATTATCGCCGTTATTCCACTGCTGGTCGTTAATTAAGAATTTAAAGGTGAGTGTTGAGGAATTGGCATTGTTCGTTGTCCATTCCCACTCGTTATCATTAACATTTTGCATGGCTTGACCCTGGTTCCAACTTAAATCGGCTCCTTCGCCACGAATGAATAATTGATTTCCCCAACCAACATTTACTTTTGCCCTTATAATTGTTTGGGCACTATGTTGAGCATTATGGCTGCTTTTTTTTGCGGAATTTTTATGGGCACAGCAGTCTGAATTTGAAGAATTCATATTGGACTCAAACGAGTGCATAAACATAGCATCGGTGTTTGAGGATGAAGTTTTTTTCTTTGAACAATGTTTGGTTGCAATATTTGTATTCATTTTGTTGTCTTTTATGTTAAGGAAGGCCTTTGAACTATAAAAAACAAAAAAAAGCAAAGCAAGTGTAATTATGCAAAAACTGCGCCCTTTAAAAAGGATTTTACCGGTAGACTTTGGGGTTGAGCAAAAAATTTCGCACACTCTGCATCCTCGGTGATCACACCCTTGTGAAGGAAAAGCACACGAGTGGCAACCTTTTGTACAAAATGCAAATCGTGAGAAGCCATAACCAAAAGTATTTTTTTGGCGGCAAAAGATTGAAACAATTTGACAACTTGTAACGTCATGACGGGATCAAGGGCCGATGTCGGTTCATCAAAAAGCAACACCTGTGGGTTCATCGCCATTGCTCTGGCAATGGCAGCCCGTTGTTTCTGCCCACCTGAAAGTTGTGAAGGGTAAGCATTTTTTTGCCCCAAAATATGCAATTCACTCAAAAGTTCTTCGGCTTTTTTTTGAGCCTCTTCTTGGGAAAGCTTTAAAACATGGATTAGGGCATAAACCACGTTTTCTTGTACGGTCATATTGTTAAATAAATCCCAATTCTGAGATACGAGTCCTACGGTTCCCGCACGTGTTTTTGCTAGAGACATACCATGAAAGATAATGGATCCTTCGTCGGGTGTAATCAGATTAGCTAGGCAACGTAAAAAGGTTGTTTTACCACCACCGGATGACCCCAAGATAGCTATAGTTTCGCCCGTGTTGAATTCGGTATCAATCCCGTTCAACACATTTAAATTTCCGAGGCGCTTTTTTACTCCTTTAATGACTAGCATAAATTCGCATACGTTTTTCTAAATATTTAACTCCCCCGCTTAATAATACAACGGCAATGTAATAACAACAAGCGGCCAGAATAAGCGGCTCAAAAAATAAATAATGTTCGGAAGCAAGTTGATTGGCTCGACATAACAAATCCGCTTCGCCAATAACCGATATCAAAGCAGATTCTTTCAACAGATCGATCATTTCGTTGGCTAACGAAGGCAAGCTATTACGAAAGGCTTGGGGCAAAACGATATCACGCCAAATTTTGGGCATTGGAATCCCTAAAACCTTTGCAGCCTCCCATTGACCAAGCGGTACACCGTTAAACCCACTTCTTAAAATTTCAGAGACGTATGCTCCAGAATTTAACGAAAAAGCCATTACTCCGGCTTGAAACGCACTTAACCGTACATTCATTAGCTGCGGCCAAGCGTAGTAAACTAAACTGAGTTGTAAAAGAAGTGGTGTTCCTCTAAAAACAGACACATAAAAGCTTGCCGCATAATTGAGGAGTTTAAAGTGGCTTAACCGGCATACGGTCAAAATTATTCCAAAGCATACGCCTAAAAATAAAGCACACAGAACGTATTGAATATTCAGTAAAAATCCTTTCAGCAAGTATCCAGCCGAAGGCCAGATTATTTCGAAATGAAATTTTTGGCTGTCAAAGCTTTCATCGTCGATATTGGGATCAACCTTCCATTTTTGAACCAGCTGGCTTAACTCCCCGTTTTTTTCCAACGCTTCAATTGCTTTGTTTATTCTTACTAGCCAAGGAGAGTGTTTTGGCAAGGCAATCGCCTTGTCATCAGACCACGGAAGTAGGATGTAACATAATTGCGAATTTAGATGTACAATTTTTTTCGCTTCGCTTTCGCCAACGATAACACCCGAAATTCGTTTTAATCTTAAATCCTGCACCATTTCCTGGACCCTAGGATAAGACCTTAATAATATTTCGTGAGTAAGCTGCTTCCTTGCATTGTTTTCATGTGTTGTTCCCAACTGTACTCCAATAACATGCGTTGAATTTAATCCTTGTACGCTTTGTAATGTCACTTCTTTAAGCGAAATAAGGGCAGCACTGTCCTTTAAATATGGTATCGAAAAATCGACTTGTTGATTTCTTTCCTCGGTTGGAGTTATCGCCGCAATAGCCCACTGTATACTGTTCGTTGTGATGGCTGGCAAAAGCCCATTAAACCGAAAATCTTTATGGACAATATGGATGTTTAGTTGTTTCGCAATAAGCTGGCAAAGTTCAATATCGAAGCCTGTTAAAACTTCTTTGCCATTCTTAATGGTGTAAAACTCAAAAGGATTGTTATCGGCACAAGTCCCAACAAGTACCGACGGCGGCAATTTGTTGTTCAAGCCAAGAAGCGAAAATTGCAAACAAAAAACACTTAAAATGCCGAGGAGCCCCTTTTTCATTTATCGTCGATTGTTTTTTCGTTTACCGATTTTGTAAAGGAAGATTTTTTGAAATGTTAAGGGCTCAATCCTGGATAGAATCCAAAAACTCTTTTGCTCTAGTGACGATAAAAACAAAAGCGAGTAGCTAAAGAAAAATAATAATCCTGTAATTTTCTTTGGTTCGTATTACAAAATTATTGCCATATTGGTTCAATTCCACAAAAAACTTATTTCCTATTTTTTTGATAAAAACACAAAACCCCCCACCCGAAAACGGCTAAAATAATACCGATTCCCGAACCTTCAAAAATAGTCTTCATAAGTAAAGCGACCAACTTATCTCCCGGAGCTTGGCTGTTAAAAAACAAGACAAGGGTTAGCAAAACACCTAAAAATATGAAAAATCCCGACATCAGATAGATAAGGGTGTTAATATTCCAATGAGCTACCGTCGAACCTGAAGCATTACCACGTACCTGTTGAACATGCACTTGCTGGTACCGTCGAAATTGTTCGTTCTGTTTTTGATAAGCAAAAATTTTTCTTTCGAGGTCATCGACCTTAAAATCCTGAACCTTTTCTTGTGCCTTTGGGGCTTGATTTTGAAAATTGTATTGTTGGCGTTTTAAAGGATTCGAAAGCGTATCATAGGCTTCCTGTATTTGCTGAAAATGGTGCTTAAAGAAAGTATCACCACCATTTATATCGGGATGAAATTTTTTTGCCAGTTTACGGTATGCGTTTTTAATCTCCTCATCAGAGGCTTCGGCCGAAACACCCAAAATATCGTAATAGTTTTTCATTGGAGATGGAACTCCACATTACACGCCAGAGGAGTCTTTGGTTCGGTACGATTACCAGCCTTTAAAAGCTGATATTCTTTTCTCAAGGCAACTGTCAGGGCGAGTGAACGTCGTATTTCGGGTAGAAAACGCGGGACATCCGGCATACGACCATCAAGTATTGAATTCTCCACATTTGCTATGTGATCCGATACTATTTCAAGTTCGTTTTCGGAAAGCACCCTTAGGTTGCCTAAAATTGCCACCTGCATCACTTGTTCTGGGCAAAAAACATGTCTCAAATCTAAAAAACGAAGCTCTGCAGAAAGTCCATGAATTTGATTTATGGTTTGTGGAGAACTCAAAATACATTGAAGAACATTTTGAATATTCCATT
>CAZDSI010000018.1:17022-27648 GCA_964508215.1 uncultured Opitutales bacterium
CTGATAAGCCGCCTCATTTTTTACAACCGAAGCTTTCCTTTTTTTTAAAGAACTTACTTTTGGGGCGAAAAGTTTGCGAGTTTTATCTTTAAGGCTTATCCAACCTTTTAGACATTTATTCCAAAAATCTACAAAACGACGCGTGCGAGTTAAAGGTGAATAGCATTCAATATCCGCATTTGGAAGCAATTTAACTACCTCTTCAGGATCCATCAATTGCATCTGTCGGAAAAGCGCCGTTGCTTTTGCAAATTTTAATGATTTAACATCGCGTTCACCCAACACTACTTGCGCGCACATGGCTTAAGCTTGTGACAAAATTGGGCAGGGCACAAGCCTAAAACTATGGCGTTAAAAAACGCAGTGGATTAAACCAAACCATCCATTTGGGTTCTTGAAATGAACCGGAAAGTTTGGCTTCAAACCCCTTTGAAATCGGTTGAAAAATACGCAACAAGTGTCTCACAACCGGAACTTTAACCCTTTGATAATCTAAAAAGGAAAAACGCAAATGAGCGTCAACGTCCCCGTTTTCTAAATTAATTTCACCATCCCCCCTGACTCGAGTTGTTGGACCCATTATTTGAGTATTTGAGCTTTTTAAACAGAGGTCTTTAATATGAAAATCGCTTAACGCTTCATCGAGCCTAACGGAAGATAATGCAAAAGGTGTTTTTGACAACAATTCAGACAAGGGGCCAAAAAGATGAATCTGTGCAAGGTTTTTACATTTGAAGTTTGCTTGTCCTTCAATTTCGAATGAACGTGGGTTACCGATTATTCCTTGACCACTAGCGTGCCCGAAGAGAAGACCGTCGTATGAATTCTGCGTATCCTTAAACCAATCACTGAGTAATTGAATATTCTTAAATAAAATTTTGCTTTGAATTTTGTGAAACTTGAAATTGAAAAAAAGCTGGTCTTGGCCTTTAATTTGAAAGTGACCTTGTCCTTGGCCATCGTCACCCAACCAAAACCTAAAGTTATCGCAAAATAAAGCATCGGGCCATTTACGTAACGAAATATGAAGGTTTTTACACGGCAGATAAAAGACAGATGTCATATCGAAATCCCCTGTAATGTTTAAAGGGGCGTTAATTTTTTTTGAATATTCATTGCCGTAAATATAACCGTTAAACAGGATTTTTGGACAATCTTTAGGTTGTGTAAGAATGGCCAAAATTTTATCGACATTTTCAGTTCCAAAAAATTTAAGAATAACACTCCAATCTTCTAAAGATACGTTAGAATAACCTTTAATGTACCATTTCTCGTTGCGTTCGTTTTTGAGCGAATAAGGCCAACCCACTTCGGCCTGCATCCTCCCCGAAGTGGTACGAAGCAAGGGTGTAAAAAACCAACAATAACCGGGCACACTACCAAATCTTAATTGAAATTGCTCTACATGCGTTACATCGTTGAATAAAAAGTTTTTGGCCTGAACGCTCCCAAAGCAAAAAAAATCGTTTGGATCTTTCGCATTGAATTCAACAATCGTATCACCGTAAGGAAACTGTGAAAATTTAAAAGATTCCCAAAAGGCTTCCCACCATTTTGGTAAAATCGAAATGTAAGGGTATAAACAAGTTGGATCTAAACTTCCTTGAACGATTAATTGCCCTCTCGAAGTGGAAGGTATGTATTTGAACTTACCATTTAGTGAAAAATCTTTGGTCTTCAATTCATCAACGTTTATGACAACCTTCTCCTTTGAACACTTTAGCTTACCGACCATGCTTTTCACAAAGGCCTCATGATGAAAAAAATCCTTCGCAAAAATTTTCGCCTTCAGCTTTTGAAGATTGCTATCGGCTGTGAAATAACCATTTACAGGCGCTTGAAAACGAATGCCTTTAATATCATTTTGACCTATTATAGTTTCTAAAAACATGGGTGAGAAACTGTATTGTCCATTAAAAATCCCCGTGTCCCTCGTTGTGTTTTTAAAATCAATGCTTGTGGCTAAACAGGGCTCGCTTAGACCATAAGTTCCGAAGGGTATTTTTTGTTTGGATTTACCTATTTCTAGATTTGGAATAAGAGCATAAAAAACAGGGCTTAAATTTCTCACAAAAGACTGCTCCCAAATACCACCCAAACGAAAATTTTTAAAAGTTTTATGTCCAAAATCGTATTGTGCCTCAAAGGACACCCTTGGAGAACAACCGCCCCAAAATTGTACTCCGTTTAAAAACCCTTTTACCCACCATCGGTTAAAATCTTCGGTTTTAACCTGTCCTATAGCTGACGTGTATTTCCCGAATTTAGGATCAAAAAAACAATCTTCTTTTGAATGAAAAGCAATACATGTTTCAAGTCTTGAAGAAACCCTTATGCTTAGGTTAATGCCCTTTATGAAGTCAAGATGACCAATTTTTAGTTTTTCTTTAGAAGGGCTATTGGATAAAAGTCGCAGTAAACCTTTTACAGGGATTGGCAATGTAAATAAGGTCACAACATTTTCACAGCCAATTTTACAAAATAAAGCCAAAGAAATGGCATCAAGCCCTTCCCCATAAAGAACCTTTGCGTTTAGAGTGTTTAAAATGGGGACAGTACCTTCTTCAACACTTCCACCAAAGATTTTTGCCGAATGAAAATAAAATCGTTTTTGAGAAAAAGATCGAAACCAATTCGGTTGTAAAATTACAGTAGGTATTTTGATTTGCCAGTTGTTGTAAGTTAAGCGTAAGTCTTTAAGATAGAGTGTAAATTTTCTTGTAAGGAAAGCTTCGGAAAAATGCATCTCAAAAGGTAGAGACACATGCTGTTTTAACCTATGCGACGAGAGAGGAATACCATTTGGATTTTTGAAAAAAAACAAGATAACCATGACTTGGCAAAGCAACAGCCCAACCAACAAGAAATTCAAAAATTTGCTTAAAAACTTCAAGGTTTTGGATTTAAACTATATGCGGCTTCCTCGAAAGAAGGTTTTTCAATTATCTCAAATAAGGCATTTATCCAACTCTGCGTAAGACAAAATATCTGAATACCATATTTTGCGATCTGCAAGGATGCCCCCAATCGTGATGACAACCACAAATCATAGTTACGTGTACGGATACCGTCAAAGCTTTGAAATTTTATATGGTATGGCCATAACAAACCGTTTGTGTCAATAAAAGGCCATTGCAATGGCAAAACCTCTAAAAGATATTTCTTCGTTTTGAATAAATTTACATGGTTTAAGATAAAATTAATGGTTTTATCCGAAGGATCTTTCCCTTTAACACACACCCATTGGCCACTTACGGGGTTAAACGCATATTTGAACAAACATTGTTCGTAATGCGAAATTTCAATAGATTGCATACGCTCTGTTTTTAGCCATTCCCATATAGTTTTATCCTGGTATTCACCTAAACCAATATTTAGGTAATTCTTATAACTCGGATGAAGCTCAAAAACACACGACTCATTGGCCAACTTCGCATAAAAATGTTCATTGGTTTCGGCCATTAAGAGTTCATAGGACTGAGCTTGGGTTTTTAAAATCAGCCGTGTCGTACAGGTCTCATCAAGCTTTAATTCCTTTAGCTCCTCCAAAGTTGGGGTATCATTTACAAATTTTTCGGCCATCAACATTTTTAAATGCATCAAGAGTAAATTTACCTTGGCGGTATCAGCCTTATCATTCTTCATTGGTATTTGTAGTGAAGAAAAAATCTTCCATTGGTTTTCCTGAATACGTTGCAGCCCAATTCTCTCATTGCTCGAACTGTAAACAATTTCTTGGATACTGTTAGGGTCAAAGTTAAAAACCTGGTGCTCACGCAGTGTCTCCTGAGCCTCTAGAAGACGATTAATCGCATAAGATTGTATTAAAAAAATTCGCTCGTAACCATCCATTTTACCCCAATAGCTGTTCGCTTCCTTAGGTATTGGATAGAAGGTAATGTTTTGGTTAAAATTATCGCCAACCAACGTCAGGACATAGCCTTTGTTATCATTATTTTCAATAACCGTGGTGACATCAATGGGAGGAAATTCCAAGAATTTAATAATGCTAATGTTTTGTAATTCCTCTAACAAGAGTTCTACTTTAATGGTATTCGCTTTAGCTGTTATAGGGGTTTTAAACAACCATTCTTTACCTTCTTTTATCAAAAGTATTTGAGATAGTTTGTTTTTAAAACCAAGAGAACGTGTTTCACCCAACGCGTTGTTAATTAAATAGTTATTATACCAATCTTCTTTTGGCATAAGCAAGGTATCTAAGCTTTCTTTTTTTACGGCGATAATTTGTTGATTTTGTTCGTCAAGTACGTAAAGCCGATTACCAACCTGTGTCTGTTGCCCAATCTTAAGTTTTAGTTCCTGTTGTGTTGTACCAAGGACTAAAGTCAAAAGAGGTTCTTGTAACCCATAATCGGCAAGAGTTTGATTCGACTGTGCAATTGAACTTACCGAAAAAGAAACTTCCTTCTCAAGAAACCGAAGTTGGGTTAAAAGTTTTTCAATTGCAAAAGTATTGGCTGGCCAACGCCAAGGCTTGATAATTTCCCAATCATGAACACGACGTTCAAATCGATAAGTTTCTTTCCCAAGTGCTGCTCGAATTTCAATCCAAGCAATATCTTTTAATAGTGCCGAAGAAAAATTATTTTCCGCTTGAACCAAAAGCGGGGACTTTCGAGAGACAATGTAAAATGTGGCAAATACAAACAGATTTGCCAACAATAAAAACAAGGTTGATTTCCAGCGCATAAATTACTCTTTTCGTATAAAAAAGACAATGGTTCCCATAAAGAATAAGGACAACGGTAAGATCAAGAAGTTTAAAACTAAGAGTAAAAATTTCTGTTGAGAAGCGTTAAGGGTATACTCTTCCAGAGCTTTTGGGGGGATATGTAAGCTTTCTTCTTGCTCTAATGCCCATTTGACAGCATTCAAAAACAACCAACGATTCCCAAGTAAACGCAATTTTGAGTTGGTTATCCAATCACTACAACCAAAAACAAGCAAACATCCTCCGGGAATTTGTATACCAATATCCGTACTTATTTTTCGCTCTGCCAGCATGGCGATTGGGAAAGGTCCTCGTAGGTCGTAATTGGCATCGAAAGAAAGGTCCTTGGAGGCATAATCTTTTTTTGCCCAACTGGTATCCGAAGCATACAACAAAGGTGTACATTGCTTTTGTTTGCTAAGAGACGTTGTAAGATCTGGCCGAACAGGCCGGATAAATCCAAAAACAAGCCCAAGGTTGTTTTGAATCAATAAATTTGTAATAGGATGAGCTTTTAGACGGCGAATTAAAAGGTCACCATCACTGGACAGAACATCTTTGCCGTTATCAACGACCAAACGGTCATCGGCCGAAATACCCCAATCATGAAGCAACGCATCTAATCCATGCTCGTAAACCGGCGGTAAAAAAGCAATAAAACGTCCATTACGCTGCTGAAGATAATGTTTTAATTCTCTTGTTTCTTTTGGCAAGAAACTGGTTTGCGGTCCACAGGCTATTATAAGATCGGCATCCTCTGGGATGTTAATAGCATAGGGCAATGCCTTAACTTGCATATTATTTTGCACAAGAGATTGTAATGCAAGAGATGCTCCATTTTGCGGATGAACATTTTGAAAATCGATTTCTCCATGTCCTGTTATCCAATAAATGCTTTTCGGTTTTGATTGTGTTAAATTAAGGATAGCTAAGGTTAGTGCGCTCTCACCTTGAAATTTTGCGGGAACATCGGTTGTATAAAATTCGTTCATTGGCAAAACCTTAAAGCGGTTCTCTTGCACAACAATAACCGCATTTTCTTCGGTTAGCTTGTAGCGCTCCATAAGCATTTCGAGCTCTTTACGGTCTCGAAAAGGGTCAACATAAGATATGCGCAACGCTTTATTTTCTTCATCAAATGATTTTTGGTAAGCTTTTAGAAGGTATTGAACGTTGTTAAAGAATTGCTTTACATTTTTATTTTGTGAGTAAGTTGAGAGAACAACAAAAATATTTAAGGGTTTATCAACCCGTTTTAAATAAGCAAGGGTTTCGGCGCTGAGGCTATAATATCTTTTCGTTGAAAAATCTTTACGGGAATAAAATCTTAGAGACAAAAGATGAAGCCCGATAATCAGTAGACACACAAGGGCCATCTGTAAGATACCGTTAAGACGATTAAAATACCTAACCCATCTAAAATCTTCAAAGGCTTTCATCTCAGGTTCTGCATTTCCAGAATAATTTTCGTTAACGCCAAGAATAGAAAAGTACCGGTTAAATAAAATATGTAAATGCGAGTATCCAATATTCCGCGCGACAGTTCATCCAAATGTTGAAAAAAGTTGGCGTAAGCATCATAAAGATTACCTTTTAAATGCCACCATGGAAGATCAGTAAGTAACTTGCTTCCAACCAAAATTCCAAAAAGAACGCAAAAACAAAACAAGCCTGCAACCAATTGGTTTTTGGTTAAGGCGCTTGTAAACAAGCCAACACTTATAAAAATACCTGAACTTAGGAGAATGAAAATAAAGCCTCCTATTAGTGCGTCAGCGGTATATAAGGGAGGGTGCGTACTCGCTAATTTTAAAGTACCCTGCGCGATAATCGGATAAATAAGGGTTAACAACCATAACAAAATATAAAAGCTATAAAGGCTAAAGAACTTACTCAAAATAACGCTCGTAAGGCTTGTCGGTGTTGCCAATAACGTTTCAAGTGTGCCCAAACGCCTTTCTTCCGATAAGGTTTTCATGGTTAAAAGCGGCACAACAAAAAGTGTTGGCAACCAAAACGTTTCAAATAACGGGTGCACACTGGACACATCCATAGGATTATGGGTATATTCAAGAAGAATAAACAAATAATCGGTACCCATCAAAATTAAAAACAAGCAGGCGATGATATAAGAAGTTGGGCTTAAAAACAACCTCTTCCATTCGTGCTTTAATAAAGTCCAAAAATGATACATACTACTGGCTTTGTTTCCAAGGTCTTTGTGTCAGTGAAAGAAAAAGCTTTTCAAGGGAAACTTCCTGCAGCGTAAAGCTTTTTAGGGGAATATGGTTTTCGATCAAAAATTGTGTCAATTGCTCTGTTCGCAATCTTTGACAATCCGTCTCGAGCGTATATTGAAAAAATCCGTCGGTCTGCGGTATCGCATTTTTAACGTATACCTTACATGGGGGAAAGCTTGATAGAAGCTTTACCAAGGCTTCAGGAGAACTTTGCAACGTCGTTTCATAGCCGGTAGGAATACTTATTTCTTCTCTTAATTTCTGAGGGGTACCAGTGGCAACAATTCTTCCATGATCAATAATAATTAAATGAGAGCATGAAGCTTCTATTTCGGGTAAGATATGGCTCGAAAAAATGACTGTTGTCTTCCCTTTCAGACTTTGAAGCAACTGACGTATGCTTAAAATTTGATGGGGATCTAGACCAATTGTGGGCTCATCGAAAATAGCAACCGACGGATTCGCCAGTAAAACATCGGCAATGCCAACACGCTGACGAAAACCTTTCGAAAGCTTTCCAATTATTTTATTTGAAGCTGTACGGTGCAAATCGCATTTTTCCATCGATGAATCAACAGCTTTTTTAATTTGCCTCGAAGGTATTTCTTTCAATTTCGCGCGTAAAGTAAGGTATTCGCTTACACGCATATCTTCGGGAAGAGGATTATTTTCGGGCATATACCCTATATTTTTTCGAATTATTTTACCGTTAATACTCAATGGTAATCCTTTAAAGAAAACACTTCCCGATGAAGCCGGAATAATTCCAGACAAGATACGTAAGGTAGTCGTCTTACCGGCACCATTTGGGCCAAGAAATCCTACAATGGACCCTTCATCGATATCAAAAGAAAGATTATCCAATGCCTTATACGCACCATAAAATTTTAGTAAATGGTTGACCTTAATAACCGGAGCGTTTGGCATTTGTAAGTAATTTTTGCGATGAAAAAATTATAAATCAATGAAAATATTTAAAGGTAATTATTTTACCTGATAGAAGCTAAAATCGTTATAAAGATTCAAAACGGAAGCAACGCTATAGTTTACTGAATTTTTTGTTTCTTTTTTTTATCAAGCGAGTAAAATGGGCCGTTTATCAGCAATTTTTTTAACGAAAAGAGAGTAAAAATTTAATACCATGGAATTTACTGACATTCCAAAAGCTTATAATAACGACCAGTTTTTAAACAGCGCCGATGCAAGGCCAATACGGATATTAAGCGAATACTTGGAGCCACTTGCTCGGTTTAAGCGGCACAATATTAGCCACACCATTGTTTTTTTTGGCTCTGCCAGAATCCCTGCGCCGGAAGGGTTTGATAAAACTCAGCATAAAACGGCGAAAAAAATAGCTAAAGCGGTTGAATACTACGAAAAGGCCAAGGAGTTGGCCTACTTACTCACACATTGGAGTCTGGGAATTCCGGAGGACAGCGATCGGCCACACATTATTACAGGTGGTGGCCCCGGTGTTATGGAAGCAGCAAATAGAGGTACTTCTGAAGCCGGCGGTGTTCCCATCGGTATGACAATCACTTTACCTCATGAACAACGTTTAAACATGTACTGTGATTCAAGCGTCAGTTTCCAATTTCATTACTTTTTCATGCGAAAATATTGGCTCTTGTATATGACAAGAGCACTTGTTGCTTTCCCAGGAGGCATTGGAACCTTTGACGAAGTTTTTGAAGTGTTAACCTTGGCACAAACTGGGAAAATCAAACTATTCCCGATTGTATTGTTTGGGCGAGAATATTGGGAAAACGTCGTTAATTTTAAAGAAATGATTGATTGGGGATTTATTGCTCCACAAGATGTAAATTTATTTAGAATTGTGGACGATGTTGAAGAAGCGGCCAATTTCATAAAGGGCACCCTAACGCCTGAATTTTTAGCAGCCGCAGCAAAAAGACCGTTTAACAATAACCACAATACTTCTAGGTAAAATATTCTTCATCTCTTATCAAGGCCATCTTGAGCGTTGAAATAGGAACCTATGGGGACCCTGTGTTCTTATTTATTTCTTCTGAATAAAAACGTTCCTTTTTTGTAGCGTTGGCAGCCGTTAAAATGCTCTCATCGTAGTGAAGGCATTTTTTGAAGTTTGGAAAGAAACTTTACTTGAAACTTATATAGCCTTTTGGAAGCCATTTATGAAGAACACTTGGGAGGCGAACAGTGCCATCGGCCTGGATATTGTTTTCTAAAAGCGCGGCCAACGTACGCGGCACAGCTAACCCAGAACCGTTCAATGTATGCATGAAAGCTAACTGCCCTTCTTTGGTCCGATAACGAATATTTGCCCTTCTAGCCTGAAAATCGGTAAAGTTACTGCAACTTGAAACCTCAAGCCATTTTTTCTGCCCACCAGCCCAGACCTCCAAGTCGTACTGTTTAGCATGCGGAAAACCCATGTCTCCGCTACAAATTAAAAGCACACGATAGGGAAGCTCTAATTTTTGTAGAATACGTTCCGCATCTTTCCTTAAATCATCCAAAGCTTCCAACCCGTTTTCGGGGAGTTCCCAGCGAACTAGCTCAACTTTATCGAATTGGTGTAAGCGGTTTAATCCACGTACATCTTTTCCCCAGCTTCCGGCCTCTCTTCGAAAACAAGGTGTGTATGCGCAGAACTTTTTGGGTAATTCAGCTTCCGAGAAAATTTCGTTACGAAAGAAATTGGTAACCGGCACTTCGGCCGTTGGGACCAAATAACCTTCATCAATCCCAGCATTACCAACGGTATACATAAGACCTTCTTTATCGGGCAACTGGCCGGTAGCCGTCGCACTTTCGGTGTTGACTACCAACGGTGGCCATACCTCAAAATACCCATTTTGCTCGGCTTCTTCTAAAAAGAACTGAACAAGTGCTCGAACTAACTTTGCGAGATCTCCCTTGTAAAATGGGAAACCAGCACCCATGACTTTGCTGCCGCGAGAAAAATCGATTCCTTGTTCGAAATTCGGAATTTCGTAATGTGGGCAGGCATGCGAAGAAATTTTTTCTCTATCACCCCAAGTATACGCAACCTGGTTATCCTCCGCAGTCTTTCCCACTGGAACCGATGGATGTGGAATATTCGGAACCGTTAACCACTGTAGCCGCCATTCATTTTCACATTCCTTGTATGCGTTCTCTAATTCTTTGACTCTTGTGGATAAGGTTTTCAGGTCGGCCAAACGTTTTTGGAAGGACTCAGATTTTTTATCTAAGCTTGAAATTTCCTTGTTAGCCTTTTGCTGTTCAGCTCTTGCGGATTCAAACGCCTTTAAGGCATCTAACCTCTTTGTGTCCAAATTTTGAATGTGACTCAAATCGCATGTGAACCGTTTCTTATCAATTCCTTCTTTAACTGCTGTAAAGGAAGTCCTGAAAAAATGAATATCCAACATAAGGAAAATAAAAAATGGTGCTCAGAAGGGGACTTGAACCCCTACGCCTTACGGCACACGCCCCTCAAGCGTGCGTGTCTGCCATTCCACCATCTGAGCAGGGCAAGTTTTTACTAAGTAAAGGGCGAAACATTTGAATGTCAAAAGGTATTTGTATCGAAATTGCGCTTCCTTACCTTATTAAGAATGTCGTTGGGAGTTATTGCATGCCTTTGGGCATAATAAGGTATTTGTATCGAAATTGCGCTTCCTTACC
>CAZDSI010000019.1:0-5787 GCA_964508215.1 uncultured Opitutales bacterium
AAATGGACACCTTAAATGGGTAGAATGGAAGTTTTTCCCCTATATTTTTCCGGTTTTTCTGTGCAGCTATGGATTCCACAACACATTGCCGATAGTCTTGCAAATTACTCAAAATAATTATTATTTTGCACGTAATGTCGTTATCGTCAGCTCGGTCATTACTTTTGGGATTAACTTCTTTTTTTTGTGGCTGGTTATGGGGAATTTGCCGTTGAACGGCTCACCTTCTATTTTGGAAGCTTTTGCAAAAGGGTTACCGGCAACCGTACCGCTAAGTCAGCAGCTTGGGAGTCCAGCATTTGTTTTGGCCGGTAGCGTTTTTGCCTTTTTGGCCATTGCGACTTCTTATCTTGCGGTAGGGGAAAGTATCATAAAATTTATCGAGCCCTATAAACTTAAGAAATGGATAGTATTCGGTATCGTGTTGGGAATTCCTTTGGTGATAACCTTTACAACACAACATTTGTTTTTGAAAGCCTTAGATTTGGGTGCCGGCATTGGCTGTAACATTATTTTTGGCGTACTTCCCGGTTATATGTACCTAAAAAAGGCCAATACAATTGTGCAACGTTTTTTGCTTTGCTGGTTATTTTGCTTTTTACGGCAGTGTTGATTATCGAGCTTAAATCGAGACTTTTTGGATAAAAAACTGAAGTTTTAAATCAAAATAACGCCGTACCATCTTTAAAAAGAACTTTTTATCGAAAGACCTTTTGGTTTTCCAAAAAGGTCTTTCGGAAGGTTTTAGCCTTTTATAATTCGATGCGCTAGCATCGACGGTGTCTGGCGTAAAAAGTAGGGCTTCCCATTTTTTTATAAAAGAGTTATAGCCACCGAAATGAACGTACGCGAAAATTTTTTGAAGGTTTAGATAGTTCTTGTGTGCCTTTTTCAGATTCTGGAATCCTTTGCACAATCGCTTCACAGCGTACAGAGGACTTATTTGTTTCGTTGTTTACCTCGCCGTAAGCATGGATTAGGAAAGTGTCCGATCGAACATGCAATTTATCCCCGATTTTTGCCAAAACATCTACTGTGCTAATGTTTTCTAACGGTATGCCGGACTCGATGCAATCTTCTCGTATCTGTTCTAAACATGAAATTTGTTCGGATTCGTTGGGGCTATTTTGACACGCAACAAATTCCCAAAGATTCTCAAATGGGCCCTTCTTACGTAATTGGACCAAAAGTTTTTTGCAAAAAACACTCAAGTCTTGATCGTTTAACCCTAAAGTACACGTATGGGTTTTGAAAAATTTGCGCCAGGCTTCAAGACTTACGGCATGCAGGTTAATCCCATTTTTTTGTAAGTTTGCTTTAGCGAAGCTGTAGACGTTGTTATCTTTTATAGGCTCAATAGGTATAAAATCTTTTGTTTCCGTAAAATCATCGAAAGTGTAATCGTGTCCGGAGAAAAATAATTATCCCAGAAAAAGGAGTTGTAATGAAAAATAGGGCTTATAGGACTTTTGTTAAGGCCGTCTTCCGAGAAAAATCGTCCTTCGCCCAATACAAAGGGAGGGACGTTGTAATCTTGAATATTCCAGGCGACATTCATAAAGTTTTTTAATGACGGGTTCTGTGGTGAAAAAGTATACAGTGGAGTTGGTAAAAAGGGTTTTAAGAAATCTCCCATGCTCAGCTGCGAATTTGTCACGATTGGACTTTGGTTTAGAACCTTTAACACACATGGTACTTTGGCATTGCTTTGCTTCGAGACACGGGGTGTTATTTGAGCAATCTCTTCGGTTAGCATCCACGGTAGAATCGGTGTCTCGAAGATGGGAAGGTTTTCATTTTCTTGTACTTGTCCCGAAACGTTAATCGCGCGTGGGTTATAGTGCTCCCAGAAACCGTTTGGTGCTACAATATCACGATTCCAACCCTGTAAGATGCCAAAACCGGTGACGCATTCGTTGGTGTTTAAAGTGATGGTTAAATTTTGTGGAAAAATATTTGTGTAGCTAATCGATTGAAATAATTTTTCGCTTGAAAAATCTTCGAGTCGTATTTCGAAATTTGTGGTGTCTGAAAATGCGCACTGAATCCGATTTTCGGATGATACAATATTTTCACCAATATCGGACAAAGAACTTATTTCTAAGACCTCACTGGCAAGGCTTGTGTTTAGGTTATTAGCGGGTAAAAGTTTGTTGCACGACAATAGGTTTAAGCTATTTTCAGCGCTCGAAAGTGTAACAAATTTGATCTCACCTGGTGCGAAATCGCACTCTAAAATACCCTTAAAAGCACAGCCGTTTTTCCCGAGTTTCATCAGTGCGTAGTTACCCGGGATACTTTCGGGAGTCAGTTGAATTTCTGGACATTCTTCATAGCCCGATTTTGTCAACCGTAAGGTTACCAGATACGCGTGTTTGCCGAGTCTTAACCCATAGGGATTCCAAAGTGTGAGCCCAACTCGAAGATAAGGTTTTAGCAGCCATTTTTCAGAAGTTGCTTGTAGTTGAAAAAGATATTCAAGCCAAGATTGCAGGATTATAGGATTGAGGCCATGTACCAAAGGTGTTTTATCTTGGAAAAGGAAAGGGGTAGGGCTTATAGCATCTGTAGTGGCAATTAATTTTTGAAAACTGCGGATAAAATTTATTTCTTCGCGCGTCCAATTTTGGTCGAAAGAAAAGTTTTCATCGGTTAAAATCCAATTCATGTCGGACTTAAGTTGACTTCCCGAATTGCTAGACAGAACAAAGTAAGGCTTGTAGTCAGATTTACCGTTTTCTTCGGGATATACCCCTAAGTCTTCCACAGCATAGGCCATGTATTGTTTGGAAGCCGAATCAAGACTGGAAATTTTATCTACAATAAGACGTTCGGATACAAAGGCAATTTCTTGGTCGGTTTTAACCTTTTCTTCAAAAATCTTGCAAAAATCTCGTTTCTGGCATGATACCAGCCAATCCATAAATTGAAACTTTTCGTTTTTCTTTCCCCAGACCCCCGCCCATAAGGATTTATCTTTAGTAGTACCCTCAAAAAACTCGGCGTTTAATGTGCTGACGTTGTTGCTGGACAGAATATCGAGTTTTGCCAATGCAATATTTAAAGCGGCCAATGCGTTTTTTTTGGCTTGAAATTTTAATATTTGTCGCGATGAATATTGTTTTTGGGTTGTAAGCTGACACACAAGCACCGAGGCCGTAATAGACAATATGCTGATGGCTAAAAGGCAAAGCGCTAAAATAAAACCTTTTTTAGGCTTTAGTGTCATCGGTTAACTTTGATGGGCTTTGGTTTTGAATGAGGACCTCGATAGCCGTTTGTGATTCCGTAAACTTTTTTAATTGTTGTAAGCGCCATAGGCAATCTTCTTGGTAACTTTTTAAAAGCTCTGTCCAACGCAAAGGTCTTTCATTCCAAACTTCTTTAGCATTTGAGATAATACGATAAGCGGCTTCGGCCCTTTGCAATAAATGCAGTCGTTCGTAGCATAATCCGATAGAATGTAGTATTGGCCATTGCCAAACGGCTGTGTTATCCATACCAACCATCACTTGATAAATGGTTAGAGCGCTTGTAAACTCGCTTTCATCGTAAAATTCTTTTGCCACTTGTTTTGCCGCTTCTTTTTGCCAATAATCCCATTGTTCCCAGTTTGGGGCGTGCGATTTGCGATATTTTTGTGCGCTTTTTAAGAGATCTAAAATGACGGTTACTGTTTCTTCACGGCGGTTAAGCGCTTTTAGGGCTTTTATTTTTAGGAATATTGCTTCGGCTGAATAAGTATCGTTTACATTATCATCGCAAAATTTTTCAAGAAGCACAAGGGCCTCAGAATACTTTTTTAGGTGGTATTGGCAGTAAATTTTTTTAAATAACACCCTTCGTTGGTTTTCAGGTGAAAGCGTGTCCAATTGTAATTTGGAAAGCAGTTCCAAAGCACGTGGTAGATCGTTCATGTCAAAGTAAGTTTCAGCAATGGCTATTTGCACTTTAGCAATCATTAAACGGTAAGATTTTAGCTCTGATTGTGAAACAGTTAAAGCTCGTTGTAGTATATCGTAATAGCGTTTTAGAGCAAGCTTAACCGCTCCTCGAGCACGATACAAATCACCCAGTTTAAAAAGGAGATGAGGGCAGGATGGATCGTTTTCAAAAGTTTCAACATATTTTTCGTACAACAGGATTTCTTTCCCCGTTTCATTTTTTAGAACATATAGTTTGACCAACTGCTGCAAAATCGCTTTACGAACTTCGCTTGGTAAATCATTAAGTGCTTCGACCCATTGTCGTTCAGCCTCTTTATAATCTTTAGCTTTGAAGGATAGGCATCCGCCTGAAATTAATTGTATAGCTTTTTCGTCGATGTTGCTATCCTCTAATGTTGGTAGAATATCTAAAAGGCTAACCGGATTTATAAAAGGCGAGGTTTTTAGTTCATTCGTATTGCTTTCGGCAAAAACTGATGTCTCTAAATTGACCGCAGACAGCAGATAGAATAAAATTATGAATTTTAGAAGGTTTTTGAGCATAACAGGTTAGGTTCCGGTATTTGTACTTTGCGTTCTATTCGATGGCGTTTCTGTTTGGGTAGCTTTTGTTTCTGTTGGCGCAGGATCGGTTTGTGTTTGTGCCGATTTTTTATCACTTGAATGTTGAGGCAAATTGGCAAGGTTTAGATTAAGTTCTTTAAAAGGCAATGGTTCGGAGTTTTTGTTTTCATCTTGGATATATAAAACAATTTCTTCTGCCGATAGATGTTGTGGCGCCGTTGTGTTTCCATTTTGTTGAGATTCCGCGTTGCTTGGTTGTTTGGGTGCCTTGGTGATGGTAATTTGACGTTCGATTACCTTTGGGGCCGCTGTTGGTGAAAAAGTACTTTCTTGTTTTTGGCCTTTAGGAATAGGTTGTAAATTCATACGGTTGAAGGGCTGAGCAATGTCTTCCAAGCGTACCGGTTTTGGTGAAATAATTTGCAAGTAAGGAATTGAATTTGCAAAGAGCAAAGAGCCTTTATTTATCAGTAAAATAATAAGGACAAAAATTTTTTTTAAGCATGTCATCGTTGTTTGGCCCTCAATTTTACTTTATAATTTGCCACTAACAGTAAAGCTTAATTAATGCCAATTACAATAGCCGACCACTTCGCTAACTTAGGAAGCTTTTGATTGAATATCAACCCTTTAAGTAAGGGAAAAATTTAAAGCTGAATTTCTTTTCGATATTTAAATAAATAATGTACGCCAGATGTGGCTGTAAGAAAGGTTGTAATGGCAAATAAAATATAACACAATATTTCCAAAACATTAACCCAGGACATGGGTACCCAACGAGCAAAATCTTTTCTTAAAGCCTCGATCAGTAAAAAAACTCCCAGGACGACAATTTGCAAGACCGTTTTTAATTTGCCGCATTTTTCGGCCGACAAAATTTGGCCAGTTTTTGCTAGAATAATACGTAGTCCTGTAATCAAAAATTCACGACATAAGATAAGCAACACGCAAAACACACCCCACGTTGGCAGAATGTTTTTGGATATCAATATTACAAATAGACCCACGTTCAAAATCTTATCGTTTAGGGCGTCCATCAATTTCCCAAGGTCTGAAATCAAGTTATATTTGCGCGCTAGATAACCATCTAACCAATCCGTAATGCCGGTAAAAACATATAATCCGAAGGCGAGAGTAGGTGCCCAATTAAATGGCCAATACAATAGACCACCAATTAAGAATAGCAAAGGAATGCGAGAAAAAGTAACCCAATTTGGCAAATTCACCAAGATAAGTTTCTGAAAGAAAAGTTTTTGTGTTGCAAGACATAAAATAA
>CAZDSI010000019.1:5860-7985 GCA_964508215.1 uncultured Opitutales bacterium
CTGCGATTACTAGGTAATATAAAATAATTACAGGATTTTACGATTAAAGCGAAAGTTAAAGGGAATTGAATTAGGCGTTGGATCCAGAAGGAAACTTTTTCCCTTTAACTTTTAACTCGATACTAACCGCATCGAAAGCTTCAAAGGGGCTTGGAAGAAAAACGAAAGCTTATTAAATTTTTGTATCCAGGGGTTGTGTTTCTTGCCGATGCTAATCTTTCAATAGCCTGGTAACAGGAAAGAGTGGGTTAATTTAAAACCTTGTTTAGCGTTATATCGTTGACAGTCTAATATTAGGTAAAAACCTTGAATATCGGTCGTGAGGGTTCTAAAACTGTTGTATAACTTTGGCATATCAACCATCCGATAAGATGTTTCTGTGAATATAATGCCTTTTAGATCCAATGTAATTAGGCTATTTGAAAATAGTTTTTTGGATTTTAATTTCGACAGGATATTGGACTGTTCGGTTCGTAAGAGGCCAAATGGTTTTTCCTGGTTATTCCAATGGTAACAAACCTTTTTAGTTGGCAAAAAAATAGCAAGCGAAGTATCGGTACCATCGAGTTTTTCCGCTTGTTCAAGTTCTTCTTGGATTTGGGTGAAAAAGTTGTTTATAGCGTTTATATCAAGGCTATCGGATACTGGAGTACTTTGACATAGCAACCGTTCGAAGGGTATTAAAAAGCTTGTAATTAAAAAACTTAAGATACCCAAAACGACCAAAATTTCAACCAATGTAAACCCGTTCGTGGATTTTTCAGGGCTTTTTGTATAGTTTTGCGAAATTAGCATTGACCTCTCACCGGGCATTGATTCTATCCATATTAGCATTTAAACGCTATATTATTATGAATAAAGCTCAATTAATAGTCGAGATTCAAAAGCATCTTGGAGAAGAAATAACCAAAGCATCCGCTGAACGCGCTTTAGACGCTGTTTTGGAAGCTTTTAAGACCGGTATATCCGACGACGGTACGATTCAATTAGTGGGTTTTGGAACATTTTCGGTTGTTGAACGTAAAGCACGCAAAGGTGTTAACCCTCAAACTGGAAAAACCATTCAGATTCCTGCCTCTAAAACAATTAAGTTCAAGCCAAGCACACAATTAAAAGAATTGTGCGAATAAGTCTTTACTTGTTAAACACAAAGCCCGGCTTTATAACATAAGGACCGTGCTTTGTGCGTCTTACAAGTGAATTTAAATCGGTCAAAATACTTCTTTTTTAGGAAAATATTGCCGTAATTTTGGTTAATTATGAAAGTTTCTTATATCGAACAAGCATCGCAGGTGTTTGAAGATCCTAATATAACCGTTAACGTTGTTTCTAAACGTGTAAAGCAATTAAAAAACGGTGCTAAACCATTTGTAGAGTCTTTAGAAAAGCTCTCGCTTGAGGATATTGCCTTGCGCGAAGTTATTGAAAAGAAAATTACTTACGAGTTAAAAGAATAAAGTAAAAGTGTCCCGAGAAACGCATCATGTGCGAAATATTGTAAACCGAAAGGTAGGCTTCTCTTTTTTTATTGGAGAAAAGAGAGAGGCAGGGATATGCTTGAAGGGTACGGAAGTTAAGTCGTTACGTTTGGGAGAAGCCTCTATCGATGAGGCTTTTGTACGTGCCGACAAAAGGGGAGAAGTTTATCTGTATAACGCCCATATTAAAGATTACGCTTTTGGTAACGTCAACAACCACGAGCCCACTAGGCCACGAAGATTATTGTTGCATAAATCTGAGGTACGCGAGATTAAATTAGCATTGGAGCGTAAGGGGGAGAGCATTTTACCGCTGAAAATTTATTTTAAGCATGGCCTTGCAAAAGTAGAAATTGCTTTTTGCAAGGGTAAGAAACTTTTTGATAAGCGCGAAAGCCTAAAACAAAAATATCTTTCTCGCGAAACACAGAGAGCCTTACACCATCGGTAAAACGCTAACATGATACATGTTGTTTTATTTAACCCTGAAATTCCACAGAATACGGGAAATATTGGAAGGCTTTGTGCCTGTACCGGTACGAGGCTTCATTTGATTCATCCGCTAGGATTTAAGCTTGAGGACCGCTATTTAAAGCGTAGCGCTATGGATTATTGGACTCAATTAGACATAGTGGAACATAAGGATT
>CAZDSI010000019.1:8012-17388 GCA_964508215.1 uncultured Opitutales bacterium
CGCCGTAAGACCGAAGCGACTTTGGCTTATGACGACTCATGCCGAGAAAATTCATTGGGAGGCAAATTTTGCCGATGAAGATGGGCTTGTTTTTGGTCGTGAAAGCGCGGGATGTCCGGATTGGCTACATTGCCAATTGACGGAAACACGCTTGAAAATCCCAATGCCAAACCATTCTGTTCGTTCATTGAATTTATCTTCGAGTGTTGCTGCCGTAAGATATGAAGTAATGCGGCAAACCAAAAAGTAGTTTTGGAGTTTAACATTAGGGCGAAAGTGCGGAAACCATTTCTTTTTACGCGAAAAGAAAAGGTTTCCGCGCCTTCCTAAAGGAAAACGAATTTTATTAAAATGCGAGGCCAAAGGGCAGCGTCCTTAGTTTGACGTGTTTTAAGACAAAAGACCTGGATAGTTTTCGAGAAGTTTTGTGCTGAGATTGATCCGAGTCCGAAAATCTCTTGTGTTTTTTTATAATATGATCACTATGGCTTTTATGAATTGGCCTATTTTTTTTACCATATTTTTGGCTTATATTTTAGGCGGAGTCTCATTTGCGGTGATTATTGCTAAGTGTAATGGTGTATCAATTTTGGAGGTGGGAAGTAAAAACCCAGGCGCGACTAATGTCCTACGTACGATTGGTAAAAAGGCGGGCTATACGGTTTTCACATTAGATGGTGCAAAGGGGGTCGTTGCGAGTCTGTTACCATTTTTTTTTATTGATGCACCTAAGCAACCGGCGATTGCTTACTTTTGTTTACTAGCCTGTATTTTGGGGCATAGTTTTTCGCCTTTTTTGAGGTTTAAAGGGGGAAAGGGTGTCGCAACAACCATCGGTGGTTTGCTCATTTTAAATCCTGTATCATTACTGTTAGCGCTTATCGTATGGCTTTTAGTTTTTTATAGCACGCGGATTGTGTCCATAGCATCAATGTCTTTTGCGATTGCATTGCCGGTAGCTTCGGCGCTTATTTCGCGTGATAAAATCGATACTACGTTTTTAGTCCTGCTGGCTGGGTTTATTCTATGGCGCCATCGTTCTAATTTGAAAAAATTATTAAATCGAAACGAAAATCGTTTTTAAAAAATAATGGCGCTAATTGTACAAAAATACGGCGGTACTTCGGTTGAAAACAGCGAGAAAATAAAAAAAATTGCTCTACGTATTGCTCGATTGAAAAATGAGGGGCATTCTTTGGTTGTAGTTGTTTCGGCTCAAGCCGGAACAACTTCAATGTTGCTCCAAAAGGCAAAATCGCTTAAATCGGACGTCAATGGCTATCTGTTAGATATGCTTTTGGTTACGGGAGAACAGGCCTCAAGTGTACTTCTGGCTTTGGCGCTCGAAGAACTCGGTATACAAACGGTTGTAAAAACGGCATGGCAGACGGCAATTTATACCGATGAAATGCACAATAATGCGAACATTCAATACATTGATACCGCCGGTTATTTTTCAGCCTTAAAAGAAAACAAGGTCGTGGTGGTTAGCGGGTTTCAGGGGATTAGTCCGACGGGTTGTCTAACGACATTGGGACGCGGTGGTTCAGATCTAACGGCTATTGCGCTGGCATATTTTTTAAAAGCCGATCGTTGTCAAATACTAAAGATGGTTGGGTCAGTTTTGCGTGTTGATCCAAATTTGGTTCCAAATGAGGACCATATCGAAAACCTTTCTTATGAGCAAGCTTACGTTTTTGCTCGATTAGGCGCAAATATTATTCAACCGAAGGCGGCTAAGTTTGCCAAAACCTATGGAGTTCCATTTGAAATTTCGCATTCGTCCTTAGAGGCAACAAGGCGTACTTGTATTGACAGCCGAAATCCCTTGCATCCTCCAATATGGGGTTTAGCTGTTCAGCAGGATTTGCCGATGGCCGAAATACAACCAGAAGTTTTAGGATTGAACAGAATGAGTGGAACGTTTCAGCCTGTTGGTCATGAAATAGGCCAAAAATGTGACAAAATTTCGGCTATATTTTCGAATGAAATTTTACCGTCGCCATTGCCGTTTGCCCGCTGTTTTAAGGAAGAGAATACATCCTTTCTCTCTTTTATTGTTGAGCAAGAAAAAACTTTGAGTACTATCGAATGCTTATATCGTTGGATGAGAGAAATTAACGGACCGGCTATGGCCTATTCCGGATAAGAAGTTTTAAACCGGATGCTTGCAAAAAATCATTGATTTAGCCGTTTTTTCATTGGGTCATTGTTATTGAATCTTACTCTTAATAAAAAGCTAGTGGTGCAAATGGAAACGAAGAGCAATATGGTTAATTAGCTCTAAACACAACTCGTGGATCGGTTATAACCGTGCAATGATCAAACGTGCTTGGCGCCATTTGGCAAGGTGTATCAAAGGTATAATTTCCGGAACCTTGATGAGTCCCCTGCAACATGCCAAATTGTCCGGTTAAGGGGTTAAATTGCATGCCCCAGTGCATAGGTTTTCCGCTTGTTGGATGGGCCCAGTTGGTATCCGCAAACATCATTTTGGGACACATCGGCGCAAGAGCCATCATTACTTTATCCGACAATATTTGGTCGGGTAGTTGTGGAAAGGCCCGCTTGAAAGTTTGGTAAGTAACTTTTGCAAGATCCGCATGAGAATAGTTTTTATTTTGAAGCGAGTTTTGAATACCGTAAAGAATATTGGCCGAAACCTGTGGCGGTATACCGTTTAAAGCAAGTTGGTTTGTAAGATCGGTTGAAAAACGAGAAAACTCGGCGGCGGATTTGGGATTCCTTAAATTTGAAGTTTGTGCCAACATGGGCTCCATAAGTTGTTTTCTGAGGAAAGCCTGCCGTTTTGCGGGTGAGTCAAATGCTCCGGTTCGTACTCCTTCTTGTAATATAGGATCATTCAAGCGCAAATTAAAACCGTGTCCTTGGTTGGTTATCGGTATTGACAGCGGCATATTGGCGCCAACTCTCTTCGCTTCTTGAGAAACCCTGCCCGCAATATTCAACAACATATCAGGCAAGGCTTGATGACCACCATCAAGTCGCGTTGTTTGAAGATCTGGTATGCCATATTGGGCAGCCAAAACATTTTCCAAAACCCCACCACCAAGGCCTCCAAATTGAAACTGAGGTCCGTAAGTCATCCTTACCGTTCTTCCCGAAAAATCTTGGACAGCCCAATGTAAATCTTGGGGTGTTTGTATTTGAACAATATTGCCGGTACGCGGAGAACGATAGTTTATGGTGAAAGCACCCATGGAGCTGCTACCATCTACGGAAGAAGTTAATAATTTGCTGGCATCGTACTCAAAGCCAACACTTTGCATGAATTTCTCCACCATTTGTGGATTTAGCGCTTGCGAAGCGAGTTGCCGAATCTCTTGGTTTCTATGGGAACACAATTGGTTTTCGGAAGATGTTGCCAAAGTGTATTCCAAACAGCGTAGTAAAGGATTTCCGGTAATTTGGCGTTCTGGTTTTTGTACGGCTACCATTTGAGTTCCCATCGGAACAAAGGTTGTTTTAAGTTGTATTTGGCTTCGAAATATACTTTGATTAAGCGGAATCGCGATACGTGCACTACCGTTTTGCCTTTCGATATAACCTCTTTCAATTAAAGAACTCATATCTCTCAACATATCCGATGGCCTTGTGTCGTGGATGTTGATGGCAACAGAGGTGGCGAAGCATGAACCAACGCTCCCTTGCCTTATCGGTGACAATATTGTGGCCAGTGCTGCTTGTTGAGCTTCTTTGGTTGTAATGGGTGCGGTAGGGGGAAGCCCAAGGGTTTCACGTATGGCTTGATGCGCGCTTGGAGAAACACCGTTTTTGCCAATATTCAACAATTGTTCTTGTAATCCTTTATCGTGTCGGAGCCGATCGAGTTGGTGTATCGCAAATTCGTTATCGGGCGGTGGGATAATAGTACCGTTCCTAAGAACAGATTCTAAACCAAAGATAAAGCTATCGCTTGCCAATTTACCCGATTCTGTTATCAAATTTTTTGATAGCTCAATAGCACCTTGAGTTGCATATTCAAATCCGGTTGTCGGCAATGATCGACTAATGTTTTGCTGAATAAGTGTTGCCGTTTGGAGCACGCGATCACCTTGGGACAATTGTGAAAAATGAGCCGCAAATCCAACGAAGGGATTCGGGCTTTTTAAAAAACCTAAGAGGCATTTTTGCATTTGTGGTTCACGTGCCAAATTTGAGAGAAATTTACCAGCACCAGACGGATTGTTTGAGGCGGCATAAAGGAAAGCTAGAACTTCTTTCGGGTCTTTTGCGCACATAACCAGTTCACATAAAGCTTTTTTTTGTGCTTCATTGGGTTGTAAAAGCTTAATCACACTGTTAAGAGAAATTCCCAAGCGTTGCATGTCGGAAGGATTAGAGCGTGCAAAAGATTGCATCTGGGCAAGAAATTTTTTTTGCTCTACATCGGACATCTGCGGTGAGACTAATTTTGCCAATGGATGGTTACCTATTTGTTTTTGATATTGCTCTTTTGTGGCCGAAATTAGCTTGATGGCATCATTGATGGTTATATCTTGCCTGTTTTGTCCTAAAATAGCCGATGAGATATCTTTTCCAATTTGGCCATAATCACGCTCAAGAATTGTTTGTAAGGCTTTAAAAGAATCTTCTTGCTTTGGCGAAGATTTCTTTAATGTGAAAAAGTTACAAAACCGTTCAAATGGAGTTGCCTTGGCCGACACTTCACCATTTTTACCCAATACCAATTCACGGCTACCATGAGAGCTTTGTAGATCTTGTAACCGTCCAAGTAGTTGATCGCTGTTAAGCGGAGTGCCTCCAATGCTCATGATTAAGCCAAAATTTTGAAGTTTAAAGGTGCCGTCATCGATTCGGTAGAATTTGCGGGCATTGCAACGGAATTATTTTGCTGTAACTGCTCAAGATGTGTTGACCAAAGCGATGCGGTTTCCAAAAAATTTGTTAACCTTGCTTCAAAATTTTTTAATTCCGTATTCGGTGAAACACGGTCTAAAAGTAATACGGTTGAAGTGCTCTGATCAAGAGCCAGCGTGGCACCATTGGTACCGGTCCAAAAGACGTTTGCTTGAAGCAACAAAACGGCTATTTGGGGTATAAAGTCTGTTTTTATAGTTCCCAGTTCAGCTGAAAAAATAATATCGCCGGTTTTTTCATCAATTTCTGTCGAAATTAACAAACTATCTTTAAGTTGGATTTGAAAAGCGTTATTTTCTAGAGCTTTTATAGCCTCATCTTTTTCTACACCGAGGGAGCTGAAGAAGACTTTTAAGAGGCTGCTCATCGAACAATTTTAAAAAGCCGTGTGCAATAAACAAGCTAAAACCTGTAAAGGTAGCAGACCTTTAAGCTCATGAGTGGGTGAGAGTGGAGTTCGCATGCGGCTTCATTCTATATTAATTTTGACTTATAGACAAATAGGGTAGTAAGTTATAAAATATCTCGTTATTAGCGTTGTCGAAAGGGTAGGAAGATTCGACACGAAAGGGTACATTGGTGTAATTATCCTGTACATAAAAAATAAGCTTACCGTCTAAAATTTTTGGTGATTGTATTTCGGATAAATTGAAGGGGCCAAAGTTGGTGCACGGGTGTGGGTGTTCCGTTCCAAGTGTTTTTATCCATTCCGCATAACTCGTTTTATAAAATTCTGTATCCTGAATATAACTGAATGAAACACCGGTATGGATAAAATTAATTAGCTGGCTGTAGATCGATAAATTTTCAGGATTTAATAGTTTTTGGGTTTGTTTAAGAAATTCTGAAAAATTGTCGTAATTCTTGCCATTGTATTGTAGCCACATTTTATTCAGCTTTTCATCCCAAATGCACGATACCTTTTCGGAAATGCCAAAATTAAATTCATGTACTGTTAACATAAATCACGAAGGTGAAAACAGTTTATTGGCGCCCAGTGTGGTAAGTAAAGAATAAAACTGGCGTAGTTTAAAAAACGTACCTTTAAAATTTTTATCTTAAATCTCAAACGCTTCTTTAAAATCAAACCCGTACTTTACAAAATCTTCAAAGCTATCGTTGTCTTTTTTACTTAAAACGCTGAATTCTATCAAATGCTCAACAATTTTTCCAAAGTCTTTACAGGAAAAAACTCCCCAATAATTCAAGACTTCCTTGGCCAGTGGCCCATAAAATTCCAGAGCCATTTTACGTAATCCTTTCAGCAAATCTTTCGCCGACAGATGCGTGCCATGCGGCCGTTTAAGCCAACGAGCTGTGTAACCAACCGACTCGTACAAGAAAAAATAGGCACCTCGACGATAGTCAGGATAGGTTTTTCGAATTTTATCGATTGTTGTAATCAAGTGCGCGCTCGCATCGTTCATGCTGTAAAAAAATAAAAAAACAGGCTTTAATCTAGAGATCTTTTCGATAAAATGAAGCAAAAACTCTAACTATGAAATTGAGCACAGTTACGCTTATTGTTGAAAACCGTAGTCAATCGGCATCAAAGATTAATGATATTCTTCATCAGCATGGTGAAAAGGTTATTGGTCGTTTGGGCATCCCTAAAGATGGAAAATGGGTAATTACCACAATGTTCGATGGCGCTAGAAACGATTTGAAAAACATGCTGAAATCGTTTGAAGCCTTGAACGGTGTAAAAGTTATACACTGTTCTACCGAATAATTTTATGAAAACCGCCATTCTGGGTGCTGGGGCTTGGGGAACGGCTATGGCCGTTCATTTGGGTCGTTTGGGGTATTTGGTAACACTTTACGTGCGTTCGGAAGAAAAGGCCAAAGCGCTCGAAAAAAATCGGGAAAATACGTTTTATTTACCTTCCGTTCGTTTCCCAAATAATCTTATAATTTCTAACAACTTAAAAGCTTGTTTCGAAAGCGACTTTATTTTTATCGCAACTCCATTAAAGGGTATACGCGAATTATGCCGCCAAATTCATTCTCATGCGTATCAGAAGGTAAAATTGTTTATTTCGCTTTGTAAGGGGTTGGAATCCGAATCGTTTTTATTTCCCTCTCAACTTTTGCGTGAAGAATTAGGCGAAGGTCCTTATGCCAGTTTATCGGGGCCAACTTATGCCTTAGAGCTGGCGCAAGGTAAGCCCTGTGCCATGGTTTTAGGTTCGAAAGCACCGACGGCTAGAGTATTACCGAAGCTTTTAAGTAACGACGCTCTTCGTGTTTACCGAACAACCGATATTATGGGTGTTGAATTGGCGGGATGTTTAAAAAATGTTTACGCCATTGGCGCCGGTATTATCGATGGCTTAGGTCTTGGCGACAATGCTAAAGCGGCCTATCTAACACGTGCTCTCAAGGAAATGTGTCGTCTGGGGCGCTTATGGGGTGCGAAACGTCAAACCTTATATGGCCTAAGTGGATTAGGAGATTTATTGCTAACCGCCAATGGGAAATGGAGCCGTAACCGTTCGTTTGGTGAGAGATTTGCTAAAGGGATAAAAATTGCGGATTTGATAAAAACGATGACCGTTGAAGGTTATGGGAATTTGGAAGGATTTTATCGCCGAATAAAGCAACAGTCCATTGATGCACCATTATTAAACGCTCTTCATGCTGCAATTTACAAAGAAGGATGTTTTAAAAGTGTAATTTCGGAATTAATGCAAAGAAAGTTAAAAATGGAATGAGGGCGGTTGTTCAGCGGGTCAAAAAAGCAAGTATTTCGGTTAATGGAAAATTTAAGGGACAAATAGGGCAGGGGAGCGTTGTACTCATTGGTGTTGAGAAGGGTGATAGCGAAAAGGATGCCGCATGGTTGGCCTCAAAGATTGTAAAAGCACGAATCTTTGAAAACGAAAACGGCCGTATGGGGTATGATTTAATAGATGTTAAGGGCGAAGCGATGGTTGTAAGCCAATTTACACTTTTAGGAAGCTTTTCAAAAGGCTGCAAACCTTCTTTTGATTCTGCTGCGGTGCCTTCCGAGGCCAAAAGTTTATACGAGGGTTTTGTAGTAGAAGTCCAGACATTGCTAACAACTCCAGTCATAACTGGTGAGTTTGGTGCCTACATGGAAGTTGAACTTTTGAACGACGGGCCTGTAACTTTTATTTTTGATTCGCGATCTTTGAAATGATTTTTAGGAAAAACCAAGGATAATATAATCGTCAGTATAATACTGTCTCCAAAATTAAGAGAGATGAGTTCACTTAATTTTAGCGAAAAGGACTTCTTCGAGATATTAGAAATGGCTACGTGCTTGGTTTTTCAAATCGTACATTTGAAGAATTTTTTCGCGAAACAGCTAATATTGATATTTATTCTTATGAATATTCTTGTAACGGTGATTCCAAAGCCAAACGCTTAAAGGCATTTTGGGACAAAGAACCTGACTTTTTAGTTGGAAAGATTTTGTCAAAACTATTAAGGATTTGGCAAAACAACAACTTGTAAAAACTGGAGTGCGATAGTTACCAACTTCAACGATACAAGCAGGCTAAAAACATAATTAATCGCCTTAATAACCAACAAAATGGCGAAGAAGAATTTTTACAGCGTAGCTACAATATTCCGTTAAAGGGTCTTCAAATTGATGACACCTTAATTTCTATATTGGAGCCGCGTTTGATTGAAGCACAATATTGTTTGGCTTCTGCTCCTTTAGCTACTATATTTTTGTGGGAAGTATTTTGGAAGGAATATTATTTGGAATTGCAGGACAAAACTCGGCGGATTTTAATAGTGTATCGAGCGCTCCGAAGGATAAGAATAATAAGGTTAAACTTTTTAATGAGTGGACCCTGGCACAACTGGTTGATGTAAGTTATGAATTAGGCTGGTTAAAATTGGATGTAAAAAAAATTTAGCCACGTACTACGCGATTTTAGAAATTATATTCATCCGGCTCAGCACTTGAAAGAAAAATTTAATCCGGATAAGCACACAGCCGAGATTTGTTTTCAAACCGTAAAGGCAGCCAGTTCAAACTTAAGTGAGAAGAAAAAATAAACTATTTTTTGAGATCGGTAAGCGATGGGCGATCTAAATTTAAACCTCTGGTTATCAGGTATTCCCTGGGTTATGAAGTTATTTAATTCTAAAAAATTCTAGAGAGAGGTGTTAGAGCTAGCGGCGTAAAAATTGCTGGCGAATAAGGTTGTCAAAAATGTGTTTTTTAATGAAATTTTCACTATGTTGGCCGTTATAAAGTCGGGGACACTTCAAGGCATTGAAGCTATTCCCGTTCAGGTTGAAGTAAATTCTGGCGAGCGCGGTGAATTAAAGTGGGTTATTGTTGGATTACCCGATGTTTCGGTCAAAGAATCTCAAAATCGTGTCTTTTCGGCTCTTGGTAATAGTGGCTTCGGGTTACCAACTTCACGGACCACGATTAATCTCGCGCCAGGGGATGTGCGCAAAGAAGGCCCTATTTACGATTTGCCGATAG
>CAZDSI010000019.1:17418-17639 GCA_964508215.1 uncultured Opitutales bacterium
ATTATTGAAGCAACAAGCCAGGCTAAATTTACGATTGCCGAGCATTTTTTGATCGCCGGAGAATTGAGTCTTTCGGGCAAAACAAGGCCTATTTTTGGTTCTCTAAATTTGGCTTTATTGGCAAAAAAAATGGGGAAACGCGGTGTTTTATTGCCCAAACGATCGGCTTTCGAAGCAACTTTTGTCGATGGTGTGGAGATATACGGTATTGAGAGCCTTTT
>CAZDSI010000019.1:17661-23600 GCA_964508215.1 uncultured Opitutales bacterium
TTGAATTTTTAAGTGGTCGCATAAATTTAACTCCCTTGTCCCCAACCTCTATAGAGGACCTTATTGCGCAAGAGTATACAAATAACATTGCTGAAATTCGTGGGCAAACAATGTTAAAACGGGTGGTTGAGATTGCCGTTGCCGGCAACCATAATCTTTTGATGGTTGGACCACCGGGATGTGGTAAATCGATGATAGCGAAGTGCATCCCAAGCATACTGCCCGAACCAACTCTGGAAGAATGGATTGAGATTTTAAAAATTCGCTCGGTTTGCGGAATGGTTGAAAGTCGGTCAAAACGTTTGTCGAGACCTTTTCGCGCTCCGCATCATAGTGTTAGTGATGCCGGATTGCTTGGAGGTGGTACCTTACCAAAGCCAGGAGAAATTTCTTTAGCCCATAACGGTGTTTTATTTTTGGACGAATTGCCAGAGTTCAAACGATCTGTGCTTGAACTATTGAGGCAACCTTTAGAAGAAGGTCATGTTACTGTATCGCGTAGTGCCGGTAAAATTACTTTCCCTTGTCGTACTTTGTTAGTGGCTGCAATGAATCCGTGCCCATGTGGCTATTTAGGAAGCTCGCAGCGACGTTGTCAGTGTACTTCTTCGCAAATTCAGAAATATCGTGCGAAGGTTAGTGGGCCGTTATTGGATCGTATCGATCTTCAGGTTGAAGTTGCTTTTGTTCCAATTGAGGAGTTGCAGTCTCGGAATACGAATACAGAGGATTCAAAAACGGTAAAAGATCGCATACTCAAGGCACGCGCCTTACAAGCCAAGCGTTATGAAAGTGGTCTTTCAAACGATATGCCGGTTCCTTTAAATGCCTATTTAACACCGGCGGCCTTGGATAAGTACTGTACGATAACTTTGGTCGAAAAAAAATTGCTTTATAAGGCCAGCGAACAGCTAAACCTTTCGGCTCGTGCTTATCATAAAGTTTTAAAGGTCGCACGTACAATTGCCGATTTGGAAGGTGAAGGTCGTATTCGTGATAAGCATATTTTAGAAGCTATTCAGTATCGTTGTTTTGACCGTCATTGGGGATAATATTTTTTTAAATACATTTTTAGGCAGCTAGGTGTAAAAAAAGAAATAGCATTGTAAATTTCTTTCGGTAAGCCTTGGGAATATAATTTTATTTGTGCACGGTTCAACCTTCTAAAAATTGTGTGGTTTTAAAAATGATATAAGTAAACCAATTTTTACGTTGAAGATTCATGCTTGCGTTTGCCAGAAGTTTCGTAATAGGCAACTGACAAATGTTCAAAAAAACAAATAAAGTTTTTGTTGTACTGGGAATGCTATTAAATCTTCTGACAGCCACTTATTGGATAAGGGACTTGTCTTTAAATCCTTTAGTTTGTCTCGGTTTTCATAACCTTCCTAAACCTCCCACCGCACCTATAACTTCCCTTAATACATTTGACCGGGCTCAAGATGTTATCGATGCGGTGAATAATCGATTAAAGATAAGAGAAGTAGCTGTAAAAGCATATGGCGTTGAGAAACTTGCTTTAGCGTTTGCGGTTGACGAAAAAGACGGATATTTTAAGTATAACTTTCTACAGGCACAGATAATTAGGACAGAAATATGCCTGAGGTCACGACCTGGTGATGGGTGGCAAAACTCGGCTTTTAGGGACAGCAAATTATTCAAATGTACTCTCGACGAATATAATCAATGGTTTTTGGAGATTGCGGAAGCTGTGATGAGAACACCAAGGCACTTTAATAAAGTGTATGAGCCCAATAGGGGTGGATGGGGTGCATGGGTAGCTGCTGTTGATCCCACGAGGTCGTCCCTCATGACACGAGACATAAGCCTTAGAGACCGTATTGTCTTAGAGTGTATCTCTGATTATAGCCTGGCTAACGGAGATATCGCCATGTACCTTGCCGCCGAAATTTTAAAAATGCCCACGGAACGTTCTTCTTTTTCTGCGGTAAATGCCGAACAAATTCAAGGATTATTAACGTTTTTAAATCTGTCTCACTTGGAACCCAAGATAAAAAGCTTGGAAGATTTTCATGAGGCTATCAAATACATAAAAAAAGATCAAAGGCTTACATTTGCCGCAATGTTTTGATGACCGACGAAAGCTTTTGCAAAGGTCAAGAATTAACAGATTTTTTTGGTATTAAAAAACTGTGGGCGGAGGCCGGAGAAAGCGTTGGCAAAGCATCGAGTGAATGACACTAGGCAAAGAGAAACACCTTTGGGATTTGTTTTCTTAAAGGTGTTTGCAGTTTGAAGGTGACACTAAATTCTAGTGTTATATCGAAAGTGCTTCTTGTGCCAAATTTTGCCAGAATTTTTTAAATTCTTCGTTACTAATTTCTTTGGGTGCGTATTCCAAAGCTCCTTGGTATTCAATACCGATAAATTCTGTATTGGGATAAGTGTTTTTTAAACTTTTTTCAACGTCCTCTAGGTTCTTCTTTCGGTCATCGACTATGACGACAACTTTTGGGGAAAAATTCACCGCTTTTAAAAACTCCAAAAGTACATCGCCCTTTGAGGTCTTTCCATTTTCACCGTTCGAACATAAAATTCCTTGATAAAAGACGGGGTAGTTTTTGCTATAGGGATAGGGTTTACAATTTGTAAGACTTATATCCGGATAATCTTTAAAAGAGTCTTCAAAATTAAGCCCGAACTTTTTTAAATTCTGGTAACGAACAACCTCAAAACGTGAAATATTCCCAAACTTACCCGTTAGGCTTGCCGTAAAAGCAATCATTTTAATGTTTTTTAAACGAAGGGCTTCAACGACCTTTGGAGTATTGATATCCACAAGGCGCTGCGGAAGATTAAGTGCGAGCATATTGGGAAAGTCTTTTTTGCCTTCCGGAAGTGTTTCTAAAATGTTCTTATAATCTACAATATATTTTAAAATAGCTGGATAATAGGTTGCCGGATGATCGGGTTGCGTCAACGTCATGTCGACGTCAAAGGCAAGAAGCACCTCTTTGGGATTAACCGTTTCTAAGATTTTTAATACCCGAGCGCTTATATCGTCTATGGATTTAGTTTTGATCATTGGGGTTAAAATTTTTTGGGCTTGGGCAATATTTTCAGATTCCGGCGTTGTTTCTTGTCCATTAAGTTGCAAGTGTGCTAAGCTATTGAGAAGCGCAAAAGCCATACAAAAATAGGGCAATTTCATGCCCAACAACCTATAGAAAAGGTTGTTTTTTTCAAGAGAGAAAATTAGTGGAAATTTAAAACCGTTTACGAGCGCTTTAATGCTGCCCGAAAGGAAACCACTTCATTTGCAGCCAGAAATGTAAACAAATGCAAGTATACGCAGCGGCCAATAAATCATCAAAAACCACACCTTTTCCACCCTCAAGTTTTTGGATTTCTTTAATGCCCAATGGCTTTATGATATCAAAAAAACGAAACAAGATAAACCCTAGCAACATGAACCACCACATTGGATAGACACGCATCCAGGGGCGGAGTCCAATAAAGCAAAACGGCATTGCAATAATTTCATCGATTATAGCGCAATGAGGGTCTTTTTGGTGAAAAATGTATTCGGCTTCAGTACAAAGCCCGCAGGAAAGATAGACACATAAGGCCCCGAAAATAAAAAATTCAATAGGTTTTAGGTTGTGAAAAAAAATAGTGTAAAAGAAAAGTCCTACGAAACTACCCCAAGTCCCGGGCATTTTTTTGCTCCAAAGACCAAGTCCCCAGAATGTTGTTAAACGTTTAATCCAAATTTCCGGTAAAAGTTTGAAAGGGTTCATCTTGGTTTATTTTGCGATGGCTTTTAGTCAAAAGTTTCTTAAAAAGTAGTCGGTTTGCAATACCGAACTAAAAGCTTTCGTTAAGAAATAAACTTTTAAAGCCTTCAGCATCGCTTTTTGATTAAGCTTAGCTTTGCTCAAATTCCTCTGGCAGAACCGTGCTGAGGTCGTTGTACAAGTAATAGTAGGTTTGCTTATTGGCATCCTGCTCTTGTAAAAATGTGATGTGAACCTTATTGGCTTGGATATCGAAAGTGCGCAGAGTTATATTCTTGGTTGACTGCGATTGAAAAACAACCTGTGAACAGCAGGGTACAACAGATTTATATTGGTTGTATTCAGGGACCGGAATAGATGCTCCAAATAGTATTGGAATGCTCGTGGCCGCTTGGTAAAATTTTTCGACCCAGATATAGCCAACTTTAATTTTTTTATCTTCTTGCCAAGCAACGACGAGATAATCCTTGTAATTTTGAATGCAAACTTGTTTTGGTGTTGTTGTGAATGCAATTTTTCCGACTTCATAGCATGGCGACATTGGGGAATTTAGGTTTTTTCCGTATATAACAATATCGGAAGTCGATCGCGCTAATGCTACCACGAATAAAGTTGCCTCATCATTTTTATAGCAAATATCAATAGGACTGCCTTCGGGTTGTGCTATCCCGATGCCAGAAATGCAATATTGGCTTTCGCTGAAACTATTATAAGTCCCATAATGTATGTAAGTTTGAAGATCGTTTTGATCACCAAAATTTGGCCGGTGCTCGGCAAATGCCATATAGCCGTTTGGAAGGCAGAGGATGCGTGTGAAACGATGCCGAATACGAAAAGGTATGTTTTTATTTACATCCGAAGTGCCCCCTAGCTGTTGACACCATTTGTTTTGCACAGAGTTATAAGAACCTAAAACGTTCCAATTTGAACTTTTACCACTTGTAATCGTCATTAACTGACGATGGCGCTTCCACCATTCGGCGTTATCATCGGGGATTGGTGTTCCGAGAGTGTACCAACGACCGCTGGAAGTTTCGGGGTAGGTTCTACTGGGGTGATCATATATGCTAGCAACGGTATAAGTAACAGAATCTCCTTTAGCACCAGCGGCAAAATAAATCGATATCGAGCGGGGCATTGGATCCATAAGCTGTACGTGTCTTTTTTGGCATCCAGACCATCCATAACTATCAAAGAAGCTTGTCCAACCGTCGTACCAGCCTGAGACGATATTCGCCTCTAAATTTTTATTACCTACGCCTTTAAATTGTTGAAAATTTAATCCTCTCGTTCTCTCATAATGTGGATCGGAACCAAACATAAAAGCACCGGCTTGTGACATCCAGTCTGTGTCATCCGCAACTTTTGCATAAAACACATAACCGTTTTTAGAGTCATCTACAGCCGTTTGAAGCCCTAAATTTAAATTTTGCCATGCCGTATGCCACTCCATCCGTTCGTAATTAAAATTATGTGGGCCTGTAGTTAAGCTCCAAATTGCGGCGTTGCGTCCTCCAGGTCCGTAAGCACGCACACGTGTAATTAGCTTGCTCGAGCCATCACCGTGTCGGTTTACAACGTCAATATAATCACCTTCGAAATCCGGATTTTTGTCTGTGCCGGACTGCGCATGGGCTATGGCCTTAAAAGTGTATCCACTGGGTAAACTTATTCCTCCGGTGCCAGGGCCAGGATAGGCTGCGGCAAAAAGCGTACCGTCGCCTGTTACTGTGGCATGTGCAACGTTTTGATGATGAGGCTTCTGTATGGCACTACCATCCGGCTTAAAAATAATGACATTGCGAATGAGCTCCTCTTTTCGCCACCCCGAAGCAATCGAATCTGAAGCTGCGTTTACGGTTGAATGGATAAGCACAAAAGCCAGTAAGCTCCGCAAAAATTGAGTCCGCATTCTCTCACAATAAAGTTGTAACAGTAGTTTGGCAATTAAAAATGTAACACTATTAAAGTTAAGAAGATATCCTATCATATCTAGCTTATAAAAAATTTGATACATAGTACGTTAATTTTTTACCTGTGAATACTTCGTTTTAAGCGAATGGCAGGAGCCTATAGGCGACTATAGACAAGACGTTATAAAGTGTATGTTGTTCTATAAGATAGCGCATATTGAAGCCTTTGAGACCTTGTTTTAATCTATTCTTGTTAATGAAAGCTTTG
>CAZDSI010000019.1:23624-26567 GCA_964508215.1 uncultured Opitutales bacterium
ACTAATATTATGAGTTTGATAATGCTATAGCTTTTAGAACCTAATAAAAACCTCTTGCAACATTGGTATCGAATGGTTGAATTTAAGAAGGATGAACAATTACCGTGTTATAGCCCGACGATGGAGGCCACGCCGTTTTGATGATTTGTTGGGGCAAGAAGCAATTGTAAGAACTTTAAAAAATGCTATTCAAAGTAACCACATTGCCCATGCGTACCTTTTTGTAGGTCCGCGTGGTACCGGGAAAACCAGCACGGCAAGGCTGTTTGCGATGGCCCTTAACAACGAAAAAGGCCCATCGGTCGATTTCGATCCCGATAGTCCCATATGTAAATCGATCATTGAGGGTCGTAACATGGATGTTATGGAAATCGACGGAGCTTCGAATAACTCCGTTGAACAAGTACGTTCCTTAAGAGAAGAGTGTATTTATGCCCCGGCTGAATGCCGTTTTAAAATTTATATCTTAGACGAGGTTCACATGTTATCAACGGCGGCCTTCAACGCGCTTTTAAAAACACTTGAAGAGCCCCCTGAGCATGTAAAATTTATTTTTGCGACCACCGAAGTACATAAGGTTCCGGGTACTATTGTCTCCCGTTGTCAACGTTTCGAGTTCCATCCGTTGGATGAAAGCGTCATAACCAAGCGGCTAGAGGATATCGTGAAGGCCGAGGGGCTAAAAGCCGATATCGAAGCCTTAAAGATTGTCGCTCGTTTGGCTAACGGCGGTATGCGTGATGCACAATCGATGTTGGACCAGCTTTTGGCCTTTGGAGATGGTGAAGTAAGTTTGTTATCGGTTCAGTCCATGTACGGGATCGCTTCTGCCGAGATTTTACAGAAACTTGCCAATGCTATTGAAGCTGCCAATTATCAAGAAATTGTAGAATGTACGGACCATCTCGTTGAAAACGGAAACGATTTTTATAGGGTTTTAATCGATCTCCAAAAACACTTTAGAGAAAAACTACTCAATCGTATTAAAAAATCGGCCAACGTGACGGGCTTATCGAACGAAGCCTTGGCGAATATTATGGAGATTTTGCAATCGGGCGAAGAAAGTGTCCAGCGTGGCTTGTCGGCCCGAGTACAATTTGAAATGACGCTCTTTAAGGCTGTCGAAGCCGGACGTTTAAGATCTCTCGATAAACTGATCGAATGTGTTTCGTTAAACATTCCTGAGACGAATTTGGTTGAAAACGAAAAAAAAAAGGGCAGTGCTCCGAGTTGCTGCTGAGTCCGCTGCCGGAAGCATTTTTGGATGAATGTGTTTTGTTAGAAAACAGCTATTCTAGCCCAGAAGAAAATCATTTGCTTTGCAACCAAGAACTTTTAAATAAAGAAGACAAAGACGTTGAGTCTTTTGAGGTTCCGTCTATTGTGCTTGAAGCCGAAATGGAAGAACGTGTATACAATGCTGACGAATTCTTGGTTGAAGCTAATGAAAAACCGCTCAATCGGAATAGGGACAAAAATATAAAACCACCTTCTTTTAAAGAGGGTCTAGCACAGATTCCCGAAAATTTGCAAAGTGCCTTTGAGAAACATTTACACGGGAAATTGGTTGGCATTTGGCCGATTACCGATAACCTATGGCGGCCGTAAATAGGGGGAAAGTGCGGAAGGTTTTAGCAGAGAAAGAGAGGGTTCAACAGACGAAACCCATTTCTTTTTACGCCAGGAATGGGATCCATGGAACCCGCAAGAAGCGTGGCTCTTGACCTGAAAATATTCCGCACTTTATTTAAACCTTCTTTTTCCGTTCGTTCCTTTAAAAAGAAAAACGAATTTTACGATTCCGAGTGTTCGTCAAAGTCTTATAACTGCTTCTTTGTTTTTCTTATTCTTTATCGACGAGCGTATGTACCAATGGTATTGCCAATGATACATTGGTCCATTTTTCTTGAATCTGGTGCTGGAAGCATCTTTTAAGGATTAAAGCAAACCGCTTTCCCGGCTCAATACCAAGTTTAATCAACACTTTACCCGTTATCAGGGGTTTTGGAGTATGTGGATAAAGCGAAAAATTGCGGAGCATTTCCAACGTATGAGCCAATTCTTGTTTTTGTTTAACGGTAAAAGTTACTTCTTTAAGGATTTCCACGATTTGCCAAAGAATTTTATCATCTCTTTTCAATTCATAGAAAAAATCAATCCATTCTTCCAAGGTGCCTTTGGGCAAAAGCCTTAAAAAGTGCATCGATGCTTTTTCTTGTTTGGCAAGCGTTAGACGATAGCTTTTTTCTGGGCAAAGAAGATTTAATAGGCTATTCGCTTCCTTTTGGCTTCCAATTTTCTTGCAAAAATAATCGGTGAAAAATAACGCAAGAAGGAATCGGTTTTCGTATACTTTAGACGCTAAAATATCCAAAGTATAAAGGTATTTTTCCCAACCGGCTGGATATTTTTCCCAAAGCCTTTGTAGAGGAGGAAACCAGCGGAGCCATTCAATCTTTTGTAGAAAACGAAAGCCTAGAGATGGTTTTATGCTTTGGGTAAAAAGCTTTTTAAATTCTTCGGTTATCCTCTCGTTTGAAAGACATTCGGGTGTTAAAGTCCTACATAGGTTAAGGGTGCTTTGGTCTGGAATTAGACAAAAACGACCTATAAACTGCGTTCCCCTTAAAACCCTTAGCGGATCCTCGCTAAACTGTTCGGAGGTATGTTTAAGGCAATGGTTTTTTAAATCACGTACCCCACCAAAAGGATCAACAAGTTCGTCATTTTGCGGATCCCATAAGATTGCATTGATGGTGAAATCCCGACGGGCCGCTGCTTCCTTCAAGGTCATTTCCGGATTGCTCACAACTTCAAAATCGGCATGTCTTGGCCCGACTTTTCGTTCTATACGTGGGAGTGCAATATCAACATTCGGATAATTTTTAAGCTTAAAGACGCCAAAGCATTTACCGACTTCTTCGCTTTCACCGAAATTTCTTT
>CAZDSI010000020.1:0-2558 GCA_964508215.1 uncultured Opitutales bacterium
CTTACCTAAAAATTACCAAATTTCACAATATGACCAACCACTCTGCCGCGGTGGCAATGTTGAAATTGAGCTCGCCGGACCGGCGCGAAATATACAGGGCACTCACCGCAATGTAAAACTCAACCGTATCCATCTCGAAGAAGACGTTGGAAAACTTGTCCACGTTGGCGAAATCAGCCTAATCGATTACAATCGTGCCGGCACACCTCTGGTTGAGATTGTTTCCGAACCCGACATGCATAACACCGAAGAGGTTTTTGCCTACCTGAAATCTCTAATCATGCACCTACAATACCTTGGCGCATCGGACTGCGATATGGAAAAGGGACAATTGCGTTGCGACGCAAATATCAGCATTCGACCAATCGGTGAAACAAAGTTGGGCACAAAAGTGGAGCTTAAAAACCTCAATTCCGTTTCGGGTGTCTGCAACGGGGTTGAATACGAAATCAAGCGCCAAATCGAAATTGTAAAGGAAGGCGGTAAAATTGTTCAGGAAACACGCCGTTGGGATGCTGAAGCTAATACCAGTTCTTCTATGCGCAGCAAAGAAGAGGCGCACGATTACCGCTATTTCCCAGATCCCGATCTAAGACCATTAAAAATTCCTTCCGAGCTCAAGAGATCACTAGAACAAAATTTACCGGAACTTCCCTTTCGAAAACAGGAGCGTTACTACGAGGACTACAAATTGCCTTATACGATCACCTCGGTTCTTTGTCCAAATAAGCATTTGGCCGCTCTCTTCGAGCAAGCACTTACGTGCTATGATCAAAATCCACAGGCTATTGCAAACTGGATTGCCAACGACCTTCTTCGCGAAATGATGGCCGATGGCGGACAAATGGTAAGCTGGGACGCGTTAAAAATTTCATCAAAACATATAGCCGAGCTTGTTCGGTTAATCGACTCGAATACAGTTTCAAAACAATCGGCAAAATCTGTTTTTACCGAAATGTTTAAGACCGGAGAAATGCCCGAAACAATTGTTGACCAACAGGGATTGAGAATGACCGGAAGTGCTGAAGAATTGACCGCCGTTTGCCAAAGCGTTGTCAACGAGTTTCCTCAGCCCGTAACTGAATTTAAGTCGGGCAAAGAAAAGGCTCTGAATGTCCTTAAAGGCCAGATAATGAAACGCATGCAAGGGAAAGTAATTGCTACCGAAGTTGACCGTATTTTACGTCTGCTGCTCTCCTAACTTTTGGGCCCAAAGGATAAAAATCTTTGAAACTCTAATCTAACGTTTTCATTTAAATAAAGGGCTGTCCGTTCCACTTTTTAGCGTTTCCAAGAGCACATCACGAAAAAAACTCCCTTTCTGCCTTCATGCGATTGGCGAAGTTGAGCGGATGAAAACCGAAATTATAAAAAACAGGTAAAATTCCTGGCCTGCTGGTTTCGCATTACCTACCATCGCTGGCTCGAGCAATGAAGTAAGAAAAAAATTTCTGTTTTACAAAAAAGCTTTTTCATCACTACGTTCTCTGATATTCTCGGTTATCTCGTTTCGCTTTACAAATTTTTGCTTTCTCGAAATACCCCGTAGGGCCTGAAAAGGCCCCACGGGAACACACGGTTATTCTACGCGTCCAACTTCCTTTGAAACGTCGATTACACTTGCGTATTTCTTATCCTCAAACCTTCCCAAGACGTGCATTACGTCGGAAGGCGCGCCATGTTTTTTCGCATGACTCACCAGGTCGTCTTTGCTTACCGGGAAGTGAATATCTTTTAGATACCTTTCGACCGCAGCTGGACTCGCTTTCTCTGGGTCTCCACGTCCACCTTCACTGGACTTTAGACCACTCATTCTTCTTCCGTCTTCTGCCATATACTTCTCCCTTTCCCTTTTAGTATTCTTGCAAGATTTCTCTTATCGTTTGCATTATTTTTTCTCGTCTGTAGGTTTTTTATTGGCCTCGATCTCCTTGATCGTATTAGCCAACCAATCCCTATGACGTCGTTCGTCTTCTTTTCCTTGGCTGATAATATCGACGACCTCATCCCATAAGTCTTTGCGGTTGTTCATTCGTTCGTAGGCTTTATTTGAATCCATTTCATTAACGTGCATTGAATTCAAAATCCCTTCGTCGCTACCGCGAATCTTCACTCTTGCCATCGTAATCAGTCTTTTTGTATTATCGGCTTTTGTTGGATAGGACTCCTTATGAGTCTTCATAATCCCCTCCAACTGTTGAATATGCCTTTCGTGATCAGCTCGAAAATCGCAAAGAACTTTACGGTAGTTCTCATTTTGAATCCGAGAGATCGCTTCCGTATAGGTATCGACCATATCGTAATCAAGTTCCATTAGATCCCGGATAGCATCCGGTAAGCTACTTTGCATACCAACATACGTTGCCGCACTCATTTGGGTATTCGATAAAACACCCAAAAAAAGGCCTATTACTAAGCCCGCAATTTTTGTACTCCATTTATCTATCTTCATCTCCATTTCCCCTCCCAAAACCAGTCATTAATGCGATTGCGAAGCCTCATCGAGCCAATTTATTATCTTCCGGACTTGTTCAAGTCCAAGGCGCAATGGCTCTTCA
>CAZDSI010000020.1:2577-7586 GCA_964508215.1 uncultured Opitutales bacterium
CACTTATCATCTCGACCGTTAAGACGCAAATAAGCGGTATTCGCATCTTCTTCATTCATTTTCATTGCCGCAAGAATCTTATCGTCTCCCAATAGATTTCCTAAAACCACTTTGCCCTGTGTCAACCAACGGTTTATAAGGCTAGGACCCTGCGACATCTCCTCACCTCGATCTAAGAACCCCTGAGATAGGCTTTTAATATTTTCCTCATGGAATTGTTTGAATTCTTTAAACTTTTCCCTATAATTTTCGTCCTTAAGTCGGTTGATAGCCGCATCATATGCTTCAACGATATCGTATTCAAGCTCAGCAAGTTCCTTCAGTGCATTCGTAAACTTGGCTTGTTTCCCCACCAACGTTGCCATATATTTTCTCCCTTTCCCTTTTTAGTTATTTTTATTGAACTGAGCATGCTAACCGCAAGCACCGAAAAAAGTCAACAATATTCACAAAATAATTTCGCATTATAACCATAAGTCTCCAGAAACCAGCGATAAGAAAAATTAAAAAATATTATTTTTTCAAACCAATCGAAAACCACCAATAAAAGTGTCTAACAAACACCTAAACTTTATTCGGTTTAAAACTAGACAATTTATTTTTCACCCTACATGTTTACCATGAATTATAAAAAAAATGACTAAAACCGCCTCGATTTCATCACATTTCGCAAAAGGGCTAACATGGTTTATAATGAGCCTTATCGTCTCGGTTGGGCTTGATGTACTACAAAAACACCTTGGTAGCTCGTTACATGCATTTCAAATTACCTTTTTAAGGTTTTTCTTTGGCTCTCTTGTCCTTCTTCCATTGTTACTACGCCAATGGAATTATAGCGGATTTCATATCACCCCATATTGGAAGGTACATTTTTTCAGGGGAGGATTACTGTTTGTTGGAATGGCGCTTTGGTGCTATGGGTTAACCATCGTCCAGATCAGCACCGCTACAACGCTCGTCTACTCTATTCCTTTATTCACACTTATTCTTTCGATACCCATTTTAAAAGAGCGTGTTGAAAAACATCGCTGGATTGCCACCGGAATAGGGTTTATTGGAGTAATGATCGTACTGAATCCAACCTCGGTTTCATTTAATCCGGCCGCCCTTTCGCTTATATTTTCGGCCTTCTTGTTCGCCTTATTGGATGTTTTTAACAAAAAATACGTCACAAAAGAATCGATGTTATACATGTTATTCTACACCGCGTTTTTCACGATGGCCTTGAGCTTTGTACCCGCCGTTATAAATTGGCGCCCCATAACAACAGCACAACTTGGATGGTTACTGGCCATCGGGTGTGGCGCAAATTTATTACTTTATTGTTTATTAAAATCCTTACATTATATGGAGGCTTCCGCCCTGGCACCATTTCGTTATCTCGATTTTATCGTTTCCACTGTTTTTGGTTTTATGTTTTTTGGCGAAATTCCAACCTCTCAAACCTGCTTAGGGTTACTGATAATTGTCCCAAGCACCTGTTTCTTGGTTCTACGCGAAAATCGTAAAGAAAAAAAATTATCCGCTGAAGCAGCTGCGGCCTCCTAAGCTGCAATTTACGGAAATTAACGCTTTTTAAATATTTTGCATTGAGCCCCAAAGACATAGTTTGTGGGCTCAAAATATTTCGTATTTTAATAAAAGCTCATTTTTGGGGGAGCCTGCGGCAACCCATCTTTTCGCATAAAAAGTAAAGGCTTCTGCACCTTTTTCTTTTAGGACAGGAAATTCTTTAAGGTAATCAGAATCAAAATTGTAGCTTTTTTATAATCGGATACTACGAAACTTCAGTTCCCGATTCAGACTCGACTTGAAGCTCTCCAAGTCGTTGAAAATTCGCCGAGGCTTCATCAAGCATTCCCTCCATATCTCGCGGTGTAACCTCACTTGGTTTTCTTGAAAACATTTCACGCGTTGATAAACCAATGGATTCCATCGCTTCCTTAACAACCAGCGAAACGTAATGTGAACAAAAGAAACTACGCCCATGAAGATTTTCTTGAGCGAAATTTTTTCGCGCTAAACGAGACAGAATAGGGAGGCGTTTAACGGCTGCATTTGTAGCCAATTCCGACGCGTAGTAAGTTCTTCCTAACCCGCGTGATACAGTTTCTGCCGATATTTGTTTAATTTTGCTCGCCAATGCTCCCGTCCGTGGTCGAAAAACAATTTGCGGTAAAAATTCATTTGAGTCGGCTCTTAAAATATATGTAGAAATACCGCCACCGGTTACTTCTGCTGTGTGAATACGACCATCGGGAGTCACATCTTTTACAATTAAAACATGATGGTTTCGGTAATCCCCTTTACCCCCAATAAAAAATTGTGCTCGTTTTGACTCGTTATCAAAATCTTCACTACTTTTCCGAAAAAACGACGATGTCCGTTGAATGATAATATCACCGGGCCTTAAATTCTTTAACGTAACTTGTGATCTTGTCTCGTAAGCATCAAAAGTAAAACTTTGGGACATTATCGAATCAAGAGCTGCCTGTAATTGATTTCGTTGCCGATACGTCAATATTCCTTCTCTTTCATATAACGATAAAAGCGTGTTAATCGTGTGATTCTTGCGTAAAACTTCCAGGGGCGGGTACCCCTTTTGTTTCAACTCGAGCTCAAGAGCCTGCATTTCGCTCGAAACACGCATTTCGGGGCGATTGCAATCCGATAAGCATGTCATAAGCTCTTGTCTTGCCGATAACGTTGCATTTGGACCCGTTCTCAAGGAATCAATAGCTTCCTGCAGTTGGGATATTTCCATTGTATTAAGCTGCCGTTGAGATCGAAAATTATAAATTAATTGCCCTACAATAGGCTTGCGCTTAACCACTTCTTCAAGCGCGGGATATCCTTTTTGTTTTAAAAGTGTTTCAAATGCCAAAATAGTATCATCAACCGATTGATGGTTTGACCAACGTAATTCTAAAGGACCTTTCGGTGTTATAATCGAACGTGCCTGATGATAAACACTCAACTCTGGCAATTCAAGCCTTACCGCCTCTTGCTCGTATTGCAAAATAGTTACCAAATTTGTTTTCTGTTCTTCTGAAAGAAACCCATTTTTTCGATATTCGGCAACAATTTGCCTTAAATAAGAAACTTTCTTTGTCTCTCCATTTTCTGGGTATTCATAAGTATATTTTTCCGATAAAGTATCTCGTGAATCAAATCCATACTTTTGCAAACCCAAAAAAAATTTTTGCACGTTACTCTCGGCGTAGTTATCCAATCGGCTGGCATCACCAAGAAAAGAATCCAGGTTCACACGCTCCAGATCTCTTTTTTCTACATAACGGGTTGAAGAAACTTCTTGCAAATGCTTTTGCAGGTTTTCGTAAAATAATTCTTTTTCTAAAACCTCCACCGCTTTCTCAGGTGACAATTTTTTAATACCTTCTCTGGTCTCAAGAAAACCGGACAAAGTATCAAAAAACGCCTTTATTTCTGGCTGCAAATCTGACATTGGGTAACCAAGTTCTTGTAATTTACGGTTGAAATTTTCTCTCACAGCCTTCATCCCGTTTCCATCCAACAGACTCGCATTTTCTAAAAAACTTATCGCAAAACTTCTCAAATCAGGGTCTTGTAGATGAACCATATTTTTCCCTGTTATCGTAAGCGTTTGATATCGCGTTAATTCTCGTTTTAATAAGCTTTCGACCGCATAGGCATCAACTTTAATAGAAGGTTTTTGTGGGTCCTGTAAAAATTCCTTAAAAGCCTCTTTGAGTGCTGTCGATCGGCTTTTGGAAAGAATATATAAAAGATTCGGCAAGTTTTTTTCATGTAGTTTTTTTTCTAACTTTTCAATATCGAGATTCTCAGCACTATAAGCTTCAGAAAAATCGAAGTCCGCCCGCTCAATAACCCGTTGTAAAAGGCTTTGCAAACCTTGCACAGCTTTTTCCGGCAACGGTGGCGGCTCTTTACCTACTTTCCCTACCCCATCTACCTTTATTTTTGCTATGTCTAAAACTGTTTGAAAGCCTCGTTGCTCATCCGGCGTAGCCACATATTTCACTAATGCCCTCAAATCGGGATAACCGTTATCTTTCAACCAAACTTGTAGCGAAGCTATACCAAACCCAATCTCGTTTGGTGACTGACACCCCGGATGAATATATTGATCCATATTTAGAGCAGGATTTTTCTTCATCGAATCAGATGCTTCCTTGGCATAAGATATTAATGTCGCAAGGTAGTTCGCGTTACCAGGCCTATAACTTGTCGAGTATTTTAACCGGTGCAACGCTTCAGCCACAGCTCTAGGCCCATATTTTTCTTTTAACTTAGTTTCAATATTCTGGCAGGCTAAAATCGAACGATCTTTTATAATTCCACATTTCGTTGCTAAGCTTCGAATAAAAGTCTGTTTCCTTAAACTTCCAGCACCAAAATGAGAGTTGCCCAATTCAATCTTGTGACTACCCAACGCATTTAAAGCTTTTAGGGCTTCAGGATTTGCATCGATAATGTGAGCCTGATCGAATTTCTCAATGGGGAAACTCATCTTATTAAGTAAAAGGTTGGCTACGATGGAATCTTGGCGATTATTTGGTCAAGATCGTTAAAATTTCCGCTCAACTTTGTTGCCCAGTACCTCAAGACTTCCGTAAAACGGTCAAGCGCTTCTAAGAAAGTTTGCACGGTAAACGTGAGAGACGATAAAGACTGAATAAGCAATATTTCGTTAAGTTGTTGATTAATCGAAAAATATGCTTCACCAGTTCCATTACCAAAACTGTTCGCTTCCAATAAAACGCTAAATGTTTGTAAACGCTCTTCCGGTTTTTCAGGAATCGGCGCAATAACGGCACAGATGTGAAGCTTGGAGTTTACTTCATCGTATTCCAAAGAAACATCGAAACGATTTTCAACGACTAAAGAACAAACATTGTTGGCATCGAATGAAAGTTCTAGCCCAACCGCTTTAAATTGCTGTTCTAATTCATCCTTAACATTGAGCATATGAGTTTTTCGAATAGTAAAGAAAAAATGTTTTTTTA
>CAZDSI010000020.1:7602-16379 GCA_964508215.1 uncultured Opitutales bacterium
TTGTTAGGATCAAGAAACAAAATTAATCAAATTGAGACTTACTTCATTGTCATAAAAACGTTTCGCATTTTTGTTAGCTTCATTCAATTTATTTTAAAGAGTGTACACATCTGCTTTTATGCAGAAGGCCTAAATTTTGCAATAAGGCTTGTAATAGAATTGTATTTCACAACCTATTTCTTTGATTTTCGGTCATATATATACGCCAACTCATTTAAGTAGTTTGCGCTTTCACGCTCAATACGGTGCCAATCAGACACAGTACAACGCCATTTCCAGTTCCCTTGCGAAGTACCCGGCGCATTGATTCTTGCTTCGCTACCGAGGCTAAGAATATCCTGGAACGGTATAATTGCCAAATCACTTACAGAAGCATATGCCGTCCGAATAAAATCCCAGCTTACGTTCTCTCCATTAATACGTAAATAACGACGGCAATAATCTTGTACCTTTGGTAAGGCTTTATAGTACCACCCCAAAGATGTATCATTGTCATGCGTCCCCGTATATAATACGGTATTCGAATCCAAATTATGGGGCAAATAAATATTTTCCGGCCCGTCAAACGCAAATTGCAAAACGGCCATACCTGGCAAGTCTAACCTTTTTTTAAACTCAATTACACCGGCGTGCAAGTCACCCAAATCTTCGGCAATGAACGGAAATTCTGGAAATGCTTTTTTCAAAACCTCAAAAAGCCTATCTTTCGGTCCTTCGCGCCACTCACCAAATTTTGCCGTTTTAGCTCTAAACGGAACAGCCCAATAGTCATAAAATCCACGAAAATGATCCAAGCGAACGAGATCAAACCATTCTAAATTTTTTTTCACTCTTTCGACCCACCATCGGTAATTGTTTTGTTTTAAAAATTCCCAATCAAACAAAGGTGTTCCCCATAACTGCCCATCGACCGAAAAATAATCCGGTGGAACACCCGAAACCGCCTGTGGACATCCATCCCGATAGTTCCATTGAAAAATTTCGCGGGTTGCCCATACATCGGCGCTATCCATCCCTACGTACAAAGGAATATCCCCCAAGACTAACAATCCCTTATTTTTCGCATGCTCTTTAAGCTCTTTCCACTGCTCAAAGAATAAAAACTGCGTAAAGGCATAAAAATTCACCGTTTCTTGAATTTCCCTGCCAGCGTTATTTATAGCAGCCTTAAGGCTTTGGAACTCTTTTGGCCATACCATCCAGGAATTTCCACCAAAATGTCGCTTCAAAGCACGAAACCAACTGTAGGGTTCTAGCCATTCTTTATTCTTGTGTAAAAAAACTTCAAAACGTTCATACCATTCTTTACATTCAAAAAAACGTTTGCAGGCCTTTTGTAAAATCGCTTCAAAATGTTGAAAAAGTAGGCCGTAATCAACAAAACATTCCGATTGTTGTCGGAGATTTAACCATTCGTCCCAGCGCAAAAGCCCTAACTCTGTCAATTTTTCAAGGTCAATAAAATAGGGGTTACCACCAAAAGCCGAAAAAGGTTGGTAAGGTGAATCACCATAACCTGTCGGGCCAAGCGGACATATCTGCCAATATCTAAAGCCCCATTCAACGGCATGATTGACAAACTCAAATGCATATTTTCCCAAACACCCTACTCCCTGTTGGCTCGGCAACGAAAATAATGGCAATAAAACACCGGATGAACGTTCACGCATAAAGTTACTTTAATTTTATCGAGATTTTTAATCAATCGATTTTATAGAAAAACAGAATCGTTACATACTTGACAAAAATCCAGTGAAAGACATTCAAATCAATTCGATAAAAGTACTGAAATTTATTTAACCTTTTATATAACAACAAGATCTATTGGAATAAAATGGTAAAAAAATATTCCTTATTTCTAGAAAAACAATTGCCATAGGCACGCAATTTGCTAACGTCTAAGGCATAAAGCTGCATTAAAATGGTAACAAAGCAAAAGGAACAAATACTGCTGGCTATTCCTTCCTTTCAGGACCCACACTTACCGGGGAAACCAAGCGAACTTGGCAATATTGCTACATTATTGAGGCAAGAAGTTTTTGAACGTGTATTTTTAATAGGCCTTAGCCTATGGAAAATAAATGCATTTTTAACCGAACATTATATTAATCAATGCCATCCGAAAATCCAAACGGGAAAAAAGATACTTTCTGTTACCAGCACGTCCACGTACAAAGAAATTTTTTACGCTTTAAAACAAACCTTTGACGAATATCACGATATTTTTGCAAATAAAAACTACAGCATAAGTTTTTTGTTACCTCCAACATTTTGCGATAAACTTCTTGATTGTTGGCTTTTACTGATCACATCTTTAAACTTAGAAACTAAAATTTACCAAATCGAACCCCATTATTCTCTGGAAGCCATCTCGTCCGATAAACTTTGGAATAAAAGCCTCGATTGGTTGGGTGAAAAGAATAATGAAACGCACGAAACCATTCCCTGTTTTGATAGTAAATACAACGAATTTGATGAGAACCTTGATTTTGAACTCGTTAAAAAATTAACTTCTTTAAGGCTTTCTAAGCATTTATTAATTCTTGGCGGCAACAAAGTAACACAAAATAAAGTTAGCCGTTGGGTACATAAACAAACACAAAACAGCGGACCTCTTTTGAATATTGCCTGTGAGCAATTACCATCTGAAATTTGTAGTGAAATTTTATTTGGGTACAAACGCCAAATTAGTAGAGACAAGTCTGTAGAAAAAAAATGGCTTTTTTATAAAGGAGATTCAGGTATTATCCATGTTTCAACCTTGGATTCATTACCCTTGCTTGTACAAAGTAATATAGCGGATTTCCTTGATAAAGGAGATGCCCAACATTTAACCACTAAGACACGATTTATTTTTTCTACAACCAAAACTATATTTAGAGAAGAAAACAAGATGGATAAACGCCTTGTTTCTCAGCTCGAAGTAATCGAAATCTAATTAAGGTACAACCGGGAAATGCTATATTCTCGTATTACGAAAAAAATTAAACTGAGAAATCTGTTCAGATAGATTTTCTCGACAAGAAATTTATTTAACCTGAAATTTCTTGCCGAGAATAACATAAAAATCTCTTCAGGGTGATCTGCTTGCAAATACCGCAAAACACCTTCTGTTATCATTATAATTTAATTCTTTCGATATCTACCAGGCATTGTGCAACACTCTGTAATTTTTTTCCTAAAAAGTCTTTTTTCATGACCCTCAACAGGATTTTCGAAGGATCACTTTCAAGTATTGCACTTTACGCAAAGTCAGAAACTTGTTTTCTTACCAAGAAGTGTCAAGATAACTATTTCCTCTCAAAGCGATGTCAATTTTTCCATTTCTATTTTTTCGAATACAAATTTATCGGAAAAAGATGTGCTCTTTTATTTTGTAAATATACGTTTAATGGCAAAAACACTACAACAGTAAATTCTTTCGATTAAGCTTTTTAATCTTAACCTTCCATAGCTTTCATTAAAAAACTTTCTGCAACATAATTTCGCAGGTAAAAATTGGAATTTTTTAAAGCTTTTCCTTAAAGCTGTTCAAGATTGCTAACTAACAGAAGCTTTGTGAGAAAAAATGAGGCAATAAAAAACGGGAAAGCTACCTTTCCCGTTTTTCTTATGCGTATACTCTGTAATTCTTACATCATATCGCCCATTCCGCCCATTCCTGGAGCTCCTGCATGAGGTGCTGCCGGCTTTTCTTCGGGCAATTCGGCAATCATGCATTCGGTTGTCAGCAACATTCCGGCTACCGATGATGCATTCTGTAAAGCCGTGCGGGTAACCTTTGTAGGATCCACAACTCCAGCTTTAATGAGATCTTCGTATTGTCCCGTTGAAACGTTGTATCCGTAGGCTCCTGTATGCTTCAAGACTTCTTGAACAACTAAAGAACCTTCGACACCGGCGTTTTCACACAATTGGCGTAACGGAGCTTCGATGGCACGACGAACGATACTTGCACCAACGGCTTCTTCGCCTTCGAGCTTGATCGATTCAATGGCTTTTGCCGTACGTAGAAGTGCTACGCTACCACCGGCCGAAATACCTTCTTCAACAGCAGCACGGGTTGCATGCAAAGCATCTTCCACGCGTGCTTTCTTTTCTTTCATTTCGGGCTCTGTAGCGGCACCAACGTTAATAACGGCAACACCACCGGCGAGCTTTGCCAAGCGTTCTTGTAACTTTTCACGGTCGTAATCGGACGTGGTTTCTTCGATTTGACGACGGATTTGTTTTACGCGTGATTGAATATCGCTGGACTTTCCGGCGCCTTCGACGATGGTTGTATTTTCCTTATCGATGGTAATTCTCTTGGCACGACCCAAATCATTCAGCTGTACACTCTCTAATTTGATACCCAAATCTTCCGTAATACAACGTCCACCGGTTAAAATGGCGATGTCTTCCAACATGGACTTGCGACGATCACCAAATCCAGGAGCCTTTACGGCACATACGTTCAAGGTACCACGCAACTTGTTAACCACAAGAGCTGCAAGGGCTTCACCTTCCACTTCTTCGGCAATAATTAAAAGCGGTTTTCCCGTTTTTGCGGTGCTTTGAAGCAAGGGTAATAGATCGTTGAGGTTGCTGATCTTTTTCTCATAAATAAGAATGTAAGCGTCCTCTAATGCACATTCCATGGCCTCGGCATTGGTTACAAAATAAGGGCTCTGGTAACCTTTGTCGAACTGCATACCTTCGACCACTTCTAGCGTGGTTTCGATGCTTTTGTTTTCTTCGACGGTAATGGTTCCATCCTTACCCACTTTGTCCATGGCATCGGCAATGATATTTCCGATTTCTTCATCCCAGTTAGCCGAAACGGTAGCAACTTGACGAATTTCGTCACGATTGCTGACCTTACGGCTATTTTTAGCCAATTCTTTGATAGCGGTTTCAACAGCCTTGTCGATACCACGCTTCAAGTAAATTGGATTGGCTCCGGCCGCAACATTTTTTAAACCTTCACGATAAATCGATTCGGCCAAAACGGTTGCAGTTGTTGTTCCGTCACCTGCGCTGTCGGAAGTTTTTGAAGCGACTTCGCGAACCATCTGTGCACCCATGTTTTCAAAGGTGTCTTTGATTTCGATTTCCTTTGCGACGGTTACACCATCCTTGGTTACCGTTGGAGAACCAAATTTTTTATCGATAAGCACATTACGTCCCTTTGGTCCCAATGTTACTTTGACGGCCTTTGCCAACGTTTCCACACCCTTCAGAATTTTCTTCCGAGCGGCTTCATCAAATACGAGCTGTTTTGCTGCCATATATTTTCCTCTTACATTATTTATTTAAAACACCCAAGATATCGTCCTCGCGAAGTAATGTGTACTTATCGCTACCCAATTTGACTTCTGTTCCACCATACTTGCTGATAAGAACCTTGTCTCCAACCTTTACTTCGAAGGGAACAAGTTTTCCATCCTTATCCTTTTTTCCGGTTCCCAAGGCGACAACCTCTGCGTGTTGTGGCTTTTCCTTAGCGGTATCCGGAATAATGATACCTCCCTTAACCTGTTCCGACTCTTCGATCAATTTAACAAGAACACGATCTCCAAGTGGCTTGATGTTTGTTGTCATATTTTTTCCTTTTAGTGATTAATCGTTAAGAAATTATTTTTTATCGTCGTCGACAACCTCAAAATCGGCATCAACAACCTTGTCTTTGCCATTTTTAGATTTTGACTCCGGCTTAGGTTCTGGCCCTGCTTCACCCTCTTGTGGACCTTGAGCTTGCGAAGCATCGGTCTTTGAATACAAATGTTGCCCCAATTGTTGCATCGTGGTCGATAATTCGGTTTCGGCCGATTTTAAAGCTTCCAACGAACTCTCTTCATTTGAAAGAACCTTCTTTACTTCGGCAATTTTTGATTCCATTTCCGTTTTTTTATCGGCCGGAATTTTTTCACCAAACTCTTTTAATTGTTTTTCGGAAACATAAACCAGAGAGTCCAAGTGATTTTTGGTCTCAATCTTCTCACGAAGCTTTTTATCTTGCTCGGCAAATTTCTCTGCGTCTTTACGTAAACGCTCTACTTCGTCTTCCGACAGACCGGATGCGCTCGTAATGGTGATCTTTTGGTCTTTACCCGAAGCCATATCTTTGGCGGTAACGTTCAAAATACCGTTGGCATCGATATCGAAAATAACTTCAATCTTTGGTTCGCCGCGATGCGCCATCGGAATACCATCGAGACGAAAGTTTCCCAAAAGCTTATTGTCTTTTGCCAAAGGCCGTTCCCCCTGCAAGATTTTAATATCCACAGCCGTTTGGTTGTCGGCATAAGTCGAAAAGATCTGTGTTTTTTTGGTTGGAATGGTCGTGTTACGTTCGATCATTGGCGTCGAAACCCCACCGGCGGTCTCAATACCTAACGTCAACGGCGTAACGTCCAGAAGAAGAATATCGCTTACTTCACCTTTTAATACACCACCTTGAATCGCTGCGCCAACGGCAACAACCTCATCTGGATTTACACCCTTATGCGGCGTCTTACCCGCTAAACCCTTGGCCAAGTCTACAACTTTAGGCGAACGGGTCATACCACCAACCAAGACGAGCTCGTCAATCTTATCGATGGTTAAATCGGCGTCTTTTAAACACGATTTAAAGGGCGCTTTCATGCGTTCATAGAGCGAGTCACATACCTGCTCCAACTTTGCACGCGAGAGCTTTACATTTAAGTGTTTTGGACCGCTGGCATCGGCCGTGATAAACGGCAAATTGATGTCGGTTTCCTGAGCCGATGAAAGCGCAATTTTCGCTTTTTCAGCCTCTTCTTTTAAGCGCTGGTGAGCCATGGGATCCTTACGCAGATCAATTCCATGCTCTTTCATAAAACCGTCGGCCAACCAGTCGATTAAAGCCTGATCCCAGTCATCACCACCCAGCTGTGTATCACCGTTGGTAGATTTTACTTCAAAAACCCCATCACCGATCTCTAAAATCGAAATATCAAAAGTTCCACCACCAAGGTCAAATACGGCGATAATTTCGTCCTTTTTCTTGTCAAGACCATAGGCCAGAGAAGCAGCGGTTGGCTCGTTGATAATACGCAGCACTTCTAGTCCGGCAATTGTTCCCGCATCTTTTGTGGCCTGACGCTGTGCGTCGTTAAAATAGGCCGGGACCGTTATAACAGCCTGCTTGATCGTTTCACCCAAATAGGCTTCAGCATCGGCCTTTAATTTTGCCAATACCATTGCCGAAATTTGCTCCGGTGCAAAACGTTCCGCTTTCCCACCGACTTGGCATTCAATAAAGGCATCACCGTTTTTTCCATCAACTACCTTAAAAGGTAGATGCTGTACATTGTTTTGTACTTCTCTAAATTTACGCCCAATTAAGCGCTTGGCCGAAAAAATCGTATTGGCTGGATTTGTAATAGCCTGGCGTTTTGCCGCTTGCCCAACAAGACGTTCTCCGGTTTTAGTAAAGGCAACAATTGATGGAGTTGTCCGAGCTCCTTCTGCATTCGGAATAACAACCGGTTCCACACCTTCCATTACGGCCATACAGGAATTGGTAGTGCCCAAGTCAATTCCTAAAACACGTCCACTTATTTTACTCATGCCAACTTATATTGCAATAACCGTGCCAAAAACATAAGTCTTTAATTACAAACAAGTTAATAAAAAAATAACCCACAAAACCAAGGCAGAGAAGTGGCATTTTGTCCCACACATGAGACAAACCAACCAAAATGCCCTTTAAAAAACACGTTTAATCTGTTTAATAAAAGTAAACGTTTACATTAAAAAAATTAAAAAATGAAAAGATAAATGTAAAAAGATATATTCTTGAATAAAAAGTTCTCTCTTTAAAAATTTTTTAATTCTGTTACAATTTTAACAGTCTAGACCTTAAAATGCTTCGCATGTTATATTTCGTTTCTTCCCACAATTATGAACCGCCACTTAAGTCATTCTTCATCGCAAAACCTACTTATGTTTCCCAATTAATCGTAAAACTCTGATTAGTTACTTCCCTACGTTTCGCTTTAAAAATAATTAACATTACTCGGTCAATAATCACACATCTCTTTTTGTTTGAGCTCAATAAACTCTAAAATACTCCACAATATTAATATTAATATCTGCCTTTTGGTTAATTGGCTAATGGCATCGCTCTGGAGCAATTTCCATAAGAAACTTACGAGTATAATATCCGCCCAAAGGAATTAAACCTAACCTAACCTGCCTATCTTTAATCAGACTCATTTCAGGTTCAAGCAATTGGACCTTCTCCTCTTTCGAGAGCTCAGGGTTAAGAAATACCCGCAACGTTCCCCAACCACCACCAACACCATTTCCAAAAAGCTCGTAAAAGTCTTCGTAGAAAAAAATCTCATTGCGATGGTTGCCGGTTCTCAGCACAATTTCTGTAATCTGCCGAAGCCAATTTTTATAAGGTTCTCTCGTTTTGGAATCCCAGTATAAAAGGTCAACCTTAAAGAACAACTTGTCTAAATAAAATTTCGGCAAGGGCCACGTTAAAGGGGTCAAACAAAGTTTACACCTTTCGGTTTGTATACCCGAATTGTTTTTGCGAAAACAATCTCCATCAACGGCGAAAAGATTCCACAAATATTCAATAGAAAATTCTGAACCAATTTGCTTTAATTTGGTATTTACGTTTGGAATATTGGAAGGATCTTGTTCTACATAGAAAAATAACGTATAAAGCGTTTCGATAGGTTCACCCGATTGCAACCGTAAATCGCTTAAGATTGACTTGGCCTCTTCACTCAAAGGAATGTCTGTAATTCCGTAAG
>CAZDSI010000020.1:16395-24796 GCA_964508215.1 uncultured Opitutales bacterium
GTAAGCTACAAAACTAACTAAACAAAAAAGCCAAACATAAACTCGCCTATAACCCCTAGAAAAACTCATAATTTGCTCATATAAAAAGGGTTATACAAATTTTGCAAGCAAAACATTATTGGTGGTGACCATAAAAAACACTAGAATTCTTGGCTAAAAAATGTCCTTTCTCAGGAGTAAGGAGGTAACCTTTTTGCACTTCTCAGATGGCTTCACTCACGAATTCATAAGAAGCGCTACACATCTTTAGCGAACATAAATGGGTCTTGGCCTATAGTGTGTATGCAAAAAATGGTGCGCTTTTTCACCCAAAGGCTTTCCCAGAAACTCCTTATAAATTCTTTTAATTTCTGGATTTTCATGCGAAAAGCGAATCTTTTGCATCTGATCGTCCTGATATAAGCCCTCCATACGTTTTTGCCGCAAGTTATCTGTCGTACCATAGGGCTGACCACCACCACCAATACATCCGCCGGGACAAGCCATCACTTCAACAAACAAGTAAGGCAACGGCTCTCCTTTGGACTTAGCCGTACGGATTTTATCCAAAACATATTCCACATTCGATAAGCCGTGCGCAACCGCCACCGGAACTTTTGTTCCAGCAACGTCGATAATCGCTTCTTTTACTCCTTTCAAACCACGAACCTGGTGTATATCGATAGCGTTTTCAGGTAAATTTTTACCGGTTATCATAAAGACAGCCGTACGTAATGCAGCTTCCATAACACCTCCGGTCGCTCCAAACAAAGTCCCTGCTCCAGAATATTCACCCAAAACAGAATCAGCTTCCTCATCGGGTAAATTGGAGAAATCGATTCCCGATTGCTTTATCATTCTGGCCAATTCTCGGGTTGTAATCGATACGTCAACATCGGGATAACCTGAAGACCGCATTTCTTCACAACGCTGTAATTCAAATTTTTTCGCCGTGCAAGGCATAATTGAAACCTGAGCAATAGTTTTCGGGTCAAGATTCTTTATTTGAGCATAATAAGTTTTTACCACCGCCCCCATCATTTGCTGCGGTGATTTTGCCGTTGAAAAATGAGGAATAAAATCGCTATGACGTTTTTCCATAAAATCGGTCCAAGAAGGACAGCACGATGTAATCAACGGTAGCTCAAGACCCGATTTAAAACGCTCTACAAACTCACTGGCTTCCTCCATAATGGTAAGGTCCGCCGAGAAGTTGGTGTCAAAGACAGCCTTAAAACCCAAACGCCGCAATACGGCATAAATTTTTTTTGTCAGGTTCGTACCCGGAGGGTAACCAAAGGCTTCACCCAGCGCAACACGTACGGCTGGAGCAATCTGTACCGTGCAAAACTTGCTTTCGTCCTTTAATAAATTCCAAACCTTTTCTGTCTCATCGCACTCCACGATAGCTCCCGTCGGGCAGTGAGCTGAGCATTGCCCGCAACGAACACAAGGAGACTCCGCTAAAGAAATATTGCCGGAGGGTGCCATACGAACATCAAAACCGCGTTCCAAAAATGACAAGGCCCAAGTATTTTGAACTTCCTGGCATACCTGAACACAACGACCACATTTTATACATTTCGAGAAATCGATAACGATTGAACCGGTTGAAGCATCCTTTGGCAGGTCGGATACACAACGCGTAATACGGTCTTCGCGGATACCGAACTCGCTGGCTAAAGTCTGCAACTCACAGTTTTTATTTCTTCCGCAAGTTAAGCATTCGTTCGGATGATTTGAAAGTATAAGCTCTAATACTGAACGCCTCGTAGCCACAATTTCGGGATCGTGTGTAATGACCTCCATACCTTCCTGAGCTGGAGTCGTGCAAGCACGAAACATACGTGGACTTCCCTTCAGCTTGACAATACATAATCCACAAGCTCCCGTCGGTTTTAAGTCCGGATGATAGCAAAGTGTCGGAAGTTTTACCTGTGCCTGTCTTGCAGCTTCTAATAACGTCGTGCCTTTAGAAACCGAAACGCTAATATTATTTATCTTTAATGAAATGAGAGACATAGGGAGTTAAAATTAAGATTTGCAATTCGCGCATTGAGCCGGTTGACGCTTTTGTCGTGCATATTTAATACCACCCTCAATATAGGCTATATACTCAGAATAAAAGTTTTTCAGGGTAGAGAGTACAGGATTCGGAGCTGTTTGCCCCAGTCCGCAAAGTGAAGCTTTTTGCATGGCGTAGCATAACTTATAAAGCAAATCGATATCTTCCATTTTGCCATGTCCTTTGAGAATTTTTTCCAAAATCTTAAGCATCTGATAACCGCCCACGCGACAGGGTGCACATTTCCCACAAGATTCTTCCACGCAAAAGTTCAGGTAAAACCGCGCAACGTCAACCATACAGTCATCTTGAGTCAGAACAACCATACCACCCGAACCCATAATGGATCCAAGCCGTTGTAAATTTTCATATCCGATCGGTGTATCCAGGTCTTTTTCGGTAATGAATCCACCCGAAGGCCCACCGGTTTGGACAGCCTTAAATTTTTTTCCTTGTTGGCAACCACCACCGATTTCAAACACAATTTCCCGTAGAGTCATTCCCATAGGCACTTCAATCAAGCCCGCATTTTGTATGTGTCCCGTAAGTGCAAAAACTTTTGTTCCCCTACTTTGTTCGGTTCCAATAGCTGCAAACCAATCCGAACCCTTACGAATGATGGTTGGAACATTGGCAAATGTCTCCACGTTATTTATCATAGTGGGACAACCCCATAGACCGGATTCGGTCGGAAATGGTGGCCTTGGACGTGGATTCCCACGCTTTCCCTCAATCGAAGCCATTAACGCGGTTTCTTCACCACATACAAATGCACCGGCACCCAAACGCACTTCTAAATCAAACGAGAAACTCGACCCAAGAATATTTTTCCCCAATAAGCCTAATTTTCGAGCGGCATCAATGGCCATTTGGACACGTTTAACGGCCAATGGATATTCGGCTCGAATATAAACGCAGCCATTCGTAGCGCCAACGGCATAACCCGCAATCAACATACCTTCCAAAATGCGATGCGGATCGGCTTCCATAACACTACGATCCATAAAGGCTCCCGGATCGCCTTCGTCACCATTACAAACAATAAACTTTTGTCCATTTTTAGGCGAAGATTTAGACATTAACTCCCATTTCAACCCCGTTGGGAAACCAGCGCCTCCACGTCCACGCAAGCCACTCTTTTTTATGGTTTCAACTACTTTTTGAGGTTCGCCAATATCGTGTAGGACACTGTAAAGGGCAAAATACCCTTCCGTACCAATATATTCCTCGATTGATTCCGGATCGATCATTCCCGAGTTCTCAAGAACAATTTTCTTTTGCTTTTTAAAGAATGGTGTTTCGGTCGAAACCGTACTTTCGGAAATTTTTTTCTCCTTAATATCTTTTACAATGGCTTTTACCTTATCGCTACTTACTTCCTTATACAAAACATCGTCTCGCATCACAAGCGGACCAGCAGCACACAAACCACGGCACCCTACTCTTTTTACGGTATAAGGTAAGCGCTGTTCGGCAATTTCCTTTTCCAACAACGCCTTAAGTTGGTCGCTCTTAGAAGATAAACAACCGGATCCCAAACAAACCGATATTACGCCGGATTGCTTTTTTTCAATTTCCTGTTGTCGAATACGCTTGAGTGTTTCTAAATTCATGAACATTAACCATTCTTTTTGAGGGCTTCAATTCTTTCGATAACCTTTTCCGGTGTACATTTTCCAATTACTTCGTCGTTAACAGTAACCGCTGGTGCTAAACCGCAAGCACCAATGCAGCGTACAACGTCTAACTGGAACAAACGATCAGCCGTGGCTTCGCCTTCATTCTGTATGCCGAGATGCTTTTTGACGGCTTCCAAAATAAGCGGTGCACCTTTTACGTGACAGGCCGTACCAAGACATACTTGAATACGATTCTTTCCCTGAGGAACCAACTTAAAATAATTATAAAAAGTTAAAACCTCGTAAATCTGAGCCAAACTAATACCTAAAATTTTTGCTAACTCTATCGACCACTCACGCGGAACATACCCCAAATCTTTTTGAATGTCATGCAGTATAGGAATAAGATTACCCTTTAAATGCTGCCACTTTTCTAAATAAACTTTTAATTTACCCTGTACTTCTGGATCATTTTTTACGAAATCTGATTCTTTATTTTCCATTTTATTTAACCCTCTTGAAAAGTTGGCAAATTTCTAGCTAAGCCTGGTACAGTATGCTTAAAGCTAAAAGTGAAGACAAGCCTTTTTTTAAGATATCCAACGGCAATCCAAGCAAAGAAAGAGCTTTCAGTCTCCTTGAATTAATGGCCGTTTTAACTCTTCTGCTTATCCTTCTTTCCATTGTTTTCCCCGTTACCGAACATGTAAAGAAGCAAAGTTTAAAATTACAAACCAAACTTCAATTCTGTAGCTATATTTCGGCATTAGAAGATTTTCACTCCACATATGGCACCTACCCTGTATTTTTAATGTGCACACGTCCATGTAATTTGAAAAATTGCTCGCGCAAATTTTTTGACTGCTTATCCGGTTACTCAAAAAACGAAGCCTTTTGCTTTCACGCGTTTACCCCCAAGAGATGAAAGATTCACTATTGATCGATTCTTTTGGCAATTCGGAAATATTTGTTCTTATAAAAAAGCCTTTTGAGTGTACAATTCCTCGTGCCAGTTTTCCAGAACGTATACAATTTTTGGTTCCACAAGAAGGATTAACCGACACCATCGCTATCTGCTCCGTTCCGACCACAAACGACACTCCTGTTATTTGCAGCTGGGAATAGACCCATAAATTTTACACCTAAAATACGATCACAAAACCTCGTTTCGAAAGCTTTTACACATTAAAACCTTAATTCCTGAGCGGCAGCATTTCACTTAAAGCTAACTTGATATCGTGGTAATTGAACCGGCTTTTAATTCAAATAAACCAAGTATTTTTCGAGCAAAGCTTTAAAGTTTTTCGAAGTTGACAGGCCTTATAAAAAAAGCTAAACTATCTCAAATGAGTGGGTTTCGTCATTTTCTTAATATTAAGTTATTCGCGGTTATAAGTATAGGTTTATTCGGATTAAGTAGTTTTTGCGCTGCTACAGATGCTGCAGAAGCAACACCGTTCGTACAAACCGAAGAAATCTCCCCAGATCTCCCTTTGAAAGATGAGCCAGGACAACAGAGTCTATCGAACGACACAAACGAGTTAGAAGATACTGCCGAAGCAGAAGAAGAATACATGGAGGCAAAATTTTTTGTTCAATACCTCGATGTACTAAAGGAACTCAAAGGTGCTATATCGATTCGAGATTTTTCGAAAGACCCTGCAAGTTTTTACAAAACACAAACCGGCATTTATCTGAAAACTTTTTATGATTCCGAAAATCCTGAAAAAGCATTAGAGCAATTTGCAAACGATATGCTGGGAACCATTTTGAAGAAAATTGAAAACCTGAAAAAAAATGATCCGACTTATAACGAGGCCGATGGAATATACGAGGAGCTAAAGCACCATTATGATCGAGTGTACCTTGAGTTGCTCGCATTATTGAGAAGATGTATTAGCAAGGAAATGGAAAACCAAAAGAATTATTATGTTTTTTATCATGCCCATATGCCGGAACTAAGATTATATTATGACATGTTAAGGGCTTTTAGTAGTTATCTCGCCATATCGAACGTATCCAATAATCCTTTTAGAGCATCTTCCGCATTATTAAAGTATAAAAATATTCCTGAATTTTTAAAACTATACGAGGCAGAGCTCAAAGCCTATGCGAAAACGCAGCATCTCGAGTTTGTCTCTAAAGATACCCAAAACAGCACTTTTGGTTTTGGATTCGGACCAGATCACATCACATGGGCAAAGATACATTTATTGTCGGCCAACTTAACATTGGGGGGAAACCGTTTAAAACTTGGGGAAAATACGCTTTACTACTTTTTGAATGCGTTTAGTCATATGAGTTTGGACAAGATAGATTTCTTGTTAAAAACCTTACTTGAGTCCTTTGTTGAGCCTCAAGAAGTTGAAAAAAAGTTAAAACGTTATAAGGACCTATTTCAAAAATATTTAAGTGAATCACAAGGAAACCTTGTTCAAATCTTCATTAAAAAAGATAAGGTTGAACGCCTTGCTTTTCCTTCATGGCCCTTTGGTATTCCGATATACATAGAGCGAAAAAGTAAGAGAGTGGCCGTCAATTCACTTAATGCGGGTTGGCCTGCACCATACATTGCTAGTCACCCCAGATCCCTGAGGCTAGTATCGTCAAGCGATTATATGAAGGAATTTACCATCGCACCTGAAAAATTTATCGAGAATTATGCTTTTAGGGCATTAAAGGGCAGGAAAAATGTCATCGATTTTGCACAGGTAAGACTCATTATGGACCCCGCTAGTTTCGTGGATTCCAGCACTGTAAAAACAGTTTGTTACACAAGGAATCGGATATCACCCGCTATGCTTGACAAATACTATAAAGGTTTAGATGAATTTGTAAGAGAAGATATGAGCTCGTTTGTTAAGAAAACTAATCTTGGCGATGATAACATATTAAGTAGGCTGCTGAAATACCTACAAAAAAAATTTAGCGGTGGGGAAACAACCACGAAATAACCAAATTAAAATAACGATTTTATTGAAAAACATAGGACCACGGGTAGTAACCCGTGGTCTTCTTTGCTTCACATCAAATAGTTTCGAATTAAAAGCAATTTTTGCCGTTGGTTTATCGCAAAAACTTATTCGCTTCTTATTCTACACCCTTCTTCCTCTTTAGACGATAAACAACCTTTCTTATCTACCAATAAATCAGTAAATTTGTCTTCACGTGGTAATTTCACAAACAAATGTTCAAGCTTCGGACAATTTTGCTTTATAGTCTCTTCCTCTTCTAAAGTAAGCCTTGTACATATCAAAGAAAGCTTTTTCAGGCTTTTTAAGTGTCCCTTTCTCATTAAATCAAGAAGGTCACGTTTTGAGAACATGTCGCTAAAATCCGGCTTCACCCCCAAACAGACTTCTTCCAATCTTGTACAACTTCTCAATAAGGTTTTCAATAATTCCCTCATCTCAAAACTAGCAGATCGTGAGCAGCTCTCTAGCAATGTTAGACTTTTTAAGTTTTTTGCAGTTTTGGTGATAAACATCATAGCACATTCATCGATAAAGCTCTTTATTATTAACTTTTTCAGCCTAGAGAATATGAGCGCTAGTTGTTTTTGGTCCTTATAATTATCAAAGTGCTGCGGGAAATAAACAATAAGGTCATTAAAATCAATTGATTCTAAGTTAACACAACAACCTACCTCATCCATAACCATAGTACGTGCAGTATTATAAGTAACATTAAGTTTCATGGAAGCAACAGCTTGATACAAATTACCAAATCCATTAATTTTGACGACATTTGCATTAAAAACTTTTTTAATGACCTGTTTGTCTTCCGACACCAAATCCTTTGCGACCTTCTTTGCAAACTTTTTATCAGAAAAATCAAGCTGTCTTTCTGGCGGTGTTGGCTTAGTTTTCTGGCAAAGACCATATGATGTCTTCTTCACTAATATCCCCTTCAATGATGAACTTGACATCACTCAAGTCTTGGGGTCTGAATTCAAATCCCCTTACAAGGTATTGGCCGAACAAATACATGATCCTGTTATCGTTAAACAACTTGTAAATAATCTATAATTAAATTTCACACCCCTGTGGGTTTACACATAACACGCAGTCCATCAAGAAATACTAAAAAAATAAAAATTAATATTTATTCATCATTCGAGTTTTTATTAACTTGAAATACCCAGGTTACCGAACTCTTGAAAACAAATCTAGAGGGTTCACTCTTTAGGTTGAAAAAACTTACAAGTGGATGCGCCCCAAAGGCCGGATGGTAATTTCTTCGGTCAGCTCTTGGTGTGACAAGACCGGCAGTTCGTAGATTTCCATTTCGATAAGCTTACGAATATATCGACGGATATCCATTGATGTGAGTAATACTGGCCTATGTGTTAAGGTGCCGATATCCCCGACCTCCGTTTTAATCGCTTTTACCAATTTTTTAGCCGTTGGAGGGTCTAGTGCCAAATAGCTACCCGCGGAAGTTTGACGAATGGCTTTACGTACGACATCCTCCACTTGTGGGTCTAAAAGGTATACCGATAAGACATTACGGCCTTCGCTAAACTTATAACTTATATAACGCCTCAAGCTTGAACGAACATAATCGGCCAGTAAAACGGGCTCTTTTTCTTTTTGCCCCCAGTCGATCAAACATTGTAAAATTAATTTCAAATTGCGTATAGAAATTTCTTCTTGAACGAGACGTTGAAAAATATCGGTAATTTTTTGAATCGGCGAAACACGTTGAATGTCACGCACGATTTCGGGAAACTCATGCT
>CAZDSI010000021.1:0-11727 GCA_964508215.1 uncultured Opitutales bacterium
ATTTTAGCACGTGTTATCAGCAAATTAAAAAACAAACCTTAAGTTTATTTTTCCCGACATAATTTTTTAAGATTCCCATAGAAAGCTATCCTATTTCTGCATAAAACTGAATTTATTAAGTACTGACATAAGTAAAAGAGGCCTTATACGTAAGAAATCTTATCGTCTCTTCTTGTAAGATGATCCAATTGTTTCGTTAACGGGAGCCATTAAAAACATTAAATTCTATCGTATAAATAGGCACCTGCGGGTACGCTTTTTTTAACCGGATAAGTTCTGGCGCAATATGAGAATCGAAATGCCAAAGATATCGAATAAATTTCCAATGTAGAATCTCTCCACATCCTTCGGCGCGATCCTCAATTGGGGACTTTCTTAATCGACGCCGTACAAAACGAAAAAAAACTCGCCACAAACATTTTTCTTTCGGCAAAGCCAAATGAAAGACAACATCGGCGGCGCTATAACGTAATTCGAGCGAATTTAAGGCATTCCCGTCAATAATCCACTGGGGTTTAGATATAATTTCCCGCTGCAAAGCTAAGAACTCTTCTGTCGGACGCTCTTGCCAATTTTTTATAAAAAAATAACGGTCCAAATGGTAAACAGGTATGTTGAGCAACTTTGAAATTTCCAAGGCAAAAGTTGTTTTTCCGGCCCCCGGTCGGCCAACAATAGCAACCTTCTTTGGCCTCACACCTACAGTAAAAAAAATATTCTCTAAGCTCTTCATCTCAAAAACGTTTAGAGCGTCCTTAAACAAGGAAACATTTTAACAAAAAATTAAAAGATTTTTACGCTATAACATTAATTAAGCCCTGTGGGAAACATAATTCAATGCTTGTTGTATAAAGAAAAAAACCAACGCTTCGTACACTTTTGCCCCTTTCCAGCTCACATGAGTAAACATCTTCAAAATTTTGTATCGCTTTTAGGTCTAAAAGATTAGGTTTTTGCAAGTTTTAATCCTTATATGAATTTGCCCTTGTAAAAAATAAAAAAGAAAATGAATAATAGGCACCATGCAAATTTATTTAGATCTTTTGAGGCATGTTCTTCTAAACGGTGAAAAACGCAGCGACCGCACCGGAACAGGCACCTTAAGTGTTTTCGGGGCTCAGGTACGCTACGATATTTCAAAAAATTTTCCGCTTCTCACCACCAAAAAAGTACATTTCAAGTCTATCGCTCATGAACTGTTGTGGTTTCTCAAGGGCGAAACCAATATTCGTTATTTGAAGGAAAACGGTGTTACAATTTGGGATGAATGGGCCGACGAAAATGGAGAGCTGGGCCCCGTTTATGGTCGTCAATGGAGGCATTGGGAAGGACCAAACGGACAAGTTGTCGATCAAGTTCAACGACTCATCGAAGGTATCCAACGCGATCCCTTTGGCCGAAGACACATCGTTTCGGCATGGAACCCTGTCGATGTAAACCGTATGGCTTTACCACCCTGTCATGCTTTATTTCAATTTTATGTGAGCACATCGGGAGAATTAAGCTGTCAACTTTACCAACGCAGTGCAGATATTTTTCTTGGGGTGCCGTTCAATATTGCATCGTATGCACTGTTAACTTCAATGGTCGCCCACGTTTGTAATTTAAAGCCCAAACATTTCGTACATACTTTTGGGGACTTACACCTTTATGCAAACCATATCGAACCCGCAAAACTCCAACTTTCACGCGAACCAAAGGCACTCCCAACGCTAACCTTAAATCCCAGCGTTCGGGACATTAATGGGTTTGTGTTTGAGGATATCCAACTTCACGATTACAACCCACATCCCGCGATAAAAGCCCCTATTGCGGTATGAACAAAAATCCCAAATTATCCTTAAAAGCCATTGCGGCAATGTCTACAAATCGTGTCATTGGATATAAAAACACGATCCCTTGGAATCTCCCCGAAGAGCTCAAATGGTTTCGTCAAAAAACACTTGGCCAAACCATTGTTATGGGCCGAAAAACCTTTGAATCTATTGGGGGTAAGCCGTTGCCTAAGCGACATAATGTTATTATATCTTCGCAAACACATAAAAGCTCCAACCCAAATCTTTCCTATATTATAAACCCCGAAGATATTTTCGCGCTTTCGGGAGATGTTTGGATCTGTGGTGGAGAAAGTGTATATCGTTATTTTTTGCCACACTGCGAAGAACTGTTTTTAACGATTGTAAAAAGAACCGTTGAAGGCGATACGTTTTTTCCACCCTTTGAAACATTTTTTTCTCATCACGAAGTCGTTCAAGACAATGCAGAATTCGAAATTCAACACTGGAAGCGCCTATGTTGACCCATTTAAGGATTGAAAATTTAGCGCTTATTGAGCGCGCCGAATTTGATTTCGACCGCGGGTTCATATGCTTTACGGGAGAAACAGGCGCCGGGAAAAGTGTTTTACTAAGCGCGTTAAAGCTTCTCTCGGGAGAAAGGGCCGATAAGAGCTGCCTTCGTATGGGTAGTGAAACTTGTATGGTTGAAGGGCTTTTTTATTTTTCTCAATCGGACTTTATTGACAAAATCTTAACCCAATACGATATCCCCTTATGCGAAGATGGGAATTTGCTACTTACCCGTCTGTTAGGAGCTAAAGGCCAGAAAATTACCGTTAACGGTCAAATTGTTACTTTAAATGTACTTCGTGAAATTGGCAACCAATGGATCGAATTTCACGATCCCACAGCCCAACAAAAATTATTCGATCCTATTCTACAACTCCAGCTCTTTGACGCTTTTTCAAGCTTAAACGACGAAAGCGTAAACTATCGTGCCGCCTTTTATGAATGGCGGAAAACAGAAGACCAAATTGCCGAACTTCACACAGATCAAACTACGCTAACCGAAGCTCATATTGCTGATCTAAAAAATCAATTGCAACAGCTGGCAAGTTTGGATCTTACTACCGAAGGTATTGAAACGCTCGAAACCGATTTTCAGAGGCTATCAAAACAAACCGAATGCTTAACGTGTCTGAATGAAATTGAAAATTTGCTAAACGACGATACCTCTGGGGTATACTCTCGCTTAGGCTTTTTGCAACAAAGCCTGCGCAAATGGATAGACGTTTGGCCTTCGGCGCAATCCCTTTACGAACGGGTAAACACACTTGTGGTGGAATTGCAAGACATTGAAAACAGTTGTCTTACGGAAAAGTCAAAATTCGAAATCGAACCCGAACAGCAGACAGTTGTGCAACAAAAAATGGCCACTTGGCTGGATATTCAACGACTTTATGGGCCCGATTTGGCCATTGTCCGTCTACAAAAGGAAGTCATTCAAGGGAAGCTCGAACGTGCCAATACACTTTCAACCGAACTCACACAACTTCAGCTTAAGGCTCAAAAATTACATGAAAAAGCCTCAACGCTTGGCCAAACTTTGGCAAAAAAACGCGAAAATGCGATCCCTCGATTTGAGCAGACCATTGTGCAAACGCTTCAAAAGCTAGGGTTTCAGTCGCCACGATTTCGAATAGCCTTCAATTCCTTAGACTCCCTAACGCCCCACGGAAATCAATCGGCGACATTCTTATTTGCCTCGGATAAAGCGCTACCGTTATTGCCAATTGAAAAAGTAGCTTCTTCCGGTGAACTTGCACGTATTCTATTAGCTCTAAAAACCTGTTTAGCACTACATGACAATACACCCGTATTGGTTTTTGACGAAATCGATGCCAATGTTGGTGGCGAAACGGGTACACTCGTTGGGCGAGAATTAAAAACACTTGGACTTCATCATCAGGTTTTTTGCGTTACACATTTACCACAGGTGGCCGCACAAGCTAATTTACACTTTGCCGTACAGAAAATCACTAGCCAAGGCATGCCAACCATTAAATTTAATCCATTAAAAGATGAATCGGCACGTCATCGCGAGTTGGCACGTATGCTCGGCAATGCCCAATCCGACTCGGCATTACAGCATGCCGAAGTTTTATTGCAACAGGCCTAATTGTTTTTAGTTAAACAGGAAGCGTTTTGCGTTACGGAAACCCTTCCTTTTTACGCGGGGGACGCAGTCCCTAGACCAAAAAAATGCTCCGCATTTTATTTAAAATTCGTTTTTCTTTTGGAAGGTACGGAAACTGTTTCTTTTCGCGTAAAAAGAAAAAGTTTCCGATTAACTTGTTTGGACTTAAAATTATAATTTAGACTTTAACCGTTGGATACGCTGAAAAGCTTCATGAATACGAGATTCTGAAATTTTTCCGCTCTTCACATGTCGATAAACACTTTCGACGGCTTCCGATGTTTCATTTTTACCATAATGATTGGCCAAGATAAACATATCAACCCCGGCTTCTATCGCATGCAGCAAGGCTTCATCCAGCTTGTAATGATCCGCAATTGCTCCCATCGACAGATCATCCGTCATAACAACCCCTTTGAAGCCCCATTGATTTTTCAATATATCGGTTACCATTCTCCTAGAGAAGGTCATTGGCACCAAGGTTTCTTTACCGTCTTTATCTCTAATTTTTGAGGGATCCAAACGGCCATTGACAACATGCGCCGTCATTACAATTTCGTCATAACCAGATTGGATAAGCGCCTTAAAGGGCAGAAGTTCGCTTTCGTGCCATGTACTTGTAATATCCGTATAACCTTCATGCGTGTCTCCGGTTGAACTACCATGTCCCGGATAATGTTTTATAGCGGTAAGAACATGTCTTTCACGATGAGCCGTAATAAATTGTTCAGCATGTGCTATAACGACGGCTGGATCGGAAGAAAAACTTCGCCCCTTTCCTCCGATAACAGGATTGATAGGATTTATATTAAGATCTACAACGGGAGCAAAATTAGTATTGATCCGGTGTTGAACCAAACAATCCACAATTTGTCTAGCGTATTGCAGGGTAAATTCGGCGTTATTGTAACATCCCAACGCCTGAGCACTAAGCGAAGGCTTTTTAAAGCCTTGCGCACCTGGCAAACGATCGACCAAACCACCTTCCACGTCCGCTACAACCATTAACGGCAACTTTGGCACAGATTCTCCTTTGTAAGCAACCTTATCCCAATAGCCATGCAAATTAGTTGTAAAGTCTAGAAGTTGTTCTGATGAAACGATATTTCGCGAATGCAGTTCGTGAGACTCCTTATCGTATTCGGAATTAAAAAAAATGATACCACCGGGCTGATTTTCTCGTATCGATTGCGCAATCACTGACGACTCATTCCAGGTACGCTCGGAACAACCGATAACAAACATTTGCCCAATTTCAAATTTCAATCTCTCGTCATTGCCAAAAAGAGAACCAGCAAAAAGAGCAAAACTTAACCCGATAACTTTTTTCAAACCCATAGTAAGATAAAGTTACGCACATAACCAGCAAAGTCAAAGCCTTTTGTACGACAGAAAACTTTCTTCGGTAATCGACAAGAAAGCCAATGACGTAGCCCCTGGAACCAGAAATGCTTCGCATTTTATTTAAAGTCTGAGACGATTTCAAAAAAATTTTAATTCGTTTCCCTTTCGAAAGGTTCGAATTCTCTTGCTTTTTATGCGAAAAGAAAAGTGGCGCGGTATATCGAATTTAATGAACCCAAAGACCGCGTCCTTGGTGTAGATACCTCAATTTCATGAGTTGGTCACAATTTTATCTGGAAATTTCTGTATAACTCGCTTTGTATTGTTTTTTTATGGAACCTTCAAAATATACTCTCGATTTTGAAAAACCCCTGCAGGAATTGTGTTCACAGTTGGATCGACTTAAAAAACTTTCCAAAGAGTCCAAGGTAAACGTTGAAAGCGAAATACACGCCATTGAAGAAAAGATACTGGACACACAAAAAAATATTTATAAAAATTTAACCGCCTGGCAGAAAATTAAGCTTGCGCGGCACCCTCAACGACCACACGCACTTGATTATATAAAAGAACTTTTTCAAGACTTTCAAGAATTACATGGAGACCGCTTATTCGGCGATGACCAAGCTTTAATTGGTGGAACGGCATTTTTTGAGAATACACCAGTTATGATTCTTGCTCAGCAAAAAGGACGTAGCTTAAAAGAAAACCTTAAACGTAATTTTGGGTCTCCCAACCCCGAAGGCTACCGTAAAGCTTCAAGGCTTATGAAGATGGCCGAAAAATTTAACCTTCCGATTATCAGCTTTATCGATACACCGGGTGCTTATCCAGGCGTTGGCGCAGAAGAACGTCACGTAGCCGAAGCAATTGCCGCTAATCTACGAAGCATGACGTTATTAAAAGTTCCAACGTTGGGTATCGTTATCGGAGAAGGAGGCTCAGGTGGCGCTTTAGGTATAGCCGTTTGCGACCGTATTTTGATGCTTGAAAATGCCTATTACTCTGTTATTTCTCCGGAAGGTTGTGCAGCTATTTTATGGAAAAATCGCGACAAAGTGGCCGAAGCCGCAGAAGTTTTGAAATTATCTGCGGAAGATCTTAAAACTTTTCAAGTCATCGACGACGTTGTAAAAGAACCCTTAGGCGGGGCCCACCAAAACCCGTCCGAGTGCGCACAATCCATTCGCAAGGCCTTGAAAAAACATTTGCGCGAAATTGCAGAACTACCTACTGAAAAGCGCCTTGAATTACGTTATCAAAAATACCGAAACATGGGTGTTTTTACGGAAGAAAAATGAAATATTTTGGCACAGACGGAATTCGTGGCACCGTTGGTCAATCACCAACCGATGAATCTTTTTTTTATCGACTAGGCTTATCTTGCGCTCAATGGCTAAAGCAAAAAAAATTGCCTTTGCAAATAGCTATCGGGTGGGATACACGCCAGTCTGGACCAACATTGGCCAACGCTTTTATCGAGGGTTTTGTATTTCAAGATGGTCAAGTAATAACTTTGGGCGTAATCCCAACCCCAGGCGTTGCTTATTATACTCAAGCCTTTTCACTCTCTTTAGGAGCTGTAATAACTGCATCTCATAACCATTACACCGACAACGGAATAAAATTTTTTAATCGTCGAGGCGCAAAACTTTCCGTCACCGAAGAGCTTGAAATCGAGAACCTTATCGACTCGAATAACATTACAAATGTTCGAAGGTCCAGCCTAAAGCCAACGGTTCAAAACGAAAATGGTGCTGAATTTTACAAAAAGTGCTTAAAAAATAAAATAACCCCATTTTTGGACAATGAAAAAATTGTTCTCGACACGGCAAACGGAGCCACTTGCACGACCTCAGCTCCACTTTTAAAGCATTGGGGCAGCGAACTAATATGCATTGGGATTGAACCAAACGGTTGCAACATTAATGAAGGATGTGGTAGCGAAAATTTGGCTACCCTGCTTCGGTTACAAAACCAATACACCTGTTTAGGTTTTGCTCACGATGGAGACGGCGATCGTTTAAGGGTTGTTGACGAAAGTGGCGAAATGATTGATGGCGATTGTGTCCTGGGAATGCTAGCCATACACCTCCAAAAAGCAAATCTTCTTCATAATAACACTCTAATTGTAACGCAGCAAAGTAATTACGGTCTTGACCAAAGCTTAAAAAAATACGGCATAAAAGTATTTCGCAGTGAAATTGGCGATCGTGAAGTTTTTTACACCATGGAAAAACACGACGCTTCACTGGGTGGCGAAAATTCTGGGCATATTATCTTGCGAAACCATGGAAACACCGGCGATGGCCTTATTGCCGCGGTAGAATTATTGAAATTGCATAAAAAAACATCCCTAACGCAGTATAAGAAATGCATTTCTTTATTCCCAAAGGCCGAAACTAGCTTAAGAGTACAACAAAAAATACCACTTGAAAACCTAACCGCACTTCAAGCGAAACTTTACACCTTACGTTCCAATGAATTTAAGGACAACGGGCGAATTCTCGTTCGATATTCGGGCACCGAAAATAAATTACGCTTCCTAATTGAAGGCGAAGAAGCGGCAATAAACGATATCGGCCTAAGCCAGCTAATTCAAGCGACACAAAATGACTTTAAAGCCTTAGGCTTAAAAACATCTTAATTTGCGTTGTATCAACAAAATTACACTTTCGAAGCACTTGAAAATTGGTTTCTGGACTATCGCCCAAATTGGTTTTCATATCCAAGCACGATACTCGCCGAAGCACATAAATTTTATCTACAGAAAAAAATACAACGGTTAGAACTAGACCCAAACACACTGCTTATCATCACAAAAAACGGCAAAGAAACGGCTTATACAACTATTGAAAAAGCATTCCGAAGGCTGGACGTCCATAGTTCCCTTTCCGACAAGGCCTTGGGACAAGCTATTGGTGTGGCGGGCCTTTTTTTATTGGAAGAGTTGTTTGAACAGAATATCCATTGGCTCAGCACGGGAGTTTATCCAAAACCTACAAAATCTGAACCTGTGGAAACAGCGTCAGTCTCTAACTCAAATACTCGCAAGAAAAATATTTCAGGCACAAGGTTAAAACTTCTGTTCAAGCACGATAAATCACGATTATGTTTTGAAGTTTCCGCGCCCAATTTATCCAATTTTGACGCTCCAGATATAAGAGAAGATTTTCTCCGCCTTGTTCAATTAGCACATAAAGCAGGCTTTCAAAGGAATGAGAAATGGTTTGAATGCACAAATCCTGAAATCATCGCAGACTTTGCAACTAGACACTTACCTCGATGGAAAGACTATTTCTTTATTGAGTTGCCTGAAAGTTTACAATCCCTGTGGCAAGGCGGCCAAACCGCAAGACTTGAGTTCTTTGAACGCTCAAAAACGAAGTTTAATTACCGGTTAAAAGTCTCCGACAAATTGTTATCTGCCCAAGAGACAAAAGCTTATTTGGCCGCAAAAAGTTTTTATTGGTCTGGCGAATACGGACTAGTCCGAGTCGATTCTCGCGAAAAGAACCTTCTTGAAACAATTGAAACTTTTGACACAACCCTAACAGAAGATCTTCCCTTATACCTCCTTCTTTCTTTATTCAACAGACAAAAATACGCGAGTCTTGACTTAACGGAATCATTACAAAAAAGCTTGTTAGAACTGAAGAACCCTCTCGTAAACGACAAATGGGAAGGTCCAAAATTTCTAAGAAACTATCAACAGCAAGGTGTTAACTGGCTAAAACACCTTTTGTTACATGGGTGCCATCCTTTATTGGCCGACGAGATGGGACTTGGTAAAACGCTTCAAGCGTTGGCACTTATTGAACAATTACCACATACCAACCATCCAGACCTGCTCGTTTGCCCGGCAAGTGTGATCGGAACATGGGAATCGCAAGCCAAACAATTTTTTCCACAGATAAACACAAAATACATTTCCGAATGGTCGTCTAGTCCTTGTACTTCTCCAACAATTTTTTTAAGTACTTATGGACTAATTCGAAATTTTGTACAGTCGACACCCAACGCTAACTTCCGGCTGATAATTTTGGATGAAGCGCAATCAATTAAAAACCCTGACGCACAAACGACACAGGCCTGTTTTAGCCTAAAAGCAACGTATCGTTTGGCCTTGACGGGCACCCCCATTGAAAACCGATTTTTGGACTTATGGACCTTATTTCGGTTTTTGATGCCCGGGCTTTTGGGTAACCGTAAAAATTTTAAGGAATTAACCGCAACGGAAGAAGGTCAGGCACAACTTCAGAAACAAGTCTCGCCCTTTATCTTAAGGCGCACAAAAGAAGCTGTAGCTAAGGAGCTCCCGGAAAAAGTTTCCACGACGGTTTTGTGCCCCATGAACGAAACACAACAAAAATACTACAACGATTGGCTTTCGTCTAAATCCGATCTAAAAATTGGAGAATGGGGACACTTCTTTACACTCTTACTTCGCTTAAGACAAACTTGCTGCGATCTTGGGTTACTTCCAGGGTTAGACGCTATGGATATATTATCTAGCCCAAAAACACAATGGCTGAAATTAAAGCTGCAAGAATGTTTTTCTTCTGGAAGAAAAGTCGTTATTTTTAGCCAGTTTAAACGTTGGTTGGAACGATTATATCCAATGGTAAAAACGATTTATAAGGATACGTTTAAACTTTTCGGCGAAACCCAAAACCGTCAGACCGTCATCGAGAAATTTCAAAAAAACCCTTACCCAACCGCGTTTCTAATAACGCTAAAAGCCGGCGGTTTTGGCATTACTTTACACGCAGCAAACACCGTCTTTTTACTTGACCCTTGGTGGAATCCAGCCGTCGAAGAGCAGGCTATCGATCGGTTACATCGTGTAGGGCAAAAAGAAACCGTCTGGATTTACCGTTTGCTAACTCAAAATTCCGTAGAAGAAAAAATTCAACAATTGCAGGCTGCCAAAACCCACCTGCTTAAAAATATTTTCGGTAAAAGCGGCCATGGTTCTTTACATGAAAAATGGGAAGAGTTACTACAGCTGCTAACTTAAAAAGTACAAAATTACGGCTTAAAATGAGCTGACCTTGAATAAAGGATTTTGATTAACGCATGGTGTAACTTAAGCTGTTCAAAGAAATATGAAAAAAATATGTTCATATCCCATCTTACTCTTTTAGAGCGCTTTTTTTGGTTTAGAAGTATCCGACAATATAAAAAACTTTTAGCTATAGAAGCTTCATAGAACTTCCATTACAAGATGTTAACATACTACCAAAAAAATGTTGTTTAAGGTTGCCATTAAACTCTGGCTCTTTTTACTCACTTAAAACCTTTTTATTCTATGACCGAAAAAACCTTAGTTATTTTAAAACCCGATTGCATGGAAAAAAATCTTGGGGGACAAGTTTTAGCACGCTTTGCAACAGCCGGGTTTGAAATCGTTGCCTGTAAAATGATGCAGCTTGAGGAAAGCTTGCTGAAACAACACTATGACTTTTTGATTCACAAGCCTTTTTTCCCAGAAATTGTGCGCTTCATGACCTCAAGGCCTGTTTTAGTGCTCATTCTAAAAGGAGAAAATGTTATCGCTCGCGTACGTGAATTACTGGGACCAACCGACTCCAAACTGGCGCCTCAAGGAACCATTCGTGGCGACATGGGCACTGACAAATCTCAAAATGTTGTGCATGCCTCGGATAGTCCGGAGTCAGCGCAAAAAGAAATTCAAAGATTTTTTAAAATAGAAGAAATTTTTGGTTGAGATTTATATTTATTGCGAGCATGATGAACAAGAATTTTAGTCATGCTTGCAGCCAAATATGCCTGTTGTTTTTACCCGACGGAAGTGGTTTTTGTTGACAACAATCCCACATACTTGGAAACCTTAGAGTCCATATTGGGCACAAGGCAAAAAGGTATCGCTTTTAAGTTCTTTTCAAACCCTAAAGACGCTTTAAATCATATTGAAAAAGCGCCCGCACAGACCTTTGTGGACCGGCTGATGAAACGCGTTGAAACCTTTCAAGTCGATCGACACTCTATCAATATTGACATTGGTCTCTTGTATGAGGAATTATACAATGTCGACCGTTTTAAGCAAGTGTCCGTTGTTGTTGTAGATTACGAGTTGGACGGCATAGATGGCCTTACATTTTGCCGCCAAATATCCAAAAAAAACGTTCAAAAGGTTTTATTAACAACAAAATCCGAAGATAGCTCCGTAGCCATTGATGCTTTTAACCAGGGGCTTATCCGACATTTTATATCGAAGCAACAATTAACCTCCATAAGTGAGCTAATGGAAATAATAAAGAAAGCTCAATCGGATCATTTTTTTCAGCTATCTCAAATAATTTACGAAACTGTAAGAGAGAACAAAAATTTCCCATTGGCCATTTGCCATACAGCCTTTGCGAAATTTTTCGAGACATTTTTAAA
>CAZDSI010000021.1:11742-22870 GCA_964508215.1 uncultured Opitutales bacterium
AAAGCATAATATTTTTGAGTACTATTTATTCGATATTATCGGCAGCTGCGTACTGGTAAACGACAAAGGAGAAGTGAAATCTCTTTTTGTACAAAACCTAGATCAACATGAAGCAACCCTTTTGGAAATTGAGGATGAAATCGGGCAAAGTATTTCAGCATTGATGGGAGAGAAAATAAAAGCAGGTAAAAGTATTTTTTGCTACCCAACCCTGAAAGACCAAAAAATACCCGTCATCACCGAATGGCATAAATACTTCTACGATGCTATGCCTATCCTTGACACTAATAACAAGACTTTTTTTTACTGTGCTCTTGTCGAAAAATTCCCATTCCTTGACCTTACCAAACTAACAACATTTGATCGTTACCGAAAGCAAGTGAAATAAGGCCAGCGAGCGTCTTTATAAAAAATGATACAAATAGTACAAAAAAGCGCTCACGAACAAACCGAAAGGGATACAATTTACTTCGTTTGCACCGGAAATACTTGCCGGAGCCCAATGGCCGAAGCCTTATTTCGTAAGGCAATACTGGAAGCGCAAAATAACTTTCCGTATAAAATTTCTTCTGGCGGAACAATGGCTTTTTCAGGACAACCGGCTTCTCTCGAAGCCATCAAAGCACTAAAAAAAATAGATATTGATATTTCGAGCCATCGGTCGAAACTATTTACAGATAACCTTGCAAAAAAAGCATTGGCCATATTTGGAATGACCACAAACCATTTAAATTGGATTCATAAAAACTGCAAAAGCATTTCACCCAAAACGACCTATTTAATGGGAGATCACAAATTTTTACCCGAAATAATAGAAATTCCAGATCCTATAGGAGGAGATATCAACACCTACGAAAACGTTTTGGATTGTATGCAACGAATTATACCGACACTGGTTAAATTTGTCTCAAAAACCCTTATAAAATGAAAATTGTGATTGGAGCCGATCACGGAGGTTTTATTCTAAAAAACATCCTAAAAGATCAATTACAAAAAAATGGGCATGAAGTGATCGACAAAGGTACATTTTCAACCCTTTCCATAGACTATCCCGAAATTGCAAAAGATGTGGGCGAAGAAGTTGTTAAACAGGATTGTTTGGGCATTCTCATTTGCAAGACAGGCACAGGCATGTGCATCGCGGCCAATAAAGTAAAAAATGTCCGTGCCGCTCTACTCACAACCCAGAAAATGACCAAAATGGCTCGAAAGCATAACAATATTAACGTTCTTTGCTTGGGAGCAGAAATTATCACACCAACAAAAGCACTACGCTTGGTAAATTTATTCCTAAACACTGCTTTTGACAACGAAACGCGGCACATAAGGCGACTTAACCAAATAACAAAAATCGAAAATAATCCCCATTTTTAATTGCCTTACGCACGTGTCAAGCTTAGCATTCAAGTTGCTATGGGTGCAAAATTACCTCTCGCTGCTGTTGTTGATGTCGATAAGGATAAATGTGTAAATTGTCATGCGTGTGTCTCGGCATGTCCCGTTAAATTTGCCAATGACGCCAGCGGTTCTTACGTAAAAGTAAATAAAGATTTGTGTATTGGCTGTGGCGCTTGCATCAAAGCTTGTACGCATAATGCACGTTATATTGTAGACGATTTAAAACAATTTTTGGAATCCATCGAACGCCAAGAACCAATCGTTGCCATTTCAGCCCCAGCCGTTGCCGCAAGCTTTCCACACGCCTATTTAAATCTTAACGGATGGCTTAAATCGATCGGAGTATCCGCTGTCTTTGATGTAAGTTTTGGTGCCGAATTAACTGTAAAATCATATTTAGAGCACATTAAACAATCGAATCCAAAATGTGTAATTGCACAACCATGCCCCGCTATTGTTTCCTACATTGAAATATATCGCCCGGAACTTTTACCCTATTTGGCCCCAGCGGATAGCCCAATGATGCATACAATAAAAATGATAAAAGAATTTTATCCGCAATACCGACAGCACAAGATAGTAATTATTTCACCCTGTGCTGCCAAACGCAGAGAATTCGATGAAGTTGGCATGGGCGAATTCAATGTAACCATGGCCAATCTTGAAAAATATTTTAAAACACAGGGTATCTCACTACAAAACTATCCTGCCGTAGACTTCGACAATCCACCAGCCGAAAGGGCCGTTCTATTTTCAACGCCAGGCGGATTAAAAGATACTGCAATGCGCTGGAATCCAAACATCCAAAATGTAACACGCAAAATAGAGGGAGTTCACTGTATATATAAATATTTGGACGAACTACCGGAAATGATTCGCAAAGGCATGGCTCCAATGATCATCGACTGCCTAAATTGCGAAATGGGATGCAATGGCGGACCTGGCACTCTTGGCAAAGACAAACCTTTGGATGAGGTAGAATGGCTTGTTGCTGAACGCAAAGAAGAAATGAAACATCGCTACGAAAGCGACGAAGAAAAGAGAAAAGACGACCAGCACCTGCAAGGAAAGATTGAAAACGTCATAAACCAGTATTGGAAGCCAGAACTATATAACCGACTTTACTGTGATCGTTCCGGCAACAAAACATATGTTCAGCCGACACAGCCTGAAGTTAAAGGCATTTTGGAGAGCATGGCCAAAACTAAAGAAGAGGATATAAAGAACTGCACATCATGCGGCTACAACAAATGCGAGAAAATGGCCGAAGCAATTTATAACAATTTAAATCAACGTGCCAATTGCCATTTTTACGCTGCTTCATTGGTAGACAAAGCCGATGAACACCAAAAAGAAATGCTTAAACGTGCCACCTTAGAATTTGATCGCCTGGTCAATGAAATTAAAACCTCTTCGGATGTTTTAGAAAAAATAGAACCCATTCTTAAGGCTATTAACTCCTTAGCCAAACAAACAAACCTGTTGGCTACCAATGCAACAATTCAAGCGGCACATGCGGGCCAATACGGAGCCACGTTCAATGTTGTCGCCAAGGAAATTAAAGAATTAGCACATCGAACCAAAAGTGAAGCCGATAAAATTAAACCGGTTTCCGATGATCTGCGAAAAACATTTCTCGAAATCGTTGATAAGGTAAAACATTTGTCCGAAAAAATCCTCGAAAACCTAAATAACGATTGGCGTCAAAACCTACAAGGCAACGCTCAAACCGTAAGCACGACGTCGCAGAATTACAACGTTGCCTCTGAAAAACTTTCGGCAACCAAAAAGCTCTCTATGCAAATAGCGGAATCGAAAGTTGTTAAAGACATTACAACAAATAAACAATAAAGCCCCATCGATTTTTATTAGGCAATCGTATCCTTTCCTGAAACTTAAGTGTTCATGAGGGGTAATTTGCGGAATTATCAGGCTAGAAGCCTTAATTGGCAAAAGTAACATTTTTTATGTTACTTATAAGCCTATTTCTTTCAATAAAAACCATTTGCAACGACCCTATAATTATTGAAAATTAGGCAAAACAAAGGTAAAAAAAGGCAAAATGCAAAGAACTTTAATTTCTAATAATTCTCCCATAAACAAAACATCCTGTATTGAGCATATGCCAATATCAATATTCACCGTTGTCTTAGGGTTTTCCGGCCTTACACTTGCCTGGCATAAAGCCCGAGAAATAATTGTTGTGCCTCCAGCGATAACGGACTTTTTACGTTTTTTTTCAACTTCAGTCTTTGTTTTTCTGCTTGTAGCTTATACCCGAAAAAGCTTATCCTTTGCGGACGCAGTGCATAATGAAATCAAACATCCTATTCGCATTAATTTCTTTGCTACTATTTCAATAAGTACTTTATTGCTGGCTACAAGCTGGTTCCATAGTACGCCCCAAACAGCAACAGTATTATGGTTTATCGGCACGGTGCTACACTTATTAATTACAATTCGAATTATAAATAGCTGGATTTACCATTCTCACTACGAGGTTAAACACGCAAATCCTTCGTGGTTCATCCCTGTTGTCGGAAATATCATTATACCAATTTTAGGCGTAAAAGTGGCCCCATTGGAACTATCTTGGCTGTTCTTTAGTATTGGAATATTTTTCTGGTTAGTATTACTAACGATTATTCTAAACCGTATTTTTTTCTACGAGCCACTACCCGCACGCCTCACGCCCACAATATTTATACTCCTAGCGCCTCCGTCCATAGGGTTTATTGCTTGGACAAACCTTGTAGGACACCTCGACGCATTTGCTCACCTATTATATTACGTGGCCTTATTCTTTGCGCTTCTGCTTGGTGGGAAAACAACCTACTTTTTACGCTTGCAGTTCTCTCTTTCAGCCTGGGCCTATTCGTTTCCCCTCGCCGCATTCACGATGGCTACCTTTCAAATGGCAAAATTATCTGAATTGACCATATTTTCATGGCTTGGTTGTCTTTTACTCGCTACGGCTACGTTAGTGTCAATATCTTTGGCAATACGGACATTAATAGCCGTAAAACGCAATGAAATCTGTCTCCCTGAAAATTAAAAACGCTCTTCAATCCCTCAAATTGAAAACTAATGTAGAATTTCCTTATTATTCCAACCTTTCGATTTTACCGTATAATCTTTCTTACATTTTAAAACCGAAAATTTTAACTTTTAGGTGGAAGAAAACACCATCTAAAAAACATGTAGGCAACGCCAAAAGTAACGCAAGGAAAGGGGCTTTACCAAAAAATGTCCCTTATTATTCTCTTCTTTGCTCTATCAAGACAGCCGCAAAGGCATAACAACACAAAGGAATTTTTCAAGAGTTTTAAACACCCCCGGACTTAATTCATCTTTAAACTCAAAGAAAATTTCATCCTGATTAAGCGCACGCAAGGGATCTGTTAAAAACTGTGGATTGAACGCTACCTGTACCGTGGCGCCCGTATAATCTATAGACATTGTTTCATGTGCCTCACCATATTCGGGACTAGAGGCTAATATCTCTAATAAATTATCACTAATTTTTAATTTTACCACATTGTTTTCATCACTCGCAACTAATGCTGCACGCTGAATACATTCAAGCAAGAGCTCACGCTCAATCTTGACGCGGTGTTCCGTCGTTTTTGGAATAACCTGTTGGTAATTAGGGAAACGTCCTTCAACCTTCTTTGAAACAAGATAAATACTATCCATCAAACCGCTGTCTATGGCACTTGGTTCCAAGCCTAAATCGAACGCTACTTGCTTATCGTTGAAATAAATTTTTACTGGTGCGGTATTCTGCAACAGACGCTCAAGCTCTCCGACGGTTTTAGCCGGTAAAATAAATTCCGCGTTTTCAGATGAAACTTTTCCATCTACAACCTCTTCACATAGACTCAGACGGCGGCCATCGGTTGCAACAAGCGTTAGGGTTGTTTTATTTTCATTTGTTTTAAATGTAAAAAGTACACCGTTTAAAAGGTAACGATTTTCGTCTGTCGAGTGTGAGTAGGACACCTGCTTTAACATCTTTGCCAAAAGCTTCTGTTCAACCACACAGGCCTCATTCTGCGTAAATAACGGCAGATTTGGAAATTCATGATCTTGCATTCCCATTATACGAAATTTCGAACGACCGGAAGATAATTTCGCCTGTTGCTCGGTACATTCCAAATCAATTTCCGAATGCGGCAACGACTTTACAATTGAAGCAAGCTTTTTAACCGGTAGAGTGATCTTACCTTCTTGTGCAACTTCGGCTTTTACCTTACAACGGATACCCATATCTAAATTTGTCGTGGTAAGCTCCAAAATGTTTGCCTTGGCTACCAACAATACATTACCCAAAATCGGCAAGGAACTTCTTGAACCAACGACATTTAAAACTTGCTGTAACCCATTTACAAAAGCTTGCTTGGAAATTTTTATCTTCATTTTGAGTAAATTTTTTAGCTAAAAATATACGTTTGGCAACGAGATTTTAAGCATAACTTACACAGCGCATTCACCAATTACGAGCTTTTTTAGCACCTTTTCTTAGGGCGAGAAAATCGTTAAAAAAAGTAAAAGCACGAAAAAAAACACATCAAATTAACCCTTTGAAGAAAAAGCTTTTGCTGATTAAGGGCTTGCTTTTTTTAACTGGATCAATCTGTAAACTTTTAACTTTCCATTAATGATGCCAAAAATACCTTATTATGAAGCTATCAATATTGCACTTTTGGCCAACGAACATTTTCAGGCCATTCAGCCCGAAAAACACTTAACTCAAAAGACAAAATTAAAAAATAGTCTCATTCGAAAAAATTTACATTTAAGTTATTCTCTTTAAGATAGAAATTTTCTAGATTAAATGTCGTAAAACTTTCCTCAGCCTTTTGAGGCTTTTTGCTTTGCATTTGACAAAAGATGTGATAGGAAGGATTTCTTTATTTTGCAAGGTATAAAATTTATGTCTCCAGAAGAAAACTTATTGGAATTGAGCCAAATATTTGAGACCTCTTCAACAAAAGCAGAAGATACTTACGACGCCTCAAAAATCCAAAAACTAGAAGGGCTTGAAGGTGTTCGAAAACGTCCGGATATGTACATCGGCGATACCAACGAAAGAGGTCTTCATCATTGCGTATTTGAGCTTGTTGACAATTCCATCGACGAGGCATTAGCCGGATATTGTACAGAAATTACGGTAACACTTCATCTAAACGGTTCTTGCTCGGTTGAAGATAATGGACGAGGTATTCCGGTAGACATGCACCCGGTATACAATATGCCGGCCCTTGAGCTTGTTATGACCAACTTGCACGCCGGTGGAAAATTCGCAAAAGGTGCCTATCAGGTATCGGGAGGCTTACACGGCGTAGGTGCAAAATGTGTAAATGCGGTTTCTGAAAATTTTGAGGTTGAAGTACGCCGTGATGGCCATGTGCATCACATGGCTTTCTCAAAAGGCAAAACCACACAAAAAATGTCGGTAATTGCCCAATCAAAGCGCACCGGAACAAAAATCACCTTCTTACCAGATCCGGAAATTTTCACAACTATTCGCGAGTTTAAGTACGAAATCCTGGCCAAACGCTTGCGCGAGCTCGCCTTTTTAAACCCCGGTATTCGAATCGAATTCATCGACGAAAGAAGCCAAAAATCTGAAATTTTTCGTTTTGAAAACGGTATTTCTCAATATGTCAGTTTCCTAAACCGTGGAAAAACCTTACTGCACGAGCAGCCCATTGCCTTTTCAGGTGAGTCCGAAGTTGAAATTTCAGGAGGCTCAAAAGCAAAGGTATCTGTGGAAGTGTCCATGCAGTATAATGACTCGTTTAACGAGCAAATTTATGCTTACGCGAATTCCATTTTTAACATTGAAGGAGGTACTCATTTATCAGGCTTTCGCACCGCTTTGACACGTATCATTAACAACTATGGCAAGACCAACAATATTATTAAGGAAAAAGATCCCGCACTACAGGGTGAAGACGTTCGTGAAGGACTTACAGCGGTAATTTCCGTAAAAGTCCCCGAACCCCGATTTGAAGGTCAAACCAAAACAAAGCTATCGAATAGCGAAATCGATGGTATCGTTCAAAAAGTTGTCGGTGATTCGCTCAAATATGTTTTAGAAACGACTCCCGGGTTAGGTAAGTCCATTCTTGAAAAATGTCTTAACGCCGCGCGCGCACGCGAAGCCGCACGGAAAGCTCGTGAAACGGTCCGTAAAGGTGCCCTAACCGGCGGTGGATTACCGGGTAAACTGGCCGACTGTGCCGAAAAAGAACCGGCTCTTTGCGAGGTTTTTATCGTCGAAGGTGATTCCGCCGGTGGATCGGCCAAACAAGGCCGTGATCGACGTTACCAAGCCATATTGCCAATTCGCGGAAAACTTTTAAACGTCGAAAAATCTCGACTCGATAAAGTTCTCAACAACAACGAAATCCGCGCGATTATTACCGCCTGTGGTACCGGTATCGGGGAAAGCGGTGAAGGCGCTTTTGATGTTACAAAATCTCGCTACCACAAAGTGGTCATCATGACCGATGCCGACGTGGATGGCTCGCATATACGCACGCTGCTTTTAACTTTCTTCTTCCGTCAAATGCGCGGTCTTATTGAGCAAGGCTATGTTTACATTGCACAACCGACACTTTATAAGATCAAACGCAAGAAACGTGAGCAGTACATTGATAACGATCAAGAACTCAACCGCATCTTGCTCGAACTAGGCTCCGAAGATGTCACGCTTGTTCGAGAACGTGACGGTCATCAATTTTCGGCGGCACTTCTGCAGCAAATTGTTGCTCACTTTTCAAGACTTGAAACCTTGGGTCTTTCGGTCCAGCGCTACGGATGTCCTTTATCGCTTTACTTAGACCAACGTAAGCCCGAAACGTTTATTTTGCCGAAGTACCTTGTTCGCATCCGTACTGGAAACAAAGAAGAATTTAAATTCTTGTTTGATGACGAAGAACGCTCACGCTTCTACGTTGAATACAACCTGGTTGACGATATCTACAACGGTGCCATCACACGCGAAATCGAAGACAATGGTCAAAAGCTTCAACAGCGTGTTACGGTACACGAGGTTTTTGAAACGGCACAAATTACAAAACTATTAAAACAACTCGCCGAACTTCACCTCGAGGTTAAAACCTTCGCCGTTGCCGAACAACCCAGCTACCGGCTTATCGAAGCTCAAGGCACCCGATCGGAGCGAGTCTTGTCTCTATATTCCATTCTAGAATTGGTTGAAGCAATTCGACAATTGGGTCGTAAGGGTTTAAACATACAACGTTACAAAGGTCTGGGTGAAATGAATGCGAAGCAATTGTTCGAAACCACCATGAACCCCAACACACGCCGCTTGCTAAAGGTAAGCATCGAAGATGCCGCTCAAGCCGAGCAAACCTTTTCCATGCTCATGGGAGACGACGTCACTATCCGACGGGCCTTTATCGAAGATAATGCGCTCAACGTTTCGAACTTAGACATTTAAACGCTTTAGACTATGTACACTGAAAAAGAAATTTTAACTCCGGCCAATATCGATGAGGTCATGAAATCGGCCTACATCGATTATTCGATGTCCGTTATCATCAGTCGTGCACTTCCCGATGTCAGGGATGGATTAAAACCGGTCCATCGTCGCATTCTGTACGCAATGTTCCGCGAAGGATTACTCTCCAATCGATCCTTTGATAAATGCGCCGGTGTTGTGGGAGAAGTATTAAAAAATTACCATCCACATGGTGACAGCTCCGTTTACGAAGCCTTGGTCCGTATGGCTCAAGAATGGGTTATGCGTTATCCCTTGGTTGATCCTCAAGGTAACTTTGGATCCATTGACGGTGATTCCGCTGCAGCCTATCGCTATACCGAATGTCGGTTGAAAGCTATCGCCGAAGAGCTGCTAAAAGACTTGGATGAAGATACCGTCGACTTTGTACCCAATTATAAGGAAAGCACTCAAGAACCAACTGTTCTACCATCCGCGCTACCCAGCCTTCTCATGAATGGCTCAACGGGTATTGCCGTCGGTATGACAACCAATGTTCCGCCGCATAATTTAACAGAATTGATCGAAGCCTTAACACTCCTTATTGAGCGTGCGGATACTTCTATTGACGAATTGTCGCAAATTATCCTAGGGCCCGATTTCCCAACCGGTGGTTCTATCGTTGGACGCGAAGGCATTTTGAGCTATCTTCGTACCGGTAAAGGCATTGTGCGTGTACGCGGTGAAGCGCATTGCGAGGAACTTAATAACGGCAAAGAACAAATCGTTATTACCGAGATTCCATACAACGTAAACCGCGCGAACCTGGTTTCTAAAATTGCCGAATTGGTTCAACAAAAGATTCTAACGGAAGTCAGCGACTTACGTGATGAATCAGACGAAAATACACGCATTGTCGTTGAACTGAAGAAAGGTGAAGTTCCCCGTGTGGTACTGAACAAACTTTTCAAATTAACACCACTTGAGAATTCTTTTGGCGTTATCCTGTTGGCTCTAGATCGCAAACGGCCAAAGCAAATGAACATCAAGGAAATGCTCGAATGTTACCTGGAGCATCGACGGGATGTTGTCACACGCCGAACACAGTTTCGTCTCCGTAAAGCCGAAGACCGCTTGCATGTCCTCGAAGGATTTCGTATTGCTTTAGCACACTTAGATGATTTTGTAAAAATCATACGTGCTTCCCAAAATCGCGAGGAAGCTCGTACGACATTGATGGAAAAATATTCTCTTAGCGAGCGGCAAGCCGACGCGATTCTTGAATTACGACTCTATCAGTTAACAAGCTTAGAGCGTGATCGCATCGATACCGAATATGCAGAGTTGTTGAAGGAAGCCGAAGAATACAAATCCATTTTAAACAGCGAGGCTAAATTGCTTCTTGTCATTAAAGAAGAGCTTACAACGCTGAAAACTAAATACGCCGTTGCACGCAAAACCCGTCTTGTTCCCGACGAGTCAGAATTTAGACTGGAAGACGTTATCCCTAATGTAGGATGCATCATCACTGTTACACATAATGGATTCATTAAACGAACAGACTTGAGCTCTTATCGTTCGCAAAGACGTGGCGGCAAAGGAGTCATCGGCGCGGGTCAATACGACGAAGACTTTATTGAACATTCGTTTACAGCAAGCACTCACGACTATATCATGTTTGTCATGCAAAATGGTCGTTTATACGTCAAAAAGGTTTACGACATTCCCGAAGGTTCACGAACCGCAAAAGGTCGTGCACTTATTAATGTTCTTGAGCTACAAGAAGGTGAAACGATCTCTACAATGCTATGCTTTAAAGATTTTTCACCGGAACAATCCCTTGTCATCGGAACACGAAAAGGCATTGTAAAGAAAACTACGCTGGATGCCTACCAAAATTATCGTGCGGCAGGTATTATTGGTATTAATATTGATGAGGACGACGAAGTCATCGGCGCGGGCTTAACTTCCGGAAACGATGAAATTATCCTTATTACCTATCAAGGTATGTCAATCCGGTTCCATGAAACCGATTGTCGTGAACAAGGGCGAGCAACACGTGGAGTTAAGGGTATCACATTGCATGAAAAAGATTTTGTAAAGGCATTGGTAATTGTGGATCCGCGGTCTACGCTGATGATTGCCGGAATACGTGGTCAAGGTAAACGTACCGAGTTTTCAGAGTATCGGTTGCAAAGGCGCGGTGGTAGTGGTGTTATTGCCATTCGCACACACGGTGTTGCCGGCGCGTTAACG
>CAZDSI010000021.1:22886-23097 GCA_964508215.1 uncultured Opitutales bacterium
AATCATGCTATTTACAAAATCGGGGCAAGCCGTTCGTTGCCCGGTAAAGGACGTGCGTGTAATTGGTCGTACCACCATGGGCGTACGATTAATAAACCTTACCGAAGACGACAGCCTCGTCGGCATCTGCAAGGTTATTGAAATCGAACACGAAGAAGCGTAAGATTTTTAAATCGAACCGAGAAAAGATTTTTTCGTAAAAAAATCTTTT
>CAZDSI010000022.1:0-2984 GCA_964508215.1 uncultured Opitutales bacterium
GATCGTTAACCAACTTTTCAAAATCTTTTATAAATTTTTCATCTCCGCTTAAAAGAAAATCCTTATAAATTCGATCCAAATTCAAAACCAGTTGATTGGCATCGCGTGCAACATCCAATAAGGAACGATCTTCCGATGAAAGGTTTTTTCCTTCGGCATTTAGCTCGGATTCCAAAAGACGCATTTTTTGGGTGAACTCTTCGGTGGTAGCGATCATCTTATCGACGGCCCCTTGCATTTCCTTTGTCAAAGAAGTTGTGTTACGATGCGCCTTTACGAGGGCAAGAAAATCAACCTTATAAGATTCGACCAAATCGGACAATTTTTTTAATTCTTCATTTAAGTTATTTGCATCTTTTAACAAAGTCGTGGTTTCCTCTATTTTTGACTCAAAATCTTTTATAAATTTTTCATCGTAATACTGCAAATAGGCTTTCTCATCGATACGAGCTTCGCTCACTCCTTCGGCTATCGATGTGATGTAATCCTTGTTAAGTGACGCGCGCTCAATTCGGTTCCAGGAAAATATTGAAAAGCTCACCAAAGACGCGATAAGGAGAATAAAAGCCACAATGGCCGATATAAGTTTACCTTTTATGGTAAACAGATAGGTATTTAACTTCATTGGAAAAATTTTAACGATAGAGATTAAGATAAGAAATAAGAAGAGAGAAAGCGTTTCTTTCCCTCTTATAAATTTACAAGCAGCTTATATATCATACTCTCCAGAAGCTACCCCGAGAACGGTACCATCCGGCAAAACAGCTTTTTTAGCGAAAACAACCTTCTCCGACACTTCGGTACTATCAGGCTTTGGCCACCAGTAGGAATACCATCCTTCCCCTTTTGTTTTCACGATTCCAATAATTGGAGCAATAATTGGCTTACCTTTTTTATCCCGAAGCGATAAGACGTTTTGGCCATGCATTTTCCATAGAACAGGATGTAAAACCATTTTACCTTGCATATCAATTGCATAGATGTAGCAGGCATTAGCCTGTATAAATTCGCTATCCTTACCGGCAAATTTTTGGAACGCACTTTGCCCTTCTTTTTCAAGCAGAGAAACTGCTTTTTTTACATTTTCCTCAATATTTTCACGAGTTGGTTTTTTACCTTTGGCCCGAGCCTCTTTCATTCCCTCTATGGTTTCTTCGGCAATTCGCTTTTTTTCGGCCATTTCTGGAGAAAGCTGTTCTTCGGCGGCAATCGTGGCTTTCGAATCTTGTTGGGCAGCAGGAGCAGCATCCGGTGCTTTACTGTTATCGGCGTGAGGTCCATCGGCCCTCATTGCAGGCAAACATGCTCCATTCAGCACTAGCCCTATAATCAACATCTTAATAAAACATCCTTCTTTCATATAAGCCCTTCTGTTAGAATTGAAATTATATGCTCGGTATTTTAAGTTGGCAAGATTTTTTAAAGTCGAAACCTGCCTAAACTTACTCCTTTAACGCACGCTATAAATAAAGCCTGGGGAGGAATTTATCCTCCCCAGAATAATTTGCTGAAATTTAAGATATCGAATTAGAAACTATAACACACGCCTAATTCGACACGATCGTTTTTATCTTTACGGTCAATACCCTTATAAGAAATTTTCATGTGCGCTAATTCTATACCAACCCAAAATGATTCTGTCCAAAAATATTTTAAGTTCGTATAATAGTTTTCATTCTTTTTACGGCTTGTGCCAGGATTTGCATCCGTACCATAGTTGCTTAAATCCTCATCTTTAGCCTTATCAACACCATAGCCCAAATTCCATTCCCATTTTTTAACCGGAGTAATCGTCACTTGCGCAAAACCACCATGGGCGCGAACAGCCTTACGTAAGTTAGCATTCACATCTTGGTTTATTCCACCATAATAGGTCTTTAAATTTGAACCAGTGAAAGCCGAAACCGTAATAGCTAACCATTTGTTTAATGGCAGGTTCATAGCCGGGTTTACAACCCATACTTTATAACGTTCGCTCGTTACTTTTTCCTTACCAAAAACACCAGAGAAGCTAAACTTACATGGTTTTTCGCAAAAAAGCGGATCGAAGTAAGCTACATTGTATTGGAAATGCGGTGTTCCCGTACGAGAATAAGCTGGACGCGACAAAGCACCTTCAAGTAAAAATGATCGTGATTTATCAATTTCAAAAGTTTTGCCAACTCTTACTTGCGCATGGCGGATACCCAGCTGACCACTGCCAAGTAAGTTGTTAAAGTTTAATACTGAAGGCATAATATTGCCAACCAAATCCCAAGTTTGACCGGCTAAAACCGACCATCCTTCGCGGGTCCACTTTATATAACCATGACGCAAACGAGGCTTTATGCTACCATGGCTCGTTTCGGTACCATCTGTTGTTGTTGGAGACGGATCACCCCAGAAATCGCCTTCAACAAGAGCGCTGGTTTTACCTTCACAAACTTCTGGACCCGAAATTTTTATGCCCAAACGCGTACGTTTAACCGTACCGCTAAGCTGAGAAGAATCGCCGGAATCCCCGGTTGGAGGCATTGGATACGTAGGAGAGTCTTTCTCATTTATTGGTTTTGAATCGTACGATGCTTGTCCGTAAACAAAACCGTACACTTCCATATCAAGATTTGACAATATAGGCTTCTTGGAGGAAGTCGGCTGTGTTTGAGCGACTTGAGCTTGCGCTTGGGCTGCCGGCAAGGCATTAGATCAATTCTAATACCTTAAAAATCTTTATATTACCCTTCAAAATTCCTTATAAGCTGCTCATACAAATTAATTACATCAGATTCTGGATATATATCAAGTTCATTTTTTATTGTTTCGTCACTCGAGGAATCTGAAAATGCACAAGGGGTACAAGTCAGCATTCCCACCAAAAGGGAGGTAATTAGCCTGCTCATTGACTCATTCTAATGGGAACTACTGTTTAGGGTCAATTTAAAATCGGTATTTTTCTTCGAATCAAAAGACTCCAACCTAAACTCGACTTAAGACATTCTGCTTAA
>CAZDSI010000022.1:3023-6471 GCA_964508215.1 uncultured Opitutales bacterium
AATTTCGTATCGTAAAAATTCCCGGCTGCAAAACATTTGATCTTTGTATCTGGCTACAACACAAGACATTTCACCAGATTACTCTTGCAAAAATTCCATATTGTTTCGGTGTTACGCGCCGTACAATAGCCTACTTAAAATGAAACCATTTGAACTTTCGTGTATCCGATTGAATAAAATACTAGATGCAGAAAACAATTCTTAAAATTTCAACCTTTTTTCTTCTTCCGAGGAGCCCTTGGAGCAATTTTGTTTGAGTCGGGTAAAAGCTTTAATCGTTGTTCTTTTAAAGGGAACCGAAGCAAAACAACCGTCCCTACTCCCGACTTTGTTTCAATATCCACTTTTCCGCCATGCTCCTGCATGACCCGTTTGATAATTAAAGAGCCAATTCCACGACCATAAAGCTTATCCGAAAAAGAGGTTTGAAAAATTTTAGCGGCTTTCTTTTCCTCAAAACCTTTACCCGAATCGCCGATAGCTACAACGAAATCATTTTCAGCTATGTAGAGTGAAATACGAATGCAACCGTTTGCCCCAATCGCTTCAATCGCATTTTTAAAAACATTAAACAATGCTTGATGGACACGCTCAACATCAATGTAGACATTCGGCATTACAGCTAAACCTTCGCTATGTAATTCAATGGCGATATTTAAGTTTTCCAGTTGAGGCTGCAAGACAGCTAAAACTTTTTTTACAAGGCTCAAAATATTTTGGTTTTTACGTACAATCGGTATTGGCCGAATCGCCTTTAGAAAGTTTTTAATAATATTGTCCAACCTTTCCAATTCTTCAGTACAAATTTTAAAAGAACGTAAGAGAGATTTCGAGACTTCAAGCTCCTTAAGTTGACGCTCTATAAGCTGCAAATGAATCTGAATAGAATTTAATGGGTTACCAAGCTCATGTGCAACTTCCGATGACAATTGTATAACACTTTCTAACTTCTCATCGGCAATTCTTTTTTCCGTCGAAATTTTTTCCTCGGTAATATCGTTCAGTAAGATAATAAACCGCTTTTGTTCTTCCTCTTGAATATCGGCCATAAAAGGTTGTAGGTACAAACGTACCGACCGAACCCTTGGATAAGAAACTTCAATTTGTTTTGAAATAACTTGTGGTCCCTTCGATTGTGACGAAAAAAAAGAAGCCAATTCGGGAATGATCTTCCAAATTGTCAGGCGATAGGCATCTTTTTCGGTTATGCCCAGTAGGTGCATTGCCGAATCGTTAAAAAATATAAGGACCCCGTTATCGTCCACAATAAGAATTGCTTCTTGAAGTAGGTTGAAAATGGAAACCAACAACTTACGTTCTTTACTAAGACGCTGTAAAATTGAATTAAGGTCTTGTTTGTCAAATGTGCTTACCCGCGCCCAAATTTTTTCCCAATAGCGGTCTTTCATAAGTTTATTTTTACTCGCTTTAAGATAAAATAAAAAATCTCCGAGTTTAGACAGCTTTTTAATAACCAATTTTTATAACCCTAGAAACAGCTTCTGAGTTTTATTAAATAATATCAAGCTCCTTAGTTCTTTCTCGCTAAAGAATTTAATAAAACATTTTTCATCAACGAAGAGTTTAATAATTAAACCAAATTAAAATTGGTCCTAAAATTGCTACTATTTTAAGTAACTATGACCTCCAAATGCCAAATTTGCGGTAGCCCAAATGCACTACGTTTCCAAAAGAAAATAAATAACAAATGGGTTACGTTACACCTTTGTAAAAAATGTGCAATCGAGCAAGGAATTATAACCGTTCAAAAATTAAGCAACAAATACCCGCAACCCTCACTAACCTTACCACATTTTTGCCCCTATTGTGGCTGGACCTATAAAAATTTTGCACATTTAGGTCGCTTTGGTTGTCCCGAATGTTATAAGGTTTTTAAAAGTTTCATGCCTCATTTGTTGCCTCAACGGACCTCAAAAAAGACTTGCTATATCGGTAAGCAACCCAATATTTCAAAAAAGAGTGAATTTTATCGAAAAATTTTACGTCTCGAAAAATGGATAGATTTGGCCATAAATTCGGAAAATTATGAGAAAGCCGCAAAGTTGCAAAGTGAAAGAATTAGCACCCAAAACCAATCTTTAAATTAGTTCCATGAAACTACATCCAGAATTAAAAAATTGTTTAAGTGACAAAGTATCAACGCATACCGAAAATGCCGTACTGTTAGGTATCCGTGTACGACTTGCTCGCAACCTTCAAGAATTTCCTTTTCCAAACTGGGCCAACGAAACACAAAAAAAAGATGTTTTAAGCATCTGTCAAAAAGCGATTAAAAGTCTACCATCTTTAAAAAAACCCGTTTACCTATCATTAAGTGATCTTAACGAACTGGAAAAGAAACTTTTACTCGAACGTCATTGCATTAGTCCCGAATTACTTGAGTCCAAACAAGGAACAGGAATTGTTATCGATAAAAATAAGCAGTTCGCATGCATGATAAACGAAGAAGATCATCTCCGTTTGCAAATTTTAAGCCCAACAACAGAATTCAAACGTATTTGGAACTTTTTGGATAACTTGGATAGCGAACTTGAACACTGTTTAGAATATGCTTTTTCACCAGAATTCGGCTACTTAACGGCCTGCCCCACCAACCTAGGTACCGGAATGCGTGCTTCGGCGATGTTACATTTGCCAGGGTTAGTCCTTTCCGAAACTATAAAGCCCACTATTCGTGCAATTTCCGAAATTGGAATCGCCGTCAGGGGCTTATTTGGTGAGCAATCTAAGGCCATCGGAAACGTTTTTCAGGTTTCTAACCAATCGACCCTTGGGGACGATGAAGAAACACTCCTTACACAACTTGAAAAAATGGTACAAACACTTATAAGGAAAGAAATAGCAATACGTAACCAACTCATTAAGAACGACCCTGCACAATTATTTGATAAAATCAGCCGTGCGCATGGCATATTGCGGAGCAGTTATTCTATTTCTCACGAAGAAGCTTTAACGCTACTTTCGTTTATACGTTTGGGACTTGACCTTGGATGTTTCCCCCAAAGCTATGCAAAAGAAATTGAAAATCTTTGGTTGTATGTTCGTCCAGCCCATTTACAATTAACTTTGGATACAATTGTATCCGGCGAAAGCGAAAATATTGTTCGAGCTGACTTTTTACGAAAAAGAATGTCGAAATTTGTAGATCCTGTGTTTAACTTTAATAAGGAATGAGTATGGCTAATTTTCATAATTTTACACCACGTGCGCAACAAATTTTGGCTCTAGCCAAAAGAGAAGCCATGCGCTTGCATCAAACTTATGTTGGCACTGAACATCTACTCCTCGGATTACTTGAACTGGGGCAAGGCGTCGCCGTAAATGTACTACAACGTTTAGGCTTGGATGTTGAAACGGTTCATGAAGCCTTGCAAAAACATATGGCCGCTTCGGGCACAACTGAAATGCCGCCGGCGGCAAATATAAG
>CAZDSI010000022.1:6485-8888 GCA_964508215.1 uncultured Opitutales bacterium
CGCCACGTGTAAAAAAGGTACTCGCATTAGCGGCAAAAGAAGCTAGACTTCTTGGCCATCCCTATATCGGAACCGAACATATTTTACTTGGTCTTTTACAAGAAGGCGAAGGCCTGGCAGCTAAAATTCTAAAAACCCTAGCGGTTGATGTTGAAAATTGCCGTAAAGAAATTCTGGCCGAGCTTGATCCCAACTATGTCTCTCAAGAAGAAGACGAAGAAGATGGCGACGAAGGCGATGAAGAAGAGGACGATGAAGAAGACGTCCTTCCAATGCGTAAACGTGGAGAAAGCAAGCATGCTGCGCTTAGGGCCTTTGGAAGAGATTTGACCGAAAAGGCAAAGAAAGGTGAACTCGACCCCGTTATTGGACGCGAAAAAGAAATTCAACGTGTTATACAAGTTTTATGCCGTCGTACAAAAAATAATCCCGTCTTGGTTGGAGAAGCGGGTGTTGGAAAAACCGCAATCGTTGAAGGCCTTGCTCAAGCCATTATCGCTGGTAATGTCCCAGAACCTCTGTTAAACAAGCAGATTTTCATGCTCGATTTAGCCCTCATGTTGGCGGGAACAAAATATCGCGGTCAATTTGAAGAAAGATTAAAAGCGGTAATGGAAGAAATTGCCCGTACAAAAAACATTATCCTCTTTCTTGACGAACTTCATACTATTGTCGGCGCCGGTTCGGCCGAAGGCTCAATGGATGCATCGAATATTCTAAAACCATCGCTTGCCAGAGGTGAAGTCCAATGCATTGGGTCAACAACCTTAAAAGAATACCGAAAGCATATCGAAAAAGATGCCGCACTCGAAAGACGTTTCCAGTCGGTTACCGTAGCCCCACCGTCGGTAGAGGACACCTTGTCTATTTTAAAAGGGTTAAAAACAAAGTACGAAGAGCATCACAACGTTATTTTTACCGATGCCGCCTTGGAGTACGCTGTAAAATTATCGAATCGCTATATCCTCGGACGCTACCTGCCCGATAAAGCCATTGATATTTTAGACGAAGCAGGTTCACGTGCACGCATTAAGGTATTGGGTAAGCCACCTTCAACCGAAGATATCGAAAAACAACTTCAAGCGTTAAAGGATAAAAAAACAAAAGCGGTTGCCAATCAATCGTTCGAAGAGGCTGCAAATTTACGTGATCAAGAACAAAAGTTAAAAGACAAACAAAAAGAAATCCTTGAGAAATGGAAACAAGGCAATCGGAAAAATCCCGTAACAGTCGACGAAAACTTGCTCCTACAAGTCGTTTCCGATTGGACCGGAATTCCTTTAAATCGGATGGAAGAAAAAGAGGCCCAAAGGTTATTGTCTCTCGATAAGGAGCTCAAGCAAGTGGTTATCGGTCAAGACGAAGCCGTTAACGTCATTGCTAAGGCACTTCGGAGGTCTCGTGCGGATCTCAAAGACCCCATCCGTCCCATTGGCTCATTTCTTTTCCTTGGACCAACCGGCGTTGGCAAAACACATCTTGCAAAATCTTTAGCGGCTTGTCTATTTGGCGATCGCGATGCCATTGTCCAAGTTGACATGTCAGAATACATGGAAAAGCATACGGTATCTCGCTTAATTGGTTCCCCTCCTGGTTATGTTGGACATGACGAAGGTGGACAATTAACCGAAGCAATACGAAGGAAACCTTATGCAATTGTGTTGTTCGATGAAATTGAAAAGGCACACTCCGATGTTATACAAATTCTTCTGCAAGTGCTTGAAGAAGGACGGCTTACCGATAGCCTTGGCCGATCGGTTGATTTTCGCAATACGGTGTTAATCATGACTTCTAATGTCGGCGCCGAAGTATTACAGCGTGGTTCCGGCCTCGGATTTAGTCTCGAAAACGAAGAAAAAGCCGCATTTGAACGTCTAAAAGAAAAAGTTCAAGAGGCGACGAAAACGACGTTTAAGCCAGAATTTTTAAATCGCATTAACGAAATCATCGTATTTCAACCTTTATCCAGAGAAGCTATTGGAATAATTGTGGATATCGAACTACGTAAGTTGGAAGATCGCTTAAAGGAAAAACAAATTACTTTAAGCCTTACGGCAGACGCAAAAAGCTTCTTAATCGATAAAGGCTATGAAGAAAAGTACGGCGCACGACCTTTAAAGCGCACCATTGAACGCTACGTAGAAGACATGTTGGCCGAAGGCCTTCTGAGCGGAAAGATCAAAAATAGCCAACAAATAACTGTTGATCTCTCTAAAGAAAAAAAGTCTCTTGATTTTTCGGTCAAAAGCCTAAAAAAACCGCGTCGAAAAACCGCAAAAACTTAAGTAGTAAAATCGGATTTTTACATCCTTGCTTAAATAGCCACAGCTAAGAACTGTGGCTATGGTTTTTAAGCTCTAGCCAAAGGGGAAGAAGCTTTTTTAAGGCTTTTTACAAATGTTG
>CAZDSI010000022.1:8926-9275 GCA_964508215.1 uncultured Opitutales bacterium
ACATTGCCCAAGAAACACTTTTACCCTCAAAAATAAATCATAATTTGCTTATCTTTAAACACTTAAAATTCCTTGATAAAAGCGGCCGAAAATGATTTTTAAACATCAAAATCTGTCGACACAACTATACCAACCTACCGCTTACGAATTTCAGTAATGACCTATTTATAATTAGAAAAATAACTTCTTCACAGGCTTTTACTATTCCTTAAATCGGTAAAGAAAAGACCAAAATTTAAGAGAGAAAAAAATATTTCCTTAAAATTTTAACCCCTTCTCTCTTTAAAAAACCACCATGAACTTTTGATCACGGGTACCCTTTATTTGTTACGACCTATAAATGCAATCA
>CAZDSI010000022.1:9291-21933 GCA_964508215.1 uncultured Opitutales bacterium
AAAAGCAAATTTTGCTATACGAGAAATAAGACCTTCTTGCTCTTCTAAACTGGCCGTTGTTTGTATGAATATTGCCAACAAAGTCCCCTTATTATTGGGTAGCTTGATAATTCCAATATCGTTGGTTATACCGTTAGCTGTACCAGTTTTTTGTGCCACATGAATATCTTTAGGAATACCCGCTCTTATTCTTTTTAATCCCGTAACACAACGACACATACATTCTAAAAGGAAACGAGAACTCGATTCGCTTATCAGGCCTCTAAACAGAAATTTCTCTAAAAAAGCTATCATTGCCTGAGGCGTTGTGGTGTCCTGCTGTTCCCGAAAAAATTTCTCTCGAACATTTCTTACCTCGCTGGCCTCCAATTGCCTTATAACCTGCTTAAACTCTTTGAGCGTATAGTCATCTTCCGATAATTGGTGAGTTATTCCGTAGCAAGCAAACAATAATTGAAGAACGGTATGATCTATCCGCATATCCAAGATATCGTTTTGCTTCAAAAATGCGTCAACGGTTTTGGGTCCACCGCAAAGCCCAAAAAGAACATCGGTAGCCGTATTTTCGCTTACCTCTATGGTTAATCGTAACAAATTTCTTATCGATAAAGCTACACCTGGTAATGTAAAACGATTCGTGATCAAGCTTCCATCAAGACGTAAATCTTTTTCAAAAAGTTCAATTTTCTGATCCAAGTCAAATATACCCTTATCAATCAAATGCAAAACATAAACTGCAAGTGGCACTTTGTAAGTACTGGCCATGAAAAAACGTTTATCTCCGTTGATAAATACTCCCTCAGCCGTTTCGGGGTATTTCTAACCAGTAAAAGTCAAACCGATACCAATTATCCCCGGGAAATCTTAAATCTGCAACTCAAGCTCATGAATAAATGGCTTTCCAAAGTATTTTGATGACATAGTGCTCCCCCGCTCAAAAAACCTATGGATTATGCCATAACCTGTCCAGCCAAATGTAAATGGCCACTTTATCTATAAACACAATAAAGCTTTGGAACAGTATTATAAGAACGAAGCAAAGACCTTTAAAAAAACCTTCTCCTATCGTAATTTGAAAATAACAGCCTGTAACAGCTTAATAAAAGATACGGCCTTAAAAAAGCATTATAACTTTTCAAACACAAACAACTTATAAATAAGGAAACACTAAAAAATATTTGAGCAATATAAAGATGGCCATCAAGTAGTTCGGTTAATACGAGAAAAAACTAAACATGCAAAAAAAAAGTTTGTTCTTGCCTTTTAAGTTTACCTCTAAAAGTATGAGTAAAATTATGATTACGGGTGGAAACGCGTTGGCACAGGGATTCTTATGGTTTTTTTTGCTGTTTATAAGCCTTACCGTTCATGAATGGGCGCACGCTTTTGTAGCCGATAAATTGGGCGACCCAACACCGGCAAACGAAGGACGTTTATCATTAAATCCTTTGGCGCATGTAGACTTTTTCGGCACAATTTTACTTCCTTTGCTGTGCATTATGTTTTCTTCGGGAATCATTTTAGGATGGGGTAAGCCAGTACCGGTGAATGCTCGATACTTCAAAAATCCTGCCCTTGGAGAAATGCTGGTTGGAATTGCTGGGATCGTTGGAAACCTTTTAATATGCTTGGTAGCCAGTCTATTAATTGTTTTTTTTGGTAAAACGGCCAACCTCTGGCAACAACTTATTTTTTTAAATGCTTTTCTAATTGTGTTTAATCTCTTACCAATCCCTCCTTTGGATGGATCCTATATTCTTAAATATCTTTTTAAAATAAGCGAAGAGTTGTACCTAGCTCTAAGCCAATGGGGTTTTTTAATTATATTACTTTTGTTGCAATTATCAGTAATTCAAAATATATTCATTGGCATTGTGAGAGGATTGTGTAACCTATTTTTCCACTTTGCCTTTTGGCTAAGACACTTGTTTTAACGATGAAATGCCCTAAATGTTTGGCTGTCGAAGAATTGAAGGTGATCGACACACGCGAACACCCTCAAAAAAACGCAATAAAACGCCGTCGGGCCTGTCTACGGTGCGGTTATCGTTTTTCGACGCTTGAAACAATTGTACAAGAAAGTTTATGGGTTCTTAAACGTAACAAGAGTAAAGAAAAATTTGATTTAAACAAAATCAGGCTGGGGATAGAAAAAGCGGCTGAAAAACGTCCCTTTGGCCAAGAAAGACTTCAACGGTTAGTACAAAATATATACGAACAGATACTCAGTGTCTCGGATAGCGAAATTTCAAGCGAAGTCATCGGGCAAATAGTGCTTAATACCCTTAAACAGGAAGATCCGGTTGTGTACATGCGCTTTGCCAGCGTTTACAAGGAGTTCAAGAATTTGACTGACTGGCAAGAAGAAATAAAAAACTTCCGTTAAGTTTAATGGCCAAAGCTTGTAACTTTTAAAAAGGAGCATTGCGGTCTTTTTTGCCCTGACTACACGTTAAAAGGAAAGAATTAAAGCATAAAAAACTCTTACGAATTAACCCACGAAAAATCAGCAAACGCTGAAAATTTTTTCGAATTAATGAGTTTTGATTTGTCATTTCACAGGTTTGGTCTTACGATTAAAGTACTTATGGTTCTTCTTGATGAAAGTGCATCGGCAGGTTCTGCTTCTTCGGCGTCAAAATCTTCGAACGTATTTGAAAAATTAAAGCAAAGCCAACAAGTGGCAAATGTTAAAAGAGCCCAAAAGGCAAAGTTAAAACTAGCCGACGTGGCCATATTTGCTCAGCAGTTATCCTCAATGCTTAATGCAGGATTATCGCTTTCCCACGCGCTCGAAGCGATCGGTAACGAAATGGAAAATAAAGTATTTAAAATTATCGTTGCAAAGATTCGTGAGAGTATTTTTGCCGGTTCATCCTTTTCAGAGGCCGTTAAACTATTTCCAAGGGCGTTCCCACCGCTTTTCCTAAGCATGATTGAAGCAGGTGAAGTTTCAGGTTCTTTACCCGAAGCGATGAAAACGGTCTCAACGTATTTCGATGCTTCGGTAAAACTGACGAAAAAACTTAAAAGCGCATTAACCTATCCCGTGGCCGTTATTACAATGTCTATCGGTTTGGTTTCCGCTCTTCTTGTTTTCGTAATTCCGGTATTTGCCGAAATGTTTTCAGGCTTTGGCGCTAAACTTCCTTTACCAACACAAATTTTAATTGACATTAGTGAATTTTTAAAAGCCTATATCTTGTACGTTTTAATTGGCGTTGGTGGATTCGGCTATCTGGCTTTTAAATTTTCAAAAACCCCCAAAGGCAGTGCCATGGTCGATGCCACGTTGCGTTTTGTGCCGATATTTGGAAATCTTATACAAAAAACGAACATTGCGCGCTTTTGTCGCACCTATTCGGTGTTGTTGGCCAGTGGCGTACCGATCATAAAAACTATCGAAATATGTACAAATGTGGCAAACAGCTTCTACCTACGTTTAGCTTGCAACAAAATTAAAACAGGTATTCAAGAAGGAAAACAGTTGTCTGTATTACTTGAAGAGGTAAGTTACTTTCCTCGAATTGTTGTTACAATGGCCAAGGCCGGTGAACAAGCTGGAAATGTTGAAGAAATGATTAAGAACGTCGCCGACCTTTATGAAACCGATGTAAACAATATGGTTTCAGCAATGACTTCTCTCATTGAACCGTTGTTGGTATGCTTTTTAGGTATCGTTATCGGTGGTATTGTTATTGCGATGTTTATGCCAATCTTTCAACTCTCCTCGGTTGTTAGCCAATAAAAAATTGGCCCAAATAGCCCCATGCAAGACCTTGGGCAAAGCAGACTCGAAGTCATTGACACTTGTGAAGCTTTATTAACTTATTATAATGTTTCTATAGAATGTAATTCATTAAGACTTTGGGAAACAAAATTTGATACTACAACCACACTGCGAAACATTTTCAAAAAAGAGGAGCCTCAAACTCGGCCGAAAATCCTTTTTAATAATCATAATTTTAGATTTCCTACAATCGTAAAGATACCAGAGGCTATAACTATAAACCTTACGATTGAACTTAAATCATCCCTCAAAAATTTATCCTTACAACAACGAATAGCCAGACAACTGAAACAGAATTTTGGAATCGCAATTGAAGACTTTCTATGGCGATTTTACCCCTTATCTTTCGAAGGACAAGCAAACTTGTACGCCGTATCCCTGATAGCGAGGAAAGATTTTATGCTCTTAAAGCAACGGTTTGAGCCTTTTTATCGCCAATTCGAAAATGGGCTTTTTTATATAACATCTTTATTTGCTCATCTAGCGTTTTTTGAAAGAATTTTGACCAATTCAAACGAAAAAAACCAAAGTTTAACGATATTTGCCAAAGGGTTAACACGATATATCGGCACAAGGGAAAACGAAGATACGCAACAATACTTTTTTAAGGACTTTTTTAGACCTTCGGAAACGAATAAAGAAACGAATATTGGTGCGGACTTATCACAAGCAATTAACCTAGCAAAAAACTCCAAGTATAACCTTATCATTGCCGACCCGGAACAGCTATCAAAAATTAAAGAACATGACATATTTAGCCGGGTTCAAACCATATCCCCACTTCTATCGTCAGAAGAAGTATATTTATCAAAACAGTTACTTCTTATTGGCCTCGTTTTATGTTTTTTTGGAAAAAATTGTGAGGAAATATCTTTTAAGGTCTTAAAAGCAAAGACATTTTTTTATAAGAAAGTCGGCGTCACAAAATCAAAAGTACTTGCTACCCTGCTTCTAGCCTTACTAACTTTTCTCGGATATATCAACGGCTTATATATTTATCGAAACATTTTTCTTATAAAAGAACTCCATAATATAAAATCTGTCGTACAGACAGTTGAAGATAAGAAAAATAAATTTGACCGACTTCAAAACCAAGCCCTTATCCTCCAAACTTTAAAAGATATGAACCAAAGCTGGTCAAAAACTTTTTTGACCTGCCACCATGCCTTTTCAAAATTTGACATACCGATATGGGTTGACAACTTAAAATTTTCAACTCATAATGATTATCGCCTTTCCGAGAAGGGGGTGTCGTTGTATCTCCCGAATTCGCCATTTGGAGGAATGTTGCCAAACGTTCGAAAGGTTATTACAATGCAAGGGAAAGTTTTAGGCGATTCCTTAAGCGTCGAAGAGTTAAAAAGGCGCTTTCTATGGTGTTTACAAAAAACAAAAACACTAAATGGACAAAAGAGTTTAAATGTCATGAACCTCAATATGAAGCCAAAAGCATCTCGCCCTGACGAGACGGAATTTGTTTGTTCCTTAATGTTAGAGCCAGAAGATTACCTCTAAGGCAATAGGTATGTTTACATACCTGTGTCAACACTGGCGCTGCTTTTTTACCTTAAAAGCAGCGCTTTTGTGTTTATTTTTCTTGAATGCCATTTTGGTTATAACGGCATATCAAGGGAAAGCACGTATATCTCACACACAAACCCAACTACGACAGGCAAAGGAAGATTTAACAAAAATTCAAAAAAATTTACATTTGTTCAAGTCCTATAAAAACTTACTGGAACAACAAAATACCGGATTGTTAAAATTGACTGAAGCAATCCATGATCTCGAAAATAATTTATCTTTATATATAAATCCGGATTTTTTATCAAAAGATTCGGCAACTTTTTTACAAAGGCTTCGACATCATCCCGAAAAATATAAAAATTTTGGCGAAAATATCCCTAAAGGCCTTTGCTTTTTATTAAAATGCCTAAAAAATGATAATAGGGAATATGCTCGAATAGAAAATATAGGCGTTTTAAGGAACCATAGCGAAGAAAAACTTATTTTGCCGATAAAATATGTCTTTGACACCGAAAACGTAGAGAGCTGGTTTTGCAAAATACAACTTCAAACAACGCCCAATAACTTTAGCAATTTCTTGTTCACTATTAACGACTCAAGGCTTCCCTTATGGGTACAAGATATAAGCGTTGAAGCCAAGTCACTTGAAGCTGGAATCTTACCGACCTTCACCGTCTTGTTGCAGTGGTGTAGCCCTCAACTTCTTTAGCTAAGAAGCCGCATGCAAAAACTTTTAATATTTATCTGTCTTATTACTTTACTACCCTTTAGGGGTATAAAAGCAGCATCCGGAAACATCGATAACATTTTTATGCCCAATAAATGCTGCTGGAATAAATTAGCCTTTCGAAAGCCACAACATCTGCATCTACTTTCGATTAAGCCTGTAATGTACCCATGGCAGCTTAAGGGATACGGTGTTGACCCTCAGAAAACACCGATCCTCTTTTTACAAAAAAATGGCGACTCAAAAATTTATACTTTTAAGGTAGGAGAAAAACTCCAAAAAACGGCGATCGAGATTAAATTTTTTGCCCCAACCACTGCAAAAGCTGTAATTTACGATTTTGGCGAACAAAAATCTTTTGAACTTCGGTTAAACCAACCCTTAAAATTAGAACAGTTTCTGGTTACAATCATTGCCGAAGGAACGCCTATTGTTTTTAGAGATCGTGGAGAAAAGAAGTCATTGAACAATAAAGTTTTAATGCTTTTAGACTTTCATTACGCTCAAAAAATAGCTATAATTTTAGAAACCCCCAAGGGCGAGACACCATCAATTTGGGTACTGTTTAACGAACAGGAAAATTACAATGAGCAAAAATTGCTTACGAAAACTCCTTTTAATCTCGGTAGTCACGAGCGTTAAAGGTTCAAGCTTTTTGCCGGCCAGCACCACCCAAAACCTTGCTTTTAATCCCTATTTACAGTCAACACTATCTTACGAAAGTATTTTGCCAAAAGCTTTAACCGATGAAAAAATGCCATCTTTACGTCAAAAAACACGTAAAAAGCTTATTGCAGAAGTCGAACAAACTTGGGGAATTGAGAATGAGCAAAAAAAATTAACCTGTTCTTTCAATATTCCTTCAATCAGCCCTAACCCGTTAATACAGAAAACGAAAAATATCGTTTTACCCAAAATACATTTTGTAGACTCCTCATTAAGTCAAATTGTCCAGGGGCTTTCGGATCTATCAGAACAATTTGACACGGAAGGTATTGGAGTGAACATACTACTGATTGATCCGCATAAAAAAGACCCAAAATTAACTCTACAGTTAAAGAACATATCTTTTTATAAGGCTTTACGTTATGTGGCTCGTGCAGCTGACTTCAATCTTAGTTTTGACAGCGACGCAATTGTGTTTTCCGAGGAAAAAGAAGTATCGACTATTTTTTTCCCAGTTGCGCGTGGTACTGTCATACAGATTGTTGAGAATTCAAACGAAAAAACTTCACAAGATATTCCCGAAGAAGTTATTCTAAAACGCTTTTTTCAAAAGTCGGGTATTAATTTCGACGTCCCGGGAAGTAATTTTGCTTTCGATGGCAGCCAGTTTATCGTCACACATAACGCTGATTATTTGAAGAAGTTCGAAAATATTCTAGAGCGTTATCAAAATATTCAACAGGTTTCGATTGAGGCAAAGTTTTTAGAAGTACAGCAGGGAGCATTAGAAGAAATTTGGTTTAAATGGCGACTCGGCGAAAACAGCCAAGCACAGCTTCAAACCGGCAACGATAGTACCAACAATTTAAGATCGTTAAGCGCATTAAACATTAGTTCGTCCTCAAGCGGTGATGGATTCCTGATTGCAAACGGCAAAGAATATACGGTTTCCAACAGAGCACCTTCTTTCCCAAATAGCTTAAACCTTGGAAGCAATACTACCCCTACGGCTAATATCTTAGGTGTTTTAAATGGTTATCAAATGCGGTGCTTTTTACAAGCTCTAGAGCAACGAACCGATACCGATTTAATGAGCGCCCCGAAACTAACTGTTTTATCGGGTAAAAAAGCCGAGATTGTCGTCGCTCAGGAACTACGCTATCCAGAACGCTATGGTGACAGCCATTCGGAAGTTGGATCGAATTATACCAATGGTGCAGGCAGTGCGGTTGGTGCCGCCGGTGTAACGATTACAGCAGGCACTCCTTTAAACTTTGTAACACGGAACGTTGGAGTCGAAATGTCTGTTCTGCCAACAGTCGAACGCAACAATTGTATCAGCTTAAAACTTGAGCCAAGCGTAACCGAATTTGAAGGCTTTGTAGAATATGGAGGTAGCCATGTGGCCGTTGCCGGTGGAAACACGGTACGCATTCCCTCGGGATTCTTTCAACCTATTTTTTCACGCCGGCAGATCAAAACAGAAGTAACCATCTTCAACGGCGCAACGGTGGTGATGGGCGGATTAACACGTGAAGAGGTTAAAGAAGTTAACGATAAGGTACCCATTTTGGGTAATATTCCCCTGTTAGGTAACCTATTTCGATCCAAAGGCCACACTTCTCAAAAACGCAATCTTCTAATTTTTGTAACGGCCAATCTTCTAAAACCCGATGGATTGCCTTTAGTAGCGGTTGAAAACTAAAAAACCCTTACTTGTAAAATAAGGGTTTTTTATCTTTTTTAAATTTTTAAAATCACTCTTCTTTTTTTCGAGCCTTAAGTTGTTGCAAGAGAGGGTCTTGTTGCGATGTTTTGTGCATTTGTTTCGTGTCGGTTTTTGTTGTCATACCTTCTTCGGTCCGCTCTTTTTCGTACTTGTAGGTAGCCTTCAATCCCTTCGTCAAAGCTCCGTGTAATTCTTGAAGCTCGTTAAACAACTTTTCCGCGTCTTGTTTCAACTGCCTTAATTCAAGCGGGTTTAAATCCTTTCGCTCGAAAGTATCCTGCATTTGTTTTACCTGACCCTCAAGTCGGTCCATCTGGGCATGTAACTTTTTCGAAGATTCGCTTAAATTCTTCCCAAGTGTTGAACGACCAAAGGTAATAAAACTCAACACCTTACCAAAAAATGAAAGCCACTTTTCTTTTGATGGAGCCTGTTTTGATACTTCCTTATAGTCAGCCGTAATCTCGGTAAATTGCTTATTCAATGCCTCTAGCTTTTTGGGATCGGTACCCATGCCCATACCGGGTACGGCAACCATTGCTTGATGCGTGCTAACTCTTGTACTACTACCCATATTTTGGCCAGAACCATATTTAGTCAAGGCTTTGGATTTGGGTTGGCTAAGCACTACCCTTCCATCGGTTGATTTCGTAGACTTTGGCGCTTCTGTTCCGCCAATTTGTGACGTATCGCCACTATTTCCTATTCTAAGAGGATTCATCGGACTCATGGTTATGATTATGTACCAAACCTCTTTTAAAGTCAACAAAGCATTGGAGGAAAGCAATATTACTCTTTTGTTTTGTAAAAAAACAAACCACCAAGATTTTTCTTTTTATATCAGGGACGCAGCCTCTGGATCCGAAAATGCTTCGCATTTTAATAAGCTTTCGTTTTTCTTCCAAGCCTGCCTGAAAGAAAAACGAAATTTTTGATGCGTTAATATCGAGTTAAAACTTCTTTGAATGATAAAAGAAAACTTTCTTGCCGAAAAAAGTTTCCTTCTGGATCCAATGCCTAATTCAATTCCCTTTAACTTTCGCTTTAATGGTAAAACTTTCCATATGGAAATCTTCACGTGTATAAAACTGAATCTCTATATTCCATTGCTTTTCGATACTTGCAAAGTCGTTACGGCCGCGAGCCTTTATGTAATTCCAAACCAATGGATGTAAGTGGATTTCAAATAAATTTACACGGTTCGGTGACTTTTCTTGAGCATACAGCTGACTGACAAGCTGACGTTGGATGGCCATGTGCAAGCTATGCGGTGACTTTAAAACCCCTTCCCCATTACAATAAGGACATGTATCGTAGGCATGACTCAAAAAGCTTTCCTTATGTCTTTGTCGCGTAATTTGCATGATTCCCAAGGGTGAGATCGGCAAAACGTGTGTTTTGGCTTTATCCTTCTTAAATTCCTTCTGCATGAATTGGTAAAGCATGCGCCGGTCCTTACTCTGTTTCATGTCAATAAAATCGACCACAATAAGTCCGCCGATATTGCGTAAGCGAACTTGGCGTGCGACCTCTCGTGCGGCCTCTAAATTGGCTTGCAAAATAAAGTGTAGTCCATCCTTCTCTACGACCTTATGAGAAGAAGTATTTACGTCGATAGCCGTTAAAGCTTCGGTTTCTTCGATAACAATTTCACCTCCCGACGGTAAAGGGACACGTTTTAAAAAGGTTTGTTCAATTTGCGTTTCAATATTAAAACGTTCGAATATTGGGATATTTTCCTTAAAAAGCTGAACCTTACCTTGCGAACGGGGAGCGATTTGTTTAACGATGGCCAAAATATGCTCATAATCCGTTGGATTGTCTACCAATACGCGGTCCACATCTTCGGTTAAAAAGTCTCTGACCGTACGTTCAATAATATTCGGTTCTTGGTAAAGAAGGCAAGTACCATTACTTGTCTTAGCCTTCTGTTGTATTTCTTCCCATTTGTTTAACAATAAGTGCAGGTCGCGAACAAAATGTTTAATTTTTTGACCTTCGCTCGCCGTACGAAAGATAATACCCATACCCTGTGGAAGCGTTAATTTCCTTAAAATCGTTTTAAGGCGTTCGCGTTCGCGAGCATCATCGATCTTACGAGAAATTCCACATTGACTCGAATACGGCGTCAAAACCAAATAGCGCCCCGGTAAGGCAACATTGGTTGTGGTACGCGGACCTTTGGTTCCAATTTGGGTTTTTGTAATTTGTATAACAATTTCGCTACCAATAGGGAAAAGATTTGGAATATCTTGCAGTGTAATTTTTGTCTTTGGGCTAGCAATATTGTTGTGAATGACTTCAATTCCCTCAATATCCTCATCATCTTCTCGCCTTTCATTTGTCTCGGCATTCAACGATGGCAATATATCCCAATAATGAAGAAATGCATTTTTGTCTTGTCCGATGTCAACAAAAGCCGCCTTTAAGCCGGGTTCTAAATTTTGTATCTTCCCCTTAAAAATAGCCCCAACCATATGCTGCGTGTTAAGGGACTCGGTTTCAATATTTTCAAGAATACCGTTATCCAATAACGCAACACGTTTTTCCGATAAAATACCGTTTACGATAATTTCCTTAAAGACCTTATCACGTTTAAAAAAATACATTAACTTATGAAATAAAGATTGTTGTTTTGCCCGCTCTACAGCCTCTTTTCGCAGTACTTCTTGTGGCACATGGTCGTTATTATCGGCCGGCGGACGTGAAACCATCTTAATTCCATCAAAATGTTTTGTACGTTTAATATCCATAAAATTTTTTATTTATAAGGGTGCATGTTGAAACCGATACACACTTTGAACAATTCCAAGCGACAAAAAGCAGATAATTATAAAAGATCCGCCGTAGCTTAAAAACGGTAACGGTATACCCGTAATTGGCATCAGCCCAACCGTCATACCGACGTTAATCCAAATATGTGTCAACAAAAGAATACTAACTCCTACGGCAAGATAACAGCCGAAACGGTCTTTAGACAGCCCGGCAACACGTAAGGAGTTAACAATTAAAAGAACATATAGTAATAGGATAACACTGGTTCCCACAAAACCGATTTCTTCAGCGGCTACTGAAAAAATAAAATCGTTAAACGATGCAGCTTTGGGAAGATAGCCCAATTGTGCTTGAGTATTTTTTGTCCAGCCTTTACCCCAAAATCCTCCCGAGCCAACGGCAATAAGTGATTGCTTTAAATGCCATCCAATATTAACGCCTTGAGGGTCAACAACCTGTGGCGCAATAAAAGCAAGAATTCGGTTACGCTGGTAGGGTTTTAGCGGTAAAAATGGTCGACCAACGTACCAGGCTTTAACGCTTTGAGTCGTGGTATCGTTGGATATGGAACGATAGTAGCCATACATATCATAAGCTAAGATTGTTACCATAAAAAGACATAAAAGAAATACCCCGGCAAAAAACTTAAGCGAAAGCCGAGACATAAACAATAATGCAAATACCATAGGTGGGAAAACCAACGAAGATCCAAGATCGGGTTGTATAAAGATGAAAAAACACGGTAGCACGCACGCAAGCACAACCTTGGTTAGAACACCAATAGAATCTTTAAAAGAGCCAACCTTGTTTCTAGCCAAGATACTGGCAGTTAAGATGAGCGTAGCCAATTTACAGGGATCTGACGGCTGGACATAGAGTGGCCCAAGTTGTAACCATCGTAGGCTACCGCCCATTTTTTTACCCAATGGCGTCCATAAAAGCAGAAGAAGAAAAACGGCAACTATATAAAACCAATGTGCAAACTGCATGTACATTTTATAATTTATGCAGGAAACAAGGTAATAACACGCAAACCCAATAGTTATCCATGTGGCCTGAAACTTCCATTTCACATAAAAACCCTGGCTTTGTACGGAATATATAAAAGCCAATCCCAAAATGCTGAGTAAAGCTATAACCGTAGGATTTACCCAATCGGGAGCACAACGATGCCCGGTTAGATTGATCCATTGTTCGGAAACCGAATCTCTAAATTGAGTTGGACGGTTAAATTTCACATCGCACTATTTTTACTTCCTTCACGAAATTTTTACACTTCGCTTACAAAGGCAAGTTAATTTTTTTAGCGACCAGCTACTTTTTTGAACCATTGGCCGCTTGCTGGACAAGTTCTATAAAACTTTCCGGTTTTAAAGAAGCACCACCAATAAGGCCTCCATCAATATCGGGTTGTTTCAATAACTCGTG
>CAZDSI010000023.1:0-9563 GCA_964508215.1 uncultured Opitutales bacterium
GCAATGCCCCAACTTATCAGAATAGTAGGAAAAAGCCCAAGATTCTTAAAAAACGGCAAATCCTTAAACCTCAAATGACCATACCAAGCAATGGTCATAAATATAGAACTTAGCCCGAGTAATGAAATTGTGAGTGCGGTGCGCATTGGAGTTTTTTTACAAATGTTACTGGAAAAAGCAAAGCAAATTGGCGAAGAAGAAAATTTTAATACATTCCGAATTTTTTAGGTTAATTTTGACCAAAGAGAATGATGATTTTGTAGCGGATTGAAGTTTGTACTTAAAATTTGAAAACCTTATGAACAAACTTGAGTAAAAGTATCAAAATGTCTTCAATTGGGTTTCGTATGGCCGATTATTTGGGCATTGATTATGGTACAAAAAAAATCGGGTTAAGTTGGGGCAACGACTTATTAAATATGGCTGTGCCTATGGATCCTGTTATTAATTTTAGTTCTCTTAAAGAAGCCATCGAAAAAATATCGGGTATCGTTAAAATAAAAAGTGTACATGCACTGGTTATTGGGTATCCTTTAAATATGGATGATACGAAAGGTAAAAGGACTCAAGAGGTGGAAAAATTTGCGGAAGAATTAAAACAGTGTCTTGGTTTGAAGGTTTATCTTGTCGATGAACGTTTGACCACGTTTGCAGCCGAAAATTCGAACCGAAGGCCTTCACTTAAAAATAAAAACCGTGAAAAAAAAGGCGCACGAGATTCGCTTGCTGCAGCCTATATTTTACAAGATTTTCTAGACCAAAATGTCAAAAGATAACACTACTGTATTTCAAAAATTAAAGGATGATATTCGTGCTTTTGCTTCACATCGCAATTGGATATCCTATCACAACCCTAAAAACCTTTCTATGGCTCTTGCGGGTGAAGCAGCGGAACTTATGGAGCATTTTTTTTGGATTGAAAACGTGGAATCTAATCATGTTCTGCAAGATACTGTAAAAAGGGAAGCCGTTGAAGATGAACTGGCCGACGTGTTGATTTATGCACTACAGTTTGCTAATGTTGGCGGAATTGATGTTGTTACGGCAATCCAAAGAAAAATGGATAAAAATGCGAAGAAATATCCTCCAGTTTGCTGATACCTTTTAAAGTATCGAGAACAAAAATTCGCCAATAAGGATTTTCATTTGCAGTGTTTTAATCTACAAGAAGTTGTTATTTAAATATGTCGAAAAAAACAAAAAAAATTATTGTTACAGGTGGTGCCGGATTTATTGGCAGCAACCTTCTTTGGGAACTCAATCGGCAAGGTTTTTTTGATATCGTTGTCGTCGATTTTTTAGAAACGGGAAACAAATTTAAGAACCTTGTACCTCTTTCTTTTGTTGATTATTGGGAAGGAGACCGATTTCTCGAAAAAATTGAAGCGTCACCGAATTACTTCGGACAAATTGATACCGTGTACCATTTGGGTGCTTGTTCTTCAACGACGGAAAACAACAACCGGTATCTTATTGAGAACAATTTTAATTATACTAAAGCTCTTTGCAAATGGGTGCTGGAACAAGACGCAAAGTTTGTTTACGCTTCTTCAGCAGCCACTTACGGTGATGGTTCGCAAGGGATGTCCGATGATGAGACGCAATTACAAGCCTTGAGGCCCCTTAATATGTATGCTTATTCAAAGCACCTGTTTGATCTTTATGCGTTAAACAACGGGTTTCTACATCGCATAAGAGGATTAAAATATTTTAATATCTTTGGTCCAAACGAGGGCCATAAAGGTGATATGCGTAGTGTGGTTGTTAAGGCTTTTGAGGAAATTAAAACAACAGGGAAAGTAAGCCTATTTAAAAGTTATCATCCCGATTTTAAAGATGGCGAACAGAAGCGAGATTTCTTTTATGTAAAAGATGCGGTAAAGCTGACCGTTTTTCTTGGTCGTGAAAAACCATCGGCCAATTTGGTCGAGCAACAGGATCGGAAAATTGAAGGTGGTTTGTTTAATATTGGAATGGGGCAGGCGCATACGTGGTTGGAATTGGTAACACCTATTTTCGAAGCCCTTGGTAAAGCAAAAAATATCCAATTCATCGAAATGCCCGAAGGATTGAAAAAAAAGTATCAATACTTTACGCAGGCAAATATCTCAAAGCTTAAAAGACAGAATAAGTACAACTTTGTTTTCGAATCGCTTGAACATTCGGTGAAAGATTACGTGCTTAATTATCTTGTGCCTAGCGCGTTACGCGGCGAAAAATCACTTTCGTAAAGTTATTTTCTTGGTTATTGGGAAACTTAAAATATTTGCTTATATTAAAGCAGGATAATTCCTGGTGTAGACGCTGGCGAAGACATAACCTAATTAATGGATTAAATAAGATTCATGATAGCTTTTGATAATCAGCGGCTTACAACAAAAGACGTAAGCGCCGATTCAAGAAAAAATCTTACAGCGCGAGTGTGTCTTTGATTCTTAAAATAATTTTAGTTAACGATATTTTGTTACATTTTAGGATATTAATGGCCATTCATGTCTATGTCAAAGCGGTACATAGCTTTACATTATTCATCAAAAGTCTCGTCGTTTTAGATTTTGCTTTTTAAGGGCGTGGCCTCTTTTGTAATTTTATATTTTAGTACCGAAGGATAACGGTTGGGTACGACCACGGATGGACGTGTTCCAATTTTTGCACATCCTTTCTTTAAGTAAAAATCTTCGGCGTGAGGTTCACTCCAGATAATAAATTCATTTTTATCCAATTCTCTAGCTTTCTTACAGCATGCGGCCCACAATTTATTACCAAAACCTCTTCCAATATAGTCGGGATGAACGTACAAGTCATTCAATTCAATACGACCTTCTTCAATAAATTTAAAACTGTAAAATCCTAACAATTCATTACCCATATAGAGAAGTTTTGTAATGTTTTTATCGAGGTAATCTTTAGTAATTCCTGTTACTTCAATAAATTTATCTAAAAACTCGTCGTCGTAGCCCCAATAAGCCATCGCTGCGCGTTTTAATGCATTAATGCTTGTAATGTCAGAGCTTTTTGCGTCTCTGAAGAATTCTTTTGCAACCATTTCTCCGCCTTGCTGATGAGGTTTCGGCTGCGATATCATCCCTGGTAACATATGAGAAAATAAGAGAACTAAGGCACTTATTATTGTTTTAAACATGTTTGTTTTTTATAAAATCCTTTAGTATGTGTTGTTTGTTTGGTTTTTGTCGACAAAAAAATGTTAAAAGTTTTTTTGGTGAATGTTAAGGGTATAATTTTACCATTCAGCAGAACCTTCTTCAAATCTATAAGATAAAGTATAGATCGGAGGTAAATCGGGATAGCCTTTGTAATTTTTTTGAACTCCCGCTGGAGAAAAACTTTTGGAAACTTTCTAAAATTGCGAAAGCATAGCGTAATAAGCTTATTAAAAAATTAAAATCCTTTTAGCCGCTAACTTCAAAGTAAAAGATAGCTACATTTCTTGCATTCTTTTTCGTTAATTATCTTTTATTGCCTATGATGGAAGATCAAGTATGATCATGAGAATGTTACTGATAAAGGAAAACTGCAAATATAACCTTCCTCCAAAAACGAAGGATGATAAACATCTTCCTATAATGATTCAAGCAGCCGAAGAGGCAGGCCATGTTTTGTTAAAAGGATATAATAGCGAAACAGTTTCAGCCAAAAGTAAAAGTGCAAATCTTAGCGATCTTGTTACAGAATACGACCTAAGATCCGAAAAGCTTATTATTGAAAAGCTAAAGAAAGCTTTTCCGGAATATGCGGTAATTGCAGAAGAAAGCTCAAATGATATTGCGAAAGAAGTCATAAATAGAGAGCATGTATGGGTTATAGACCCCTTAGACGGAACAACAAATTTTACCTATAAAAGACCCCATTTTGCTATATCCATCGGGTTGCTCCATAAAGGAGTTCCGGTTGCTGGAGTAGTTTATAATCCAGCAATTAACGAATTGTTTTTTGCTTCAAAAGGCAAAGGAGCCTATTGTAATAATAGAAAAATCTCCGTCGGTAGTAAAATTACAATAGAAGGAAGCCTGGTGCACTTGGGTATTCACAGGTTAGCAAATGTTCAGTTGTTGGAAAAGTTAACCAATAGAATAGCGAGCTTACTTCGCTTTGGTGGCTCGGCGGCAGTAGATTTAGCTTATGTGGCTATGGGGAGAATTGATGCTCAGATTTTTGTAAATTTAAAGCCCTGGGATATTGCGGCGGGTATGGTCCTCGTTCAGGAGGCGGGTGGTGTTGTTATGGAACCGGATGGTGGAAATAATTGCTTATCTTCGGGGCACATAATGGCTGGCAATGTTAAGCTATTGCAGGCTATTATGGAACTCCTTTCTCCTGGTGTCAAAGTAGACAACGTGCAATTTGGCAAACTCATACCGTAACCGTATGCAAATAACAAGTTGTTAATAAACGGGTAAGCCCATCTAAATGTTATGAGGCTCCCCGTTGATTTCGTTGATTTTTTCGATTTTTACATCAACGCTTCCCTTTAAAAATTTCAGGTTTAAATTTTCTTGAAGCCTTAGTTTAGACAAATCCGAAACGTATTTCCCATTCTCGTCAGATACCAATACAAAGCCACGTTTTAAACTTTGCTTCAGGCTTAGATTGTGAAGTCGATACATTAGGCCGTTTAGCTTTTCATGCGTGGTTTTAATCAAGCGCTGAAAATTTCGGTTTAATTGGAAACGAAGAGCTTCGTAACTTTTTTCGGCTATAAAAATATGTTCTTTAAAAGGGAAGGATAAAATGTTTGCCTTAAGCTGATAGTAAACTTGTTTTTTCTCGATATAATGATCCCTAAAAATGTGTTTTAACTTTAAAGCCAATTCGTCTAGTTGTATGGAGCGGTTTCCTAAGATATAGGTTGGTGAAAAACGCATGAACTTTTCGCGTTGCAACCCTAGCCGATGAGAAGATTTCCTGAAAATTGTTTGGAAACATTGATTTAATTTATACTGCCATAGCGAAACTTTTTCAATCCAATCTAAATATTCGTTGGCAATCCATTCGGCTGCAGCGGTTGGGGTTTCAGCACGAAAATCGGCTACAAAATCGCATAAGGTGTAATCAATTTCATGACCAACGCCCGATAAAATGGGATGACGGGATTTTGCGAGAGTTCTTATTAAATTTTCATCGTTAAAACACCACAAGTCTTCGATACTGCCTCCACCGCGTATAACAACCAAGAGGTTTAAATCATGTTCTTGTGATTTTTGAATGGCATTAATTAAACTTTGTGGCGCGTCTTTCCCTTGTACTAATGCCGGAAATAAAAACAAATTGCCGGTCCAGCCCTTTCGCCTTAATACGCTTAAAAAATCTTGCAGTGCGGCTGTTTGTGGAGAGGTAATAATTCCTATCTTTCGAGGGCGTAGTGGAAAAGAGCGCTTTTTATGTTTATCGAAAAGCCCTTCAGCCGCCAGCTTTTGTTTTAAAGCTTCAAGTTTTTGTCCCCAAAAACCAAGGCCTTTTGGCATGATGTTACGTGCAATGAGTTGATAGCCACCTTTGGGGATATAAACATCAACTTTTGCCTCGATGATAAAACTTTCGCCTTCGCGTAAGACCGCTTTTTGGCGTTGAGCATCTCCTTTGAAAAGGATGACAGGTACCTGACTAATTTCGTCCTTTAGTGTAAAATAAACGTGCCCGCTCGATTGTATTCTTAAGTTCGAAACTTCTCCTTCGACGGCAACAAAAGGGATATGGTCTTCGAGTAATCCTTTAATGCGTATAACAAAATCACTTACAGAAATAACGTTAGAACTGTAAGCTATTTCTTTCACATCTGTTTTACATCACCCTTTAAGGTTTTCGCTTGTTTGTAAGCCCAGCGCGCAACAAAGGAAAAAATAAGAACACAAACAATACCCATAACACCGATATGTCCATGAACCCAATCCTTACCTCCGATTGAAAAGACACAAGCCCAACCCATTTGGACAACCCAGGAGGGAACCCAGTAATAAATAAACTTTATGCCTTTAATCGAGCATAGGATGTAACTTTGTGCACATACGGGTAAGGCTGGAATTAAGCGAACCATGACTACCCATTGTAAAGCTGCCTTTCGTGTTCGGACTCTTAACTCTGAAAAACCGTAGCGCTTACGAAGTGGCTCGATAAGAAAGGTCTGTAAAACATGGCGTCCTAAGAAATAGGCAAACGCCAAATTTAAGGCTAATCCTACACTGCATAATGCAAGACCACGACCAATTCCATATACCCCACCGCACAAAATATAAAAGGTACTAATTGGTATTCCAAAGGCCGGAATTACCCCCATGGCAAAGACCAAGGCGACAGGGTGATTTTCCATCCAATGCAATATGGAATACCATCGTGCTTGAATATTCGAAAATGTTAAAACTCCGCCAACTTGATTCCAGGCAACGTACAACAAAATAAAAGCTAATAAAACAAGAAAAGTTTGTAATAAGACTCTTATCGGTGTAGCACCCGCTTGGGATACTTTTTTTGTTTTGTGCATTAAAGGGACCACGTGCGCTTACGATGACGAATCGCTTTAGACCGCTTCGAACGCTTGTGTTTATTCATTTTTAGACGACGTTTTTTCTTTAAATTCCCCATAGTGATTTTCTTTTAAGAAAAAATTCACATTTATAGGACTAAGTAAAGCTTTTTCTGGAAAAAACTGCAATGTATCGACGCTAAACCATGACGAATCCTGGAATTTTTGAGACGAAATGGAAAACTCTAGCGTTACCTGTAAGCCTGTTTTTTTTGATATGGCTTTAGTTTTTAGAATAGGAAAAGTGTAAAGAATGCCTTTTGCCTGCCAAATTTTTTCCTAAGTTTTAATAACTAAACTTGTGTCTGGCGTACGCGGTATATTGAAATAAAGACCAGATCTCATCGTTATTGTAGCTTTTCAAAGAGTTTTTCTTGTGTAATTGATATTGCAGGTTTTCGTGAAAAATATCAACCGTTATAGAATTTTAAATTTAGATGTTCTTAACCTTATGAAGTTTTGGCTTATCTTTTTTGCGACTATGCTTCCTTGAATAGCATTAAAACGCTTTTGGGCTCTTTAGGGTTTCTCGAGTTATTAAAAATGAGTTATTAAAATTTTTAAAAAATAGAATAGAGCCCAGAATCTCTTCGCTCTCTATCTGATAGACTAAAAGCGACTAAAATACAAGCATCTATCCGATATGGAGTAAGGAAGTTCATAAGGTTAGTTATTGATGTTGGCCATTATTCTTAGCAATTTTCCTGTGCTCGATTATTCCATTTTCTGTTATTTTTTAGTAGTAAAAAAATGACAAACCCTTAAACATTTTGTAATGGTTTATTCAGTTTGTGAGGTTAAATCGTAACCTTACAAGCTTAGATTTCCAGCGTTAATCTTATATGTCTTTTTTTTAGCAAATAAAAAATCATAAATCATGTCGTACGAATTCATCACTTCCGAAGCCGTTGGGGAAGGTCATCCCGATAAAGTTGCCGATTATATTTCCGATAGTATTTTGGATGCTTGTTTAGAACAAGATCCTTTATCGAAAGTGGCTTGCGAAACACTCGTAAAATCGAATTGTGCTGTTTTGGCCGGTGAAATTTCTACGAATGCCGAAGTTGATTACGTTTCGGTTGTTCGTCAGGCGATCCGGGAAATTGGGTATACAGATGAAAAAGATTTATTTCATGCGGATAAAATTTTTGTTTTTAATTTGTTAACTTCTCAATCTCCTGAGATTAGAAAAGCCGTTGATAAAAAGATTGACGATGAAATTGAGGAGGACGTTGGAGCGGGTGACCAAGGATTTTTCTTTGGCTATGCCTGCGATGAGACCCCGGAGTATTTACCGGCTTCTTACGTGTTGGCACAAAGACTTTGTCAAACGCTTTCCTTTTATCGGCGTGAGAAAAATATCAAATGGCTTAGGCCCGATGCCAAATCGCTGATTACGCTTCGGTATGAAGAACAAAAGCCGGTAAGTGTTGAAAATGTGGTAATTTCAACTCAGCATACGGAAGCGGTTTCGCTAAAAGAAATTACAGAATTTTGTCGAGAAGTTGTTATTCCAAGCGTAATTCCGAACGAATGGCTTCAGGCGAATACAAATTATTTTATCAACCCGAGTGGTAGCTTTATTCTTGGTGGGCCAACCGCCGATTGTGGGGTCACCGGACGTAAAATTATTGTCGACACCTATGGTGGGCTTGCACACCATGGCGGTGGAGCTTTTTCCGGTAAAGATGCTTCGAAGGTTGATCGTTCAGCGGCCTATTTTTGTCGTTGGATTGCAAAAAACATTGTTGCCGCGGGCTTGGCTAAGAGAGTTGAAGTTCGGTTAGCCTACGTCATTGGGGGGACCTCTCCAATTCATTACGATTTGACAACTTATAATACGGAAACCTGTGATATTGAGCGTTTAAGGCAGGCTCTTTATCAAGTCTTTAATGCTTGTCCTACCAGTATTATTGAGTCATTGGATTTACTTAAACCACGCTATCGTCAAACGACTCTTTTTGGACATTTTACAAAAGAGGATTTGCCTTGGGAGCAAGCTAACCGAGTTAATGCGTTATTGGAGCTTTGCCGCTAAATAATAGTGAAAATTTGAAAGCCGTTTCTAAAAAACGGCTTTTTTTATTCATTAAGGGGTAAATGGGCTTCGATCCACCGTTTATGTGGACCACTAAGAGGCAAAGAAGAGATTTCTTTGAGGTCCACCCATTGAAAATGTTCATCGTTGAAATGTGTTGATTTTAGATTGGCAAAAAAAATCTTTTCCGTGAATACACATTTCCCAATTGAGCGTTTTTGTTCAAAGAAGAGTTGTCGAAGTGCTATAGCCTCCTGAAGGGTTTCGTTAAATTCTGGAAGTTCGTAAAACCCTTTTAAGCTTGTTTTTTTATCCCGAGATATTTTTTGCAAGAGAATCTTATTTGAGTTAACGGCCCAAATTCGTATTTTGAGGTTTTTTGTATTTTTAGTCGGTGCAAAGTTTGGGCAATTGGCGATGTTATTGTTTTGGTAGGCACGACAAAATGTTTGTATGGGACATTGCCAACATGTTGGTTGACGTGTTGTGCAAATCGTTGCGCCTAGCTCCATCATTGCTTGGTTGTGATTGCCGGGTTCATTAAGAAATAAGCAATCTTGTGCCATGGGTTGAAAATAATTAAAGGCGGCTGATTTGTTTTTAAAGGTATCGCTTATGTTGAAAATACGACTTAAAACACGTACGACATTTCCATCGACTACGGCTACAGGTTCGTTAAATGCAATACTGGCAATGGCTGCGGCCGTATATTTTCCTACGCCTTTCACGCCTAACCATTCTTGATAGCTGCTTGGCTTGTGGGTTAAAAAATAGTCCGCTAACTGTTTTAGATGACGTGCCCGAGAATAGTAACCCAATCCTGCCCAAAGCAGCAGAACGGCGTCTTCTGAAGCCGCCGACAAAGCCTCGAAATTCGGTAAAACCTTCATCCATTTTGTAAAAAAGGGTAAAACGGTGTTTACTTGGGTTTGTTGAAGCATAAATTCCGAAACAACCGTTTTATATAACGTGGGGTCTTGGCGCCAG
>CAZDSI010000023.1:9586-18423 GCA_964508215.1 uncultured Opitutales bacterium
GGCATATTTTTTATACCAGTCGTTTAACTGTAATTGAAAATCTCCCATCGATAATTTTCTTAAATTTTAAAATATTTTCTGTCGAGAAAACTTTTCTGAAGTTACTCAAGTTTTACTAACTCGAAGGACTCCGCCCTTTGAACCCGCTAGAAACATAGCCCCTGGACCCAACAATGCTCCGCATTCTGTTTCTATTTTATATTAGGTTTCCGACCTATAAATTATTTTCAGCCAGCTGGAGTAGTGTTTGTTGCGCTCTAATTAGAACTTCTTCTTCAGGCCAATCGACGATGTTTTCGCGTACGGCACGAATGTTTACCGTTGAAAAAGGCTTTGGTAAAAAGAAACGATCCCAACTATTTACTCGCCAACTATTTAAAAAATTAAAACTTACAAATAGGATTGGTAGCCGTGATTTTTGAGCAAAAAGGAGTGAACCTTTTTTAAATTCATAACGAGGGCCTCTCGGACCATCCGGCGTGATAACAATATCGGCTTCTGGATCGTTGATACAGCCGTACAATTCTTTTATCGCTTCTTTACCTCTCCAGCTACTTGAACCTCGTACGGCATAAACACCAAAACATTCCAGTAGACCGCAAAGCCATGCACCGTCATGGCTAGCGCTTACCAAGCCATACATATGTCGTTTTGGTCTAAAAAAAGACCGTAAGTAGGGTGCGACAAATAAACGGTTATGCCAAAAAAACAATACACAGGGTCCATGCTGAGGGCGGGCGTTTTCTAACGATTCCGGATCAATTTTAATTTTTAAAGTTGAGTACCAAATACGCAAAACCATAACGACGGGAAAAATTAATATTTTTTGCCACCATTTTAGTTTTCTTATTTTTTTTTTTTTTTAAACGATTTGGCTTCGAAGGATCCGCTTACATGTTTTACAATATATCCGTTGAGCTCAAGATTGAGAAGCAAACTTTGCAAATCTCCCGGAGAAATGTCAAGTGTTGTCAACATTTGATCAGGATATAACGGTCCTTTATACTTTATCAATTCTAAGAGTTTTTTTGCATCACCTTCGAGAAGTGAAATTAACTCTGGTTCTCGTAACCCCCTTATTTGGTTTTCTAATTCAAGGTTAAACTGTATTTGAGTCGATACCTGAAGATCTTCCAATATCTCGTTGACCGAAGTTACCAAAGTTGCGCCGTGGCGAATAAGGGCGTGGCATCCGCGGCTCATTTCGGAGTCAATCCGGCCGGGTATTGCAAAGACCTGGCGGTTGTGTTCTAAGGCAAATTCGGCGGTGATCATACTTCCGCCTTCAAGGTCGGACTCCACGATAATTACGGCTTGACTGATACCCGATAAAATACGGTTTCGACGTGGGAAATGCGATCGGTCGGCACGTGTCCCAAGACGAAACTCTGAAACCAGCGCCCCTTTTTCACGTAGCTGATTATAGAGCTCAGCGTTTTCGGGAGGATAAATATGGTCGATTCCGGATCCTAAAACGGCCAAGGTTTTTCCACCACATTTTAGTACGCTTTGATGAACAACGGTGTCGATACCTCTTGCAAAACCACTAACGATGCAAAAACCTTTTTCGGCTAAACCGGCAGCCAATTTTTCAGCTACTTGTATGCCATAAAGGGTAGGTCGCCGGCTGCCGACTATGGCAAGCGTGTGTATGTCGGCTCGCAAAGGCCCTTGAAAATAAAGACCAGTAGGGGGGTCGTATATGTTTTTTAAGAGTGGGGGATAGGCTTCATTTTCAAAAGAAATAAACCGAGCACCCATGCGATTGAGATTATTGATCTCTTTTTCGTAGGAAAAGTACTGCGGCCAATTTTTTATAATATTGGCCATGTTTTCGGAAACCCCCGATACTTTCGCCAATGTTTCGCTGGATGCCGATAAAATAGCTAAAGGATCATTGTTGAGTTCTTGCAAAAGCTTTTTTAAAGTAATTGTTCCGATACGTGGTAAGGCATTCAAAATGCAGAAAGCGGCTTCGCGATCAATGCTTACGTTATTCATCCTTTAAGGCTTTTGTTAAAGTACTTATGAATTGCTTTGGCTGTGGGTGTTTAAAAAAGGCAGATCCCATTACCAAACGTTGTGCTCCGGCGTCAAAACATGATTTTGCATTTTCGATGTTGATTCCACCGTCAACAGCGATGTGATACCGGTAGTTTTTTTGGTGTTCGGCTAACCATCGAATTTTTTCGATTGATTGTGGTAGAAAACTTTGACCGCCAAAGCCCGGGTGTACACTCATAACCAATATCCAATCGATAAAAGGAAGATGAGGAATTAACACCTCTGTTGGAGTTCCTGGATTTAATGCTAACCCAGCTGGTAGACCTAACGCTTTAATTGTTTGCAATGATTCGGTCAAAAATTGCGGCTCAATTTCGACATGTACCGTTAACATATTGGCCCCGTATTGAGCGAAGGTTTTTAAAAAGTGCTGAGGATGGGTTACCATCAAATGTACATCAAAAAATAAATTTGTTTGTGGCCTTAAATCTTTAACGCATTGAGTTCCAAAGCTTAAATTTGGCACAAAGTGCCCATCCATTATATCAACGTGTAGACAGTCTAGTCCACATTGCTCGACCAATTGTAGCGCCTTGCCTAGGTTTGCTTGATGGGCCGAAAGAAGTGAAGGGGCAAAATGAATTTCATTCTTCGACATTGGCTACAAGCATGACAATTTTTTTTGCAACTTCTCGGGTAATTTCAGGCATTTTTTGGTATTCAATAGGCTGGGCAAAATCACTGGCGTTTATACTTTGCGAATGGCTTACCGATTGTTCTTTAAAATAGATTTTTTCCGTTTTACGCCCAATTAAGCTACATTTCGCAGATAACGAAAGTGATAGGGATTTTGCGGTGTCGGGATCTGTTTCAAATACCGCTCCAATTGAACGTCCATAACTTTCGACCGAAACCTCGAGATAAACATCGGCACTTTTTTTGTCGGCCAATCTTAAATATCCGTTACGTAAAATTTCTTCCAGCACTTGTCGTGTAAGCACACTTTGAACCTGAGCAACAAAGGCACGATTTTTTACTGGTGCGATATACACGGTTTTAAAGGAGGCTTTTTTTACCGGTAGTCCCCATTGATAATGAGCACAGCCGCCGAAGAACGGCAAAATTAAAACAATAAAAATAAAAAATAATCGACAAAAGTTTCGATTCTGAAATTCCATAATTTTACCTTGCAATCCTTTTATAATCTTCCGATAATTTCAAGGCAATTCGCACTGATTAAAGAAATAAGGAATTTTTTGTGGAAGTCACATTAACAAGAGTTGGGGCCATAACGATTGTGGCGGTTAAAGGACGTATCGATGCTTCAAATGCCTCAACCTTTGACAGCATATGTGAGCAATTAATTGTAAACAACGAACTAAACGTGTTGGTAGACTGCAAGTTGCTAGACTACATTAGTAGTGCGGGGTTGCGGGTGTTATTAAAGATGGCTAAGCAGTTGAAGAAATTGTCGGGGAAGCTTACTTTAGCCCATTTAAATCCTTATGTGCAGCAGATTTTTGAAATTGCCGGTTTCTTAACATTGTTTCCAGCTTTTCCGAATGTTACGGAAGCTTTGAACCATTTGTCTCCTAAAAAAAGTTAAGTGCGGAATTTCCCACTTTTTATACCAGGAGTGTAGCCCCTGGACCCAACAATGTTTCGTATTTTATTTAATAAAAATTCGTTTTTCTTTTGGACCGTAAGGAAACCTTTTCTCTTTGCGCAAAAAGAAAGGTTTCCGCTGTCTAAAAATAAGTATAAGCGAGGCAACGAGTTTTGCCCATTTCTATATTAAAAACGCAACTCAAGAGAACAGGCAACCCACAGCAAATGTGAATGGTTGCCGTATTCATTGGCTATGCTGTAAGGATGGTTTCCATCTCGATTGTATACCCAGCGTGGTCCAACCTTAAATACGGTATTTTCGCCTAAAAAGAACGCAAGTGAAAGCCCTGTCCCAAAATATATGTATTTATTTTTACGATCCCATCCTGGTCCTCGTACACCACCATAAGGTTTTTTTGCCTTTAAAAATCCTAGCCAAAATTCACTTTCCAAAGCCGTGTTTGGAAGGCCAAATTCATCCAATTCGAAGGGGTAGCCGAAACGAGTTTCCATGGCCCACTGCCGACGTTCGAAGTCATGAAACAGGTAAATGCTTGGTGACAACAGAATATCTGCATTTACGCCAATATAAAGTTCCCGACTATAGCGTAGCACCCCAATTTGCTTTTCAGGTTGCCAATTGTAGCTACCACCAAAATCAACCGAAAAAAAATCGCTTAATTGATACAAATTTCCACCAGAGAACTGCACTTCGTTTTTAAAAACATGCGTAGCTTTCATTGGCAAATAGCCTTTAGTTCCAAAATAAAAGCAATGCTTGCCAGTCTTTTTTGATAACATTAATTGCGGTTCTACAAGGTCCTGGCTTTTTAAAGAGCCACGATGAACACGTTGGGTTTCGAATTCAACACTAGCTTTAAGATGAGCTTTGTCGTCATCATAAGCTGCGGCCATTCGGCTTACAGTGCTTATAAGGATAGCAACCGCGACTGCTTTTAAAAATTTCATCGTCTGATAAAATTGTTTAAAGTTTATCAAGGCAAAGCAATCTCTATTTTTTATAAGAATTAATTATTGCATTTTGCGGGAGAGCTCCTCATAAAAGAATGAAATTGTGGACTCAATATATTCACAAATGGTAGTGCGGAATAAAATGGGCATCCATGCAAGGTCAGCGGCGATGATTGTGCGTTTGACAAGCCAATATCCGGATGTTTCCATTCGGTTTTCGAACGGTAGCGAAAATGCAAACGGTAAGAGCATTATGGAAATTTTAATGCTTGCCGCAGGTGAAGGTACGCAGTTAAACGTTGAGGCTAGTGGTGTTAATGCAACAACTTTAATACAAGCCCTTAAAGAGCTATTTGAGGGAAATTTTCAAGAAGCCTAAATAATATTTTGAGTTTCTAGCCTTTTTTTAAAGGTCGTATAATTTTTTGAATTAGGGTAAAACTACTTTTAAGGACTATTCTTGTGGGCGTTAAAATGTTTTGCAACTTGTAATAGCCTAAACTTGAAAAATTGGGGAGTTAAGAATCAACTCAATAATTATCTGATTAGCCAATCGATGCCAAAATCTCGTCGGTGGTTTTAAAGTGCAATTTTGCAAACTCTCCGAGTTTTTCGCGTCCCACAGCCTGTACTAGTTTAACCCCCTGCTCTTTTACCTTTGGGCTTGCGCCTTTCGGAAGCGCAATACCGCTTATTTTGCTTAATTCACGCAGGGCTCGAATGTATTCTGCGCGGGCAACAATAGAGGCAGCGGCTACTACTGGATCGCTTTCGGCCTTTGTCATTTGTTTAAGTAAAAAATTTTCGCCTTTAAAATATTTTTTGACCAGTGGCCTTTCCGTAAACTGATCCAGCATTCCCCATTCAACATGCTTCTTTTGTAAGGCACCTTCGAGTGCTTTCGCATGAAACCAAGCCAATAATTCGTTTAAATTGCCAAACTTTTTATAGAGCTCGTTGTATTTGGCCATATTGGCATAGGCTGTCTGGACAATAACACCTTTTGTTTTACGAATTAAGCTGTCCAGGCGTAGCACACTCAAATCGCTGGTAACCTTTTTGCTTTCTTTTAAGTTATTATCTAACCAATGTTGAACAATGGGGCCATCCGCAATTACACAGGCTACTACCAAAGGACCAAAAAAATCTCCTTTGCCGCTTTCGTCCATACCGGCGTGCGGTTCAAACCATTCGGGGTGTAGGGCGATTTCGTAACCGAGTTGAGGGGTTTTAGTAATTTCACCTTCCAATACATAGGTTACGAAAGTTTCAGTTTTTTTCCCCTGAATCACAACTTTACCGCTTTCATAGCCGACAACGTTAACGTTGTCGCCCTTGAAGGCAAAGCGTGCGTAGGGAACGGAATAAAAGCCAAAGGCATGGGCATCACACCACTCTTTCAGCGCCTTCATCTGTAGCTCATTAAGGGTAATCGTGTAGGACGTTTTTGCCTTGATGACGTCCAAATCCTTTGGCGTTTTCATTAAATTGCTGCAAGTGTTTAGGCTCGTCCTAAATAGGAACCATCATCCGTGCTGATACGGATACGGTCTCCTTGCTTGATGAACAAGGGGACTTGTACGGTCAACCCGCTTTCGGTTACCGCTGGTTTTTGCACGTTGGTTGCGCTATCACCACGTATACCTTCGGGAGCCTCAACGACTTCCATCTCCACAGCCGATGGAAGCTGCACTTGTACCGGTTTTCCGTCAACAAACAGCAACGTATAGGTATTACCGTCGACTAAGAACCCCTTTTGGTCCTCAATGAGATCTTTTTGAATGATACGATCTTCGAAAGTTTCAGGATCCATAAAATGATAACCCATGTCGTCCACATAGGAGTATTCCAAATTATGTGATTCCATATGGCAAAAAGTTACAGACTCATTGGAGTTGAATCGAACCGTTGTTGAACTGGAAGTTTGCAAATTTCGTAAAGTTGCCTGTACAAAACCCGGTCTTCTACCCGGTGTGCGGTGTTGCATGTCTAAGACGAGATGAGGTACGTTTTGGTATAAAACAACTCTTCCTTTTCGAATATCTGTTGGTGAAGCCATAAAATATTTTTTCCACGTTTATGCAAAAAAACTTAAAACTCCGCAATCTTTTTGAGAAATCTTCTTTGTTTAAGGTTAATAAAGCTCTTCATTACAGAAACGGTAAAGGTTTTCGATTGTTAGTGAACTTTCTTTATCGCGATATCTTGTATAGAATTCTTCTAAAGCTTCGATTCGTCTGATAACGACGGTTTTTTGGCCTTCAGAAAAAAGAAGGTGGTTTAATGTAGAAATCTCGACCTTATGTGCTATGATGTATTCTATTTTTCCTATGTTAACTTCTGATAATGGCTTGCCTAAAATTTGGTTCAAAACCTGAAAACTTCCTCTAGAGTTTCTAAACTGTGTGTCCAATGAATGTTCAAAATCGAATAAAATAGGATAAATATTTCCTTCGGAATTAAGTATTAAAGCGCAATTTGTTGTGTTAAAATCTTGCTGATTTGTTAGAAAGGCAAATAGCCAGCACATCTGGGTGGCATCAACGCTTAACCGACGGATAATTTCCTGAAAAATCTCTTCTTCCTCATTAAAAAAATTGTGTAAGTCGCCGAAAATTATCGCACCACGTCCTTTCGTAAGAAGTAAGGTTAGGTTGCTTTGATAATTGGCAATGAAGTGTAAGGCATTTGGTGTTAATGGTTGGGTTAGGTCCATAAAATTTATAAATTTTCGAACTAGGAGTTTTTGTCCGTTTTCAAGCGGTAATTCAGCTATCATTGCGATTAAATCATCGAGGTTTAGGCATTTAGCTACAGCGTAACAAAATAATTCGTTACACATTTTTGATACATGATAAGCGGGCCATTCTCGTTCCCATAAAACGGCGGCAAGACATTTATGTGAAGCGTCATCGATCACCATTTTGGGGGCTGGTCTTCTGAGTTCTAATTGTTCAACCTTATGGCTTTTATATCGTTCAAGTACTTTGGCGAGTTCTTGCGCTGAAAATAGGTTCTCATTGTGAGCGTGCAAGTGGGAAAGAAGCGTTAAAACCAAGAGCCAGCCGTATTTTGAAATCTGGTGATAAAAGCTTTGCATGGTCGGTATGTTGATGATCGATTCATTTTCTTTGTCAAGGCTTTTAGGGTTTTCCAAAAAAGGATGTACCTTAGCATGTCTTGTTAGCACCGGAGCCTCGTAGTACAAGTAGAGGTGAAAAATTTGGCATTAATTTTGCTTAGTTAAAGAAGGGCACATTAAGCCTCAATTATGACAACGAAAGTTTTTCTCGATAATGAAGAGGTTCAACTTATTGGACCAAAGCCTAAGACGCTTTACGATTTATTGTATTTTTTGACCGAACATTTGCAACAGTCTCAGCGTACTGTCCAAAAATTATTAATCAACCATCAACCCTTTGAGCACGAAAACCAATTACAGCAGCCTTTTTCACGCTTTGAAAATATTGAGATTTTTTCAACCCCGATAACACAAACAGCCGAAGAAACTTTAAAAACGGAACTTCAGCGTTTTTCCACAACATTGGAGTCGGTAAGTAAGCGGATCTTTAAGAGCGACTTTGAGCAGATCTTAGAGCAGTCTAAGACTTTAATAGAGGCTAGCCAACCTCTGCTTGGTGCCATTGAAAACCTTAAAACATTATCGTCAGAATCGTCTTGTTATGTAAAAGCGGATAAATGGCTGCAGGATTTTAACCAACTTTTAGATAAGTGGCTGAAAAATATCGAAAAGCGTCATATTGCACCTTTAAATGAGCTTATTGAAAGAGGGTTTTCGGCTCTTCTACGTAACATAAATTTGTCCGTTTGAGTTATATGGAAGTCTTGCCGATCAACGCCGAAGTTTTGAAAAAACGTTTTCCAATCACCTTCAACCGCATTTTGAAGGCCAAAGACGAACTTCCCTTCCCTTTTGAGCTTGATCCGTCGGGTATTTGTAAGATGACAATAGGTGGTACTCTAATATACCCCTATGGGAGCACACAACTGGAAGCCGAAGAGTTAATCGATGCTTGGGTTAAAAGCTTTGATTTAAAAAACGATGCATGTAACATTGTAAGCGGTTTTGGTTCCGGCTTGCATGTGAAAAAATTGCTTGAAAAAATTCCTTCTGGTTCACTTCTTATTGTGGGGGAGAAAAATCCTGAATTATTGAAGTTTATCTTTTCTCGGCTGGATTGTAGTGAATGGTTAAAAAATGAAAAACTGTTTATTGTTGTCGATCCTTTTGA
>CAZDSI010000023.1:18480-18902 GCA_964508215.1 uncultured Opitutales bacterium
GTTTAAGTCGCATGTTGAAACGTGCGTTTATTCGCCTTTATTTGTATTTGATGAGTCTTATTACTATCGGTTTTTTACTCAGTTTGCGCGTGTTTTCGATTTTTATAAAAAGCTTCAGTCGACAAATGTTGGCGATTCCGAACTATGGCAAAAAAATGCTTTTGAAAACCTCCCATATCTTTTAAATCGGCCCGACGTTGGTGTATTAAAAAATCTTTTTGCGGATTTGCCCATTATCCTTGTCTCCGCTGGGCCTTCGCTGGATGAAGCAATTCCTTTTTTGAAAGAAGCACAAAACTATTCCTTGGTTATAAGTATGAATAGTTCCTACCGAAAGCTGGTAAAGAATGGGGTTTTTTCGCACATCACTCTTGCGGCCGATCCTCGGCTAAGCACTTTCGAGGGTTATCGTAATCAGCCGG
>CAZDSI010000024.1:0-5822 GCA_964508215.1 uncultured Opitutales bacterium
AGGCAATAAAAAAAACCCTCAAAAGAAAACAAAAAAAAAAAAAAGCCACCTTAAGAAACAACAAGTTCCAAAAACTTAAGAAGAAACAAAATTTTCAATGCTCTTCTTCGTCATGGTTACAAATTAAACCAATGTAAACCGCAATCAAAAGGGTAAAAACAAAGGCTTGTATAAGCCCAACCAATATTTCTAAAAAGTAAAAAGGAACCGGTAATAAGAACTTTGTCCACCAGGAAATTTGTGAGATATTGGTTAGCAAGTTCTCACCGCCAAACACGTTACCGTATAGACGGAATGATAATGAAACAAGGCGAAACAAAATGGAAACACATTCGATAAAACCAACCCCTAAAAACACAAAAAACAAAAAAAGATAAATTAAAAATGGAACTTCCTTACGGCTAGCCTTGTTGCCAAAGATATGCCAAACAACAGACTTTGCACCCGAGTATTTAAAGATAAAGAACAGCCACGCCACAAATGAAACAATAGCCAAAGCCAAAGTTGCGTTAAGATCCGAAGTCGAAGGCCTAAAGAAATATAAAAAATGGCCATGAGAATCGTAGGTTCCGATTGTACCAACACCGGGTATCAGGCTGCTCCAATTTTGAATTAAAATATAAACAAAAAAAGCGACCAGCAATGGTAAAGCCGCCCGATGCACTTTATGGCCTACAATAGGGTTAAGGACTTGCTGCAAGTTTTCAACCATCGTTTCGACAACCATTTGACCTCGTGAAGGAATAAGTGTCGGTGTCTTAACCACCCAGCGGACAAGTAAAATTAATAGTAGTGAAATAATCCAGGTGTACAACATTCCATTGGTTATTGGGAATTCACCAATTGTAAATAACGTATAAGCCTTTGGGCTAACACCCATATTTTCGGCTGCACATGCGTTGCCGGCTCCAACCAAGAGCATACAAAGTGCTAGCAAAGGCCGATTTAAACTTAAACCCATGTCTAAAAGTTAAAACAAAAAGTTTTAATTTGTTAAGATTATTTTTAAGTTTTGAAAAAGGACCATTTAACTTAGCTTGCTGACAGCCAATAGAAAACTTTTCTACCAGGACCACAAGCTTATCGAATAAAGAAAGATCATCTCTCAATAAACAAGAACTGCATTAGCTCACACTTAAGAATTTTCCAACTGATAATATTCTCAACGCAAGAACAAGAAATTCGCTCAAAAATTCCGACAAGTATTGCCAATTTCACCAAAAGCTCTTAATATGCAGATATGGAGGAAGTCAAGGAACGAAAATTTCGCATTGTTGTCAGTTCCGCGGAAGAAGCCGTACGGCTTATTCGCAAGCATTTGGGTGACAAAGCTAAGGTAATATCCGTTAAACAAGTCGAGGGCAAAGGACTTGCCCGCTTCCTTGGCAGCCCACAACTTGAGGTTATTGCTACTATTCAAGATACGAAAGATGCTCAGGCTTTACCACCCCCCAAAGTTATCTCTCAATCGACACAAATCGCACCCACAGAAACCAAAACTCAGAATAAAACACTAACCATACCCCAAAACTCCAACCCTCCAATCGAATCAAATTTTGACCTCAACCTGACTTATACACCAAAACCAAATGAGCAAAATCAGCATTTACCAGATTCAAAAAATCTCTTAAAAGTCCTTGCAAAATCGGGCTTTGATAAAACCTTTTTAACGCAATTTGTCTCACGCAAAAACATCAAAGAGGCTTTACCTTTGGGCCAAGGCCTACGCCAATTTTTTGAGAGCCTTAAAAACACTTACGATCAGTTGCCGTCAAAAACAGCTCAAAATCGTATTGCGTTTTTGGGGCCGCCAGCCACCGGGAAAACTCTAGCTTTATGCAAGCATTTGACTCATGATGTATTTGTAAAAAATAAAAAGGTAAATGTATTGCGTCTTGAAAGTGACCTCCCAAAAACAGATGAAGCATTGGAAGTGTTTTGCAAGGTCTTAGGGGTTCCGGTCTGGAGAGAAGGTGTTAACGACCCAACCCTCCCTGAAAATGAGATCATGTACGTAGACCACCCCGGAATTCAGCTGGCCGACGCAAAAGAACAAAAACAAGTTTTACAAAAATTAGACCACTGGAAAATCGATACTCGCATTCTGGTACTTAACGCTCTTTATGAAAGCGAGTTTCTCGACAAATGTATTTCGTTAAGCACCGTTTGGAACATAACGCACCTCGTATTCACGCACCTCGATGAAACCATTAACGCCTGTAAGCTATGGAAATATTTTCTTAACGGTGGGCTTACTCCCTATTTTTTCACTTACGGGCAAAGCTTAACATCCGAATACACCGAGAACATGTTTGCCTATCTCCTAAACAAAACCATCGATAACCAGAATAACTTATTTTAAACCATCGAAATCTACAATGCTAACCGCCAAAAACCAGATTGGGAATAAGATTTTTTATCCTCACCTCCCCTTAAAAGCATATGAAAAATTTTTCTAAATATTTTTTAATTATACTGATCATAATCGTTAACCATAAGGGATATGGTATAAACGACTTACCTTTAAGCCTTAGAGCTCAAACTATATTTCGCAACAACGTGCCCCCACCAACAAAACTCGACACACTAAACAAATTAGTATTGTATGCCGAGCAACACCCCGATGAGTTGGGAAACTTAGATTTAGCACTCACAAACATTGGCTCAAAATATACGATTACTCAATTACGATTAGCTTTTACTCAAGCTGGACCATGTTTCAAGTATAATGATTTAGAGGCTCAATCAACAAGAACGAAAATATGCCTGACCAATATTGGACTAATGTTAATTCCCGTATTTGCAAAAGATCCACTAATTAACGCCGTTCAAAAAGATGAAATTTCATCAGCCTACATCGATTGGTTTACCGATATTACAAAAATTGTTTTATCCTACAATACTCATACCTCCGAAACAGGAACCTTTTATTGGTGCGTTAATTTTGGCGGCTGGGGAACATGGCTCGTTGAACTCAACCAAAATATTACCGAAGAAGAGCAAATCGAGCTGCTGGAGCACGACATACCCACTGGCGGTTACTACACATACACCGCACTCAGCAAAATTTACCTTAAAAAAGAAAACATCCCAGGATACCTGATGTCTCTTATCCTCATGATGCATTGCTCACACTACGAATTTCACGAAACGGCCACAAAAATATTTAATCAATTGAAGATTCAGCCCACGTATGCCGTGAGTACGCTGGAGGAATTCGCCATGCGGTTGTCATCTCAATATTCCGCCGATAACCTTACTAAATTTGTAAAAGCCGTAACCAAATTGTTACTAAAAGACCCAAATGCTTACAAAAACCCAAACTTCTTAAATATCGTTAAGTATTTCTATGCACGATGCATAAGCAATAAACTCTAAATACCTCAAAGGCCTCAAAAAAAGAACATAAGAACATTTCTGCAGAGCAGCAGGATGATATTAGCCAAAATGTATAAATTGCTTATTGTTAAAACCTTGAACAATCCGCAAAAGCCTGAGTTCTTATGTGATTAAAAATTATTCTTTATTGTTTTTATTCGCAAACTGTGCCATCCAGAGCTTCTCGTAACAACCGTTCTTAGCTCGCAACTCCTCGTGAGTTCCATCCTCAATAATTTTACCACCGTCAAAAACAAATATACGATCCATGCTTAAAAGCGTCGATAACCGATGCGCTATTACAATCGCCGTTTTCTTTTGCATTATTGCCCACAACGCCTCCTGAATTTTAACCTCTGTAAGTGAGTCTAATTGTGAGGTTGCCTCGTCTAAAATTAAAATTGGAGCATTTTTTAGCGCAACCCTAGCTATAGCGATTCTTTGTCTTTGCCCCCCTGAAAGTTTAATTCCACGTTCGCCAACCAATGTTTGATACCCCTTACACAAAGCACATATAAAGTCGTGCGCATGAGCGATTTTGGCCGCATTTATAACTTCTTGGTCCGTAGCATCCAATTTTGCATAGCGTATATTTTCCATTACGGTGCGATGGAATAATATCGGATCTTGCGGGATAACACCTATTTCCGCCCTTAAACTATCTTGAGTTACACAACGAATATCTTGCCCATCGATTAGAATTTTACCCGAAGCAACATCGTATAATCGAAGTATTAAACTTACAAAAGTTGTTTTTCCACCACCCGAAAACCCAACCAGGCCAACCTTTTGGCCCGAAAATATTTTTATCACTAAATCGCGAAACAAAGGCTTTGATAACTTATAATTAAAATTAACTTCTTTAAAAACAATCTCCCCTTGTTTTACGATAAGCGGCTGAGCATCCGGCTTATCTTGTGTCTCTAAGGGAAGATATAATATGCGAAGCGCTTGATCAATCGCCCCCCAATCTTCGCTAAGAGAACTCATTTCAGTGCAAATTTGCCATAGGTGCTGGTTGATCGAAACGTTGACCGTTATAATCAAAGCAAAGTCACCAGGAGTTACGGCACCCGCTCGATATAAAAAAACGAGCATCAACAAACAAATCGTTTGATAACCCCCAAAACCAAACCCCAATATCGAAGAAAAGTTAAGCGTGAAACGGCGACGTTTCATAAGAGCAACCTTATAGTCGTGTTGAAATTTATCGAGGTTACTCAACTCGTAAAAACGAGCCGAAAATAAATGTACCGCCAAAACATTTGTTAAAGTATCGACAATATTACCCATTACTCGCGCTGAAGTTTCGGCGGTTTTATTTGAAAGATATTTAAAACGACCAATAGTAATAATTGAAATAATTACCATAAGAGTAACCCACCCCAATATCGCAATTGCAAACCATACATGCACACGCCACAATACCACAACAGCAACAAGGACGGCAGCAACATTTACGAAATAGGTATCAATAACCGACCGAACAAGCGGTACAACAAGCTTCAAATCCTCAATTTTTGAAGACAAATTTCCCGCGAATTGATTCTGAGAAAATTGGTAGTCATGCAATAAAAGATAGTTGAAGCATTCCTTTACGACATGATTTTTTAACGCTGGCTCATACTGAAGATTACACCAACCATAAAGCCGCCACGCCAAAGGCGTAATAAATTGCAATACAACAAAACACTGGAAAACCGTCCACAACTGCGCCAATGCCTGCTGAATATTTTCAAGCATTACGGCATTTATAAGTAATTTTAGTAAATAAGGCTCTAGAGAGTTGTCTATGGCGTAAAAAACAACGACCAGTAGAGGCCCTATTAAATAATATTTAAAAGGGCTTAAGGATTTAAGAACAAACCTTAATACCTTCACTCTTCCCCATTCTCCCAGTTCCTAAAAACAAATTCCTTTAGCTAAAGTGAAAATCAAACCTCCTTCCCTGTCCTTTAAAAGAATTCATATTACTCTCGATCGCTTTGTAAGGAAAATGCAACATAAGAAAAAACTGCCATACAAAGAAGAGAAACTAATGCGTATTTTGTTTCCATGATGTACCATTAAGAATGACACAGAATGGCTACTCCTTTTAAACCAGAACGTCAATATTTTTAAAACAAAACAAAATATGAGACCTTAAAACGCGAAATCAAAAAAAACACCGTGCTTTACACGGTAAAACAACAAGATATCAGGGCACTTTTATCCAGCCACGTCCAGATTTTTGCGGCTTTATTTGACTACCATCCGATCTTTCAATTAAGAGGCTCGCCCCCTCTGAGTAAGATATCTGAACCGATCCGGTTTTATTAATTGTACAGCGATCGCCTTTGTTAATGGTATCTGCAAACAAACGTTTTTTATCCTCTTCCTGACGAACAAATACCTGGACATTATTTAGCCCTATCAAGGTAATGGTATCGCTTGGAACCAGGTTT
>CAZDSI010000024.1:5837-9351 GCA_964508215.1 uncultured Opitutales bacterium
CTGTTTGAAAAGTTGTCGTTGCCTTTTTAGACGAACGCCACCTTATAGCACTCATGAAAAACATTAAAACAACAAAAACGCAAATACCCCAAACAAGCGGCCGAAAGTACTTAAATTGTTTCAAAAGTTTAAGACCACTCTCAGGTTCTTCTTTTACCTCGGTTTTTGGTTCCAAAGATGATAAGGGCACTTCCGTTTCTAAAGGCTTAAAGTCCGAGGTACCAACAGCCTCCACAAAACTTGAATTAAAATAATCGTTCAAGATAACTTGTGGGTTTAACCTTAAAAAACGAGCATAACATTTTAAAAATCCCTTACGATAAATTTCAGGTAAAGGTATGTTTATATCGCCCTGCTCAAATCGTGCAAGAAAGTCCATTCGAATCTTCGTCTTTGTCGAAGCTTCTTCCAAAGAAATACCAAGTCGCTTACGCGCCTGCTGTAGTTTGTCACCGATCGTTTCCTGCATACATTCCGAGGATTTTTTAAACTCTAGCGGCTTTTTTAGGGGATTCAAGTTATTTTATCTGCGTTATTCTGCGCTGTCTAACGCTATATCGAATTTTAGCTCAAACAAAATAACTAATGTTTTGTAAGGTCTTTCACAAATTTATCTAAGCTTCTATCATTATATAAGATGCGCAAAATTGCATGCATCGCTTTAATCTCATCCAAATTTGGTCCACTTAGAATACTCTCTAATGTATTTCCTTCGCCTTTCTTAAGCTATCTAGCTTTAAAGCCAGATCCCTTTTTAATTTTTCTTTATCCGCATTATAGTACCTCAAGTATATAGCAGAGTCTCGCAATTCAAGTTTTTCACAAAAACATGAAATTAAAAATTGGGAAAAGAATGTTAGCCCTATACCTAAAAATAAGCCTATAAAAAGAAATTTTATCTTTACCGAGCAAAACCGTTTAGGTATTTTCACGTTTACCTGTGTAGAAAATTTTCGAGAAAGCCATAAAAATTTACTCCGTGGCTCCTTTTGTTTTTAAAAAATTTACAACTTCGGTCAATCCGTTATGTATTGCAAGCTTAAGCGGTGTATCTCCAAGGCTATTTTTAGCGTTAATATCGGCACCATGGTCAACCAAAATTTTGACAAACTCCGGTACGTTTGCTAAAAATTCCTTCTCATACTTTGCAGCCTTAGCAAAAATATTTTCACCTATAAAAGCTTGTACAAAACTAGCCGCAAGGTTTTTAGTTTCTTTCAAAATGACGTGTAATAAAGTATCACCTGCCTCGTTTCTAGCATTTACATTATAACCTTTGGCCAACAGTTCTTTAATTTGTTTAGTGTCATTATTCCTTATAGCATCTTCCAACGCTTCAAAAGTAACATTAGCCATATTCCCATTCTAAATAACCTTGTTTTACGAAGCAAAGTTTTATTTTAAATTCCTCAGCCGAAAGACCTTTTTAGCTAAAAAGGTCTTTCGGAAAAAAGTTCTTTTTGAAAGGGTGCGTCAAAGCCTTTTCTTGTCAAAGAAAAAGTTTTCCCGGCGCTGCTTATTAGGTTATAAACTTTAAAAACCCTTACAAAAAAGTTTTCTTTATTCCCAGAGGATGTTAATTTTGACACGTGGCAGGTACGGAAAGCACAAAACCAAAATCAGCATTTGAACACTTAATGCAGCAAACGGACATTGTGTTTACGTTTGCCTTGTTTGGTATTGTTCTTTTGCTTATTCTGCCGGTATCGCCAAAGATAATTGACTTTTTACTGGCGGTCAGTATCGGGTTTTCACTTTTCGTACTCCTTATTGTTGTTTATCTTAAAGATCCCGCGGAGTTTTCGGTTTTCCCCACGCTGCTATTGGCTATCACACTTTATCGATTGGGGCTAAACGTGGCCTCAACTCGACTTATTCTTCTCGATGGGTACGCAGGTAACGTCATCGATTCTTTCGGGAATTATGTTGTACGAGGGAATTACGTTGTTGGGGCCGTTGTATTCATGATCCTCGTTATCATCAATTTTGTCGTAATTACCAAAGGTGCTGGACGAATTGCCGAAGTGGCCGCTCGTTTTACTTTGGACGCCATGCCCGGTAAACAGATGGCCATTGACGCCGAATTAAACGCGGGGTTAATCGATGAAACCTTAGCTACACGCCGCCGACTAAAAGTTCAAAAGGAAGCCGATTTTTATGGTGCTATGGACGGTGCCAGTAAATTTGTACGCGGCGATGCCGTTGCCGGTCTTCTAATTACCTTTGTCAATGTTGTCGGTGGCATTGCGATTGGTGTCTTACAAAAGGGATTGCCTCTCGTTGATTCACTTAAACGCTATACCCTGCTTTCGATCGGTGATGGTCTTGTATCACAAATTCCGGCTCTCATTGTTTCATTGGGTGCTGGTATTCTCATTACACGCACAAGCGAAGAAATAAATCTAGGTGAACATTTTGGCCGACAATTATTGATCTATCCAAAAGCCGTTGCCGTTGCCGCCACCATGATGTTTGTTTTTTCGGTTATGCCCGGAATGCCCTTCACTCCCTTCGCCATGCTGGGCATTATTCTTGGTATAGGTAGCCAATTACTAAAAAAAGCCGAACCGTTTTTTGCCAAAAATGAAAGCTTCTCACAAACCCTAGATCAGAAACAAAAAGGGCAGCCAGCTGAAGGTGGTAAAAAGGCCATTGAGGATGCTAAAGCAACCGATACTCCGTTAATTACCGACAGCGAAGTTTTTTCCATCGAGCTTGGTTTCGGACTTCTTCGCCTGGCTGACAAAGCCGCCAATGGAGACTTATTGGATCGGATTACCGGAATACGCCAAAAATTAGGCCGGGACCTTGGTTTCTTTGTTCCACCCATTACGGTTAAAGACAATTTCGATTTAGGAAGCAACGAATATCGTTTTTTATTACGAGGAAAACAAATGGCCCGTAATCGATTAGAACCTAATCGTTGGTTGGCTATGCGTGCTGGTGTAGAGGAAGGTATCGAAAGCGTTAAAGGCATTGAAACGCTCGAACCGGTATTTGGACTAAAAGCATGGTGGATTGAAGAGAGCGAAAAACCCAAAGCTGAAATTACCGGTTATACAGTTGTCGATTCAACATCCGTCGTCATTACCCATCTTTCGGAGATACTTAAAACAAACGCTTACCTACTGCTCACGCGCGAAGACACTCAAAAACTTATCGATGGTGTTAAGGTAAAGAACCCAACACTTATCGCTGAGCTCTTTCCAGACCTCATCCATGTTGGCGTGGTTCAACGCGTTTTTCAAAACTTGCTCAAAGAAGGTATTGGGCTTAAAAATCTAACACTCATTTTAGAAACTATCGCCGATTTCGCAACCTTTAGTAAGCATCCCGACGATTTAACTGAACAATGCCGTCGCCACCTGGGTATTTATTTCGTTGAAAACTACATACAAAACGGTTATTTAACCGCCATTATCCTTGATCCACGGCTGGAACAATCTTTAGCGGCACAGGTAAAGCGTACTCAATTTGAAATCGGACTACTGATTGAACCAATCTTAACCCAAAC
>CAZDSI010000024.1:9364-18531 GCA_964508215.1 uncultured Opitutales bacterium
ATCCAGCAAAGTATAGAACCTCTAGTGCTAGTTACCGGTGAGCTACGATTGGCCTTTAAACGTTTCTTTGAACCCAGCTTTCCCAAATTAACTGTCCTGTCTTATCAAGAACTTCCACACAATATCCAAATCCGTAACTACGGCGTCATCAGTCTAAACGATACTAAAGAAAATGTGGGAGCAGTAAGGTAATTATAGGAACTTTTTTTAGGGAAAAAAATAGGCTCCTATAACCTCCACAAGAAAAACCTCCAATTGTAATTTCTTTGGATTCAAAAAAATTACAATCGACTTAAAAGTTCTTTTTTAAAAGGCTCGAAAAACTTTTTCTTGTCGAAGAAAAATTTTCCTTTTCTCTCTATTTTGCACAACCCCAGCGCCAACTAAAAGGATGTAAAACGAAAGCGGCCTTACCGATAACTTCCTTACAGGGCACGAAATCCCAATAACGACTATCGTAGCTATTTGGGGAATTATCGCCCAAGACGTAAAAACTATTTGGCGGAACTTTTACTGTTTGACCGTTGGATAAATTGCCACTAGCACGATAACCGGGATAACGTCCTTTGCGCCCATTATTCATAGCAAAAGCGGGACTACCCTCAATGATTTTCCCATTACGGTATAATCGTCCGTTCAACATTTTTACTTCATCACTCGATTGACCAACTAGGCGCTTAATGTAATACTTTTGTTCGCCCAACTTTTGAATATTTTCGGTTCGAAATATTACGGATTCACCAATCTTTGGACGTCGAAAATGATACGCCAATCGATTGACAAACAACATATCGCCGGCTAAAAGCTCAAAACGCAATACCGGCATCTTTGCTTTAAAATAGAAATTTGTATACACCCAGAAATGTCTCTCGTCGTAATAAACCGAATCCTTTAAGTTGCCGAGCATTTCATCAAAAGATGAAAACTGTGGGAAAAAAGCGGCCAGGATAGCATCTTCGAAACCAAAAAATTCAAAGGGCATCCGTACCGAAACATCTGCATCTCCAATTCTCAAGCTGTATAAGCGGTAAGGCTTGGGAAATAAAAATGGTAACCATAAGCCGAAAATTTCTCGACCATAAACCGTTGTAAACCGAATACGCCCCATTTTGGCCAAAGGGTCTTCGGGGCTAAAAAGGGGTATTTTTAAGTTTCCGTTACTCGTTGCGGTCATTTCATAAAAATGAGCACCTTCTTTAAACCAATTAAGAGTCCTATAAATGAAAGATGGCGATTTCTGATTCGCTCGATACACCTGCGGACGCATTCCTGAAAATGATGGAAACATTGACCCCGTGGGAATACGAAAGAGATAGAAGAAAAAAGCACGAATACCGATGGCCAAAATCGCGGCCACTAATATAACTTCAATGTTTTCGTTCCAAAAATTTAACGGGTAAACTTTGCCACCAATTTTCGTCACAAAACTTTTTAATTCTTCATGAAGCTTTTCCAAATCCGGTTGTAAACGTTTTTGAGCTGAATCATCTGTTAACTTTATCCAACTTTTAAAGTTATTCTCGAGCGTTTTTACAGATGCCGTTAGCTTATTTATTTGTTCAGCCGATAAAACATCTTTTCGGTAATGATACACCTTACGGCTTAAGTGCAGAAGCGTTTTTATTTTTTCTTTTAAAATCTTACCACTTTTATCCATAACACAGGCTTACAAATATTCGCGTACCAACTAATTATTGGCAAGTTTTTCACATTAAATATTTATTTAGAAAGAAAAAATGCGGAAACCCTTTCTTTTTACGCCAGGGACACAGCCCCTGGACCCAAAAATGCTTCGCATTTTAACCTTTATTAAAGATTCGTTTTTCTTTGGGAAGGTGCGGAAACCCTTTCTTTTCGCGTAAAAAGAAAAGGTTTCCGTTCTTTCGCTTTGAACAATATTTAGGATACGTCGGACTTTAAGATCTTTATAAAGGTTTCCTGAGGGATAGCCACTTTACCGATTTGCTTCATGCGCTTTTTACCTTCTTTTTGCTTTTCAAGCAACTTGCGCTTACGGGTAATATCGCCACCATAACATTTGGCCGTAACGTCCTTACGCATGGCGCTCAACGTTTCTCGCGCCACAACTTTTCCCCATACCGCTGCCTGAATCGGCACACGGAACAGCTGTTTTGGAAGTAAGTCTTTTAATTTTTCGCACAACTTGCGTCCATAAGACTCGGCTTTGGTGCGATGGATGATGCTTGAAAACGCATCCACAGGTTCCTCGTTAACCAAAATATCCATTTTGACCAAATCTGAAGTCTGGTATTCACCCAATTCATAATCCATTGAACCATAACCATGCGTGATGCTTTTTAAGCGGTCGTTGAAATCGACCAAAATTTCGTTTAAAGGTAACGAGCATGACAACAAAACACGCTGCTCATCCAAAGTCTCGGTAGAAGAACACAGGCCTCGCTTCTCAAGTACCAAGGCTAAGACATCACCGATATAATCATTAGGTATATGTAAGAAAGCTTTCACCATCGGCTCTTCAATAAAGTCAATACGCGATGGATCCGGTAAGCGTTGTGGATTATCGATCGCCAGCTCTTGGTCATCGGTTGTGTGGACCTTATAAACCACGCTGGGGTAAGTCGCGATAATATCGAGATCGTACTCACGCCTCAAACGTTCTTGTACAACTTCCATGTGTAACAAGCCCAAAAACCCACACCGAAAACCAAAACCCAAGGCCGTAGAATTCTCCGACTGAAAAGTCAGCGCCGAATCGTTTAATTGTAGCTTCATAAGCCCCGTCTTCAAGCGCTCGTAATCACCGCTTTCCAAAGGATATAAGCCACTAAAAACCATCGACTTAACTTCGCGATAACCCGCTAACGGCTCGGTGGCCGGTGTTCGCACATGCGTCAAGGTATCGCCAATTTTGATTTCGCTCAAGGCCTTGATGTTCGTAATAACGTATCCGACCTCTCCCGCATTCAACTGCTGCCCGGGCTTCATCTTCGGTACAAAATTACCGATCTCTTTAACTACCGTTGAAGCTCCATGACGCATCATAAAGATTTCATCGCCCAGCTTCAAAGCTCCGTTGACAACGCGAACATAGCAAATTAAACCTTTATAACTGTCATAAGCGGCATCAAAAATAAGAGCCTGCAAAGCATTTTGAGATTTTCCCGATGGTGCTGGGACACGTTGGATAATGGCCTTTAAAAGCTCATCCACGCCTAAGCCCGTCTTTCCGCTAACTAACAAAGCATCCTCTCCCGGAATGGCCAAAATATCTTCCAATTGCTTTTTAACTTTTTCGACGTTAGCGCTCGGCAAATCAACCTTATTAATTACCGGAATAATGACCATTTTTTGCTGCAAAGCGAGATGGGCGTTGGCAACGGTTTGTGCTTCAATGCCTTGTGCCGCATCAACCAGCAGAACCGCACCCTCACAAGCCGACAAACTACGCGAAACTTCGTAGGAAAAATCAACGTGGCCGGGAGTGTCTATGAGATTAAGCAAATAGCTTTTCCCATCCAACTGATAATGCATGTTAACCGGATGGCATTTTATAGTAATGCCCTTTTCACGCTCCAAATCCATGGAGTCCAACAACTGCGCCTGCATATTTCGCATTTCGACCGTTTGCGTTCTTTCAAGCAAACGATCGGACAGCGTTGTTTTCCCATGGTCAACGTGCGCAATAATACAAAAATTTCGAATATCAGCCATTATCTATCGATTGAATATCTGCAGATTCACACAACGCCTTAACTTTAAAATCCTTATGTGTACGCTTGGCAAGACCGGCCAAAACACCACCTGGACCACACTCAAAACCGTTAAAAGCTTTTTCATCGGCCAATCTGAAAAGCGATTGCTCCCACAAAACGGTCGAAACAATCTGCTTGCTTAAGGCCGCTTTTATCTCTTCCGGTTGATTTACCGGCATTCCGGTGGTATTTGATAGAACCGTGTACGTCGGCATACTAAAGGAATAACGATCCAATTCCTTAGCAAAAGCTTCTTGTGCAGAACGCATCAAGCGACTGTGATAAGCTCCGGCAACTTTTAAGGGAATAACCATCTTAAAACCCATTGTCTTGGCTATTTTCTCAACTTCTGATAAAACCTTTTTCGGCCCAGCCACAACAATTTGCCCCGGACAATTACGGTTTGATATATCAATATCGTATTTCTGGCATATTTCTTCGACAGCTTTGATATCTCCGCCGATAAGACTTAACATCCCACCTTCGGTCTTTTCACAAGCTTCCTGCATCAGCTGTGCACGTGCATGAACCAAACGCAAGCCTGATTCAAAATCAAATACATCGGCAACGGCTAAGGCCGTCAACTCACCAAGACTCAATCCCAAAACATATCGTAGGTTATCCAAAAAACCTCTGTTTTTCAGAATTAAAAAAAGCGCATACCCTACCACATATAAAGCCGGTTGGCAAAAACGTGTCTCGGTCAATTTTTCTTCAGGTCCTTCAAAACAAATTTTGCTCAAAGAAGTACCTAAAAGAGCATCTGCTTTGGCAAAACATTCATGTGCCTCAGGGTAATCCCGCACCAACGAGACCCCCATGCCTACTTTTTGTGCCCCTTGACCTGAAAACAATACAAATTCGGGTTTACTCATTTATATTCCTTCAACCGGCAAAGAAGCCAAGCTTGGGATACCTTTTTCATGCGCTAAATTAATTTCCCCTTGAATCAACGGCAACGCATATTTTAAGAATTGGAAATTTAACCAAAAAGCATTCTCTAAGATCCAATCTGCCGGAAAGAACTTTGTGTTTTCGAGCATTTCCTGGAAGGTCACAAAAGAAACTTCAACGGTGTAGTTCTCGGAATCACCTTTTATAAGCACAACGGACTTTTCATTTTCTCCATTCAATAAAGCTTTCACCGTTTCTTTTCCGCACAAAATCGCCTCTTGCTGGTCTTGTAAAGAAATAAACGTCGATAAGGGAGCCATATTCAAATTACATTTTGTGTTTGAAACACTAACCTTTAAATGGCTGCTGACCAGATTTGAAAGGTAATCCCCTGCGGAGAGAGCTTTTTTGTCTTCAAATACAATATATTCTCCATCCTCGTTGACTAAATTATTATTGGTAATCACTAAGGCATAACCTTGTGACTGGATGCGATCGGTAACCGCTTGAATGAAGCTATCCTCATTGAACGGTTGTTCCGGCAAGCAAACCACATAAGGGTTCTCTATTTTGAAATGCTTATTTTTAACCAAACTTGATCCGGCCACCAACCATCCACTTGCCCCACCGCTAACTTCACATACGCCAACTTTTATATTACCGCCGACAACACTGTTTTCGAGATCCGAAAGATAGGCGTTAAGGTACTTCAGGTAGCTACCGTAACCTAAGCTGTGATCAGAAATAGGCAAATCATTGTAAGATGAATGCGGAATAGCGATCACTTGAACCTCATAATTTACCTTCCGAGCTAATAACAGCAATTGTTTGCACAAGCTTATCGAATCCTTATCTCCAACACACACCACAAAGCGAATATTCCGCTCCTTCAGACCCTGAATAATACTCTCGTTTATCTGTTCTGCCTTAAAAAAAGGTGACTCGGTCCCCAAAACACAACCGGCCGTGTGTAATAACTTTTTCACCCATTGTTGTGAAAGCGAGGCCAAATCCAAAAACCTTCCCTTCAATAAACCTTCAAAGCCATGCTTTATACCATAAATTTCTTCAATAACCTCGTAGTTTAACGACTCCGTTAAGACACCGTAAAGCGTAGCATTACTTACCGCACTTGAAACTCCAGACTGAATAATTAACAAGTTTCCTGACAATTCTTTAACCATAGAGGTTTATTTGTGGACAAAACTTTAAATTTTTCAAACACAAAACACCACACTTTCAGAATTTATATTAAGATCCTAATGAAATACGAAAGAAACTAGAAATCACGTCTGAATAAACAAAGTTGCCTAAAAATTGTTTTCCCTAAAAATAATGGCATAGAATTTAAACTAAAAACGTTTCTCCCCTAGCTTACACGCTCAAAAAGAGAGAAAAACCGAACCAAAGCTTGCTCACAACCTTCGCAATGCTGAATAATTAATCTATTTTCGAACACACTATATCGGCCATCGATACAAAAAACCTATACATCGTTAGAAATAATCCCTGCGTGTTATTCGTTATTTTCACGCTCTATTTTATCACAAAAACCATTCGAACTTCAGGGGATTTTTATCTCTCGACTCCATAACAATAACATTTTGGTACCGGCCAACGAAAATTCCTAGCTTAATATTTTGTATAATAAAATCTGACTTTACAACAATAGCGTCAGTCTCTTTCATTAGCTTCGTGATCAATACGGAAATACATATCTTATTTGCATGCAATGAACATTATGCTCATTATTTATCGGTTGTGATAATGTCTATATTGAAAAACACACAGCGCCCTATTCATTTTTATGTTGTTAGCGATGATATCTCCGAAGCAAGCAAAACTAAACTAACCGAACTTCAGATACCCCAAAGAAGTAGTATTAAATTTATACCCTTTCCTGAAAATTGCGTAGACCGTTTACCAACCACAGGATGGCATAAATCCATTTACACAAAAGTACTGGCGCCTCAAATATTGCCCGAGCTCGAAAAGGTAATTTGGCTCGATGTCGACACTTTGGTCATTGGCGATATTGCTCAATTATGGGATAACAACATCACTGCATACGCTTTAGCCGGCATTGGTGAAGAAACCTTATCCCCCATTCACCCTATACGACATAAAAAACGCTTAAAAATGTCGCCCAATAGTTACTATTCCAATGCTGGTGTATTATTATTAAATTTAGCTTATTGGCGCAAATACGGCCTTTCTGAAAAAATTGTAAGTTTTATAGAGCATTGGGAGGAAGAAAACCTAATTTTCTTCGAACAAGACGCAATCAACGTTGTTTTGCAAGGACAGATATTACAACTGGATTGTCGGTTTAATTTTTTCCCATTTGCAGAAAACACTGCAATGGCAATTCAACGTTTCGGGCAACCCATTGTTGTACACTTTATTGTTAACCAAAAACCGTGGCTTTATAAAAAAATACCATTTTTATGGTACTCCGTAAAGGGATACAGCTTTGTAGACCTCTGGTGGCAATATGCAAAATTATCTTCATGGACTTTGGATAATAGCTGGAAGCCTTATATTCGCTATTACTTAAGACTAGCAACTCGCCCCTTTTGTCGCGATATTGAAAATACATTTCGGCAATACATTCGCCTACCTCTAAAAAATCTCATAAGAAAGCTTTTTAAATGCTTTAGGCGAGATAAAGTATAAAAACAAATCCTTTAAAGCCATTACGATAAATTTACAACACAACAACACAGAACTTACCGTAGACGGACGTAAGAGTTTATGTTGTCGTAAGAGTTGCGCTCCGTCCGTCGTACGGTAAAAAGCTTTTCATGTTCAGTTTATAAAGCCAGAACTAAAAGTCAACGTAAATATTTAAGCTGAAATACAGCAAAGCACTAAGAAAATTAAATTAAAAAATTTACTTGCTTGTCAATCGGCTAAATTGCCTGATAGAAAGTCAAAAAATTCGTTTATGAAGGTTTTATTTTTTTTTAATACAGCAATTAACAGCCTTCACTTCAGGAAAAATCTCATCAACACTTTCGTACTCAATGGACACGAAGTAACCGTTGTATTGAATAAAAGTTTAATTGAAAAAGCCAAAGAAGTTTTAAATCCAAAAGTTAATTATTATATTACCGAAGCATTCAGCGGAACAAGTACTTCGATACTTGGAAACATCAGGCTTTACTGGCGCATCAAAGCAATGCTTCGAGAGCTTTCTCCTGATATATTGTTTTTAATTAATGTTAAACCAATTGTTTATGGTGCGTCTGCTGCAGCAAAGTTAGGAATAAAAAATGTCTTTGCATTAATTACCGGCTTAGGATATGCATTTATCGAAGATAATAATGTAAAAAGGTACACCATCCGAAAAATCCTTGAATATTTTTACAAGCGCAGCTTAAAGACAGTTAAACATGTTTTCTTTCAAAACAATGACGATCTCACTCTGTTTTTGAATAAGAAAATTGTAAATTTATCGCAAGCGATTTTAGTAAATGGAACTGGTGTGGATCTTAGTGAATATGTTTTTGACAAAAACTTTCCAGACACACTAACCTTTTTAATGGCTTCTCGACTTGTTCGAGAAAAGGGAATATACGAATACCTTGAGGCTTGCAAAAACCTAAAAAATAAATACCCCCATATCCGATTTCTCTTGGCTGGTGATACTTGCGACAACCCTTCATCGATATCTCAAGAAGAGTTAAAAAATTTATCAAATTACGTTGAATATGTAGGGTATTGTAAAGAAATGTATTCTGCATTCCAAAGGTGCTCTGTTTTTGTTTATCCCTCGTATTATCGTGAAGGGGTACCGCGTGCAATCCTCGAGGCCCTGTCTACAGGACGCCCAATTATTACGACCGATAACGTTGGCTGCCGAGAAACAGTTATAGATCAAAAAAATGGCTTTCGAGTTGCCATAAAAAATGCTAAGGCACTAGAACAGGCAATGGAAAACTTTATCATGAATCCCCATTTGTTAAGCCAAATGGGATCGGAAAGTCGAAAGTTAGCTGAAAGTAAATTCGATATTGAACAGATCAACCATAAAATTTATACAAGCATCCAGGGGTGTTCCAAATAGATGTTTGTAAGGCTGCTTTGCATAAAAATCTAAGAGCTGTAATGGTATTTGCTGTCGATTTTCAGTCGCTAAAAGCAGAAGCTTTCCTACAGGAAAATCTTAATATTTCCTTAAAAATTTTAAGTAAACTTTGGCTACAAATCTCGGCTGGGTCTAATGTATAGCTTAATAAAGTGCTGAATTGGATTCTTTTCGCCTTAAGAGGCACACACCTTTCAACTCAGTCAAAGTACCAATAAAAATAAATTTTGCTCAAAATACATCCTTATAAAATAGGCATCCACAGGTGAAGTCTATACTCTCTTTTCTCCGAAGAAAGTTTTGGATAAACTTATCCACTAAACATGCTTATCATAAGTTATCATTGCGATTGGAATTTTTTTATCCTTTTTTAAAGTACAGATAACTAAACAGCTTTTAGAGCGCCGTGTTGAAAAAAGGTTAAGAGGAGAGGTATTTATCAACGAAGG
>CAZDSI010000025.1:0-7751 GCA_964508215.1 uncultured Opitutales bacterium
AGTTCCTACCGAAAGCTGGTAAAGAATGGGGTTTTTTCGCTCATTTCTCTTGCGGCCGATCCTCGGCTAAGCACTTTCGAGGGTTATCGTAATCAGCCGGCCAACGAAACTTTTTTAATTTGTCCATTTTTTGTCCATCCGAACGTGGTAACGCATTTTTTTCCCAATATTTTTACATGGCAAAATGCTAATATTCTTGTCGATCAAATCCGGAAACAACTAAAATTATCAGCGGGGACAGCTATTTCTGAGCAAGGAACGGTTGCCGCTTGTATTGCAGACCTGGCACATCTATTTGGTTGTGGGCGCGTTTGTTTAGTAGGACAGGATTTAGCGGTTACCCGTGAAGGCCAGACACACACGTCGGATTCTTTTTATCGTGACCGCGGACAACTTTTTATGAACCTTTCGGAATGTCGTACAGTTCCTGGAAATACATTTGATAAGGTTTATGTTGAATCAAAGTTATTTGTTTATCTCAAAACCTTTAACGCTTTAGTTAAAAAGTTTTCCAATATTGAATTTATTAACACTTCACGTTTAGGTGCTAAAATTGAGGGAGCCCCATACAAAACTTACCAAGAAGCTATACAATTTATAGGTAAGATAAGCTCTAGGTCTGTTACCCAAATTCTCAAAGAAAAATGTAAACCCATTGTAAACGAAATTGAAAAATCAAAAGTGGAAACTCAAAAGGGTTTAGGGGCAGTCCGAAATTTTTGCAATGAGCTTTTAGATTCTTGCCTTGAAGCGGTAATGTTTCATGAGCTTTTTAGCCCACCTTGCCAATACAACGATCCTATGCTTCAAAGGGCTTATCGATACGCTGATAAGGTCAATGCATGCATTGATAACAGCTTAGATAATTACTATGTTCTTTTTGATGGCAAAACCAAGCGTACTCTTACCGAGTTTCAAAAGAATATGGAAAAATTAAATCCATCTGAAGAGATTTCGCCGAAGCAGGATTGGGTGAGAAACCGGGAATATTATTGGGCTCTTGCGGAAGGAGCACATTCTTTTCTCGTAAATTCGAGTAAAGTATTTTAATCTCCTTCAAGCTAGCTTTTTGAATTGAACTAGACGGTAGTGATTATTAATTTCCAAACTCCGAAAAAATAAATTTCTTTCGCAAAAGTTTTTTTTCGTTAGGGATAGTCCTAACCTTTAATTACTCTTATTTGGCTAAAAATGGCGTATTTTTTGGCTTAAATAGTAAGTACAAGCCGCCGAATAACGTTTATGACCGGTTCGATGAAGATGTGTGACAAATTGGGCCGAGAAAAGCGATGAATCGTATGCTAGTGTTTGCTTGGAACCTTATCCTTAGCCATTTTGGTGGACAAGAAATAAATGGTGGGAGATACTGGGTTCGAACCAGCGACCCCTAGCGTGTCATGCTAGTGCTCTAACCAACTGAGCTAATCCCCCATGCTAAAAAGGATACAGATTAAAGAAAGCGTTTTAAATTAAAAGACAAGTTTTTTTACGACAAAACACTAAAAAGTGGTCTAATTTTAAAGCAATAAAAGTACCATGTAATTTTTTTGCCGTTCCGACACTTCTCAGTGTTACTTAAGTTGTTGGTGCCAGTGTTTTAAGCCTTACTATTAACCTTGAAGGTTTACAAGAAAGCATGGACTATAAGAACAATCTGGAGTATGTAATTGTTTATTTTATTGTTTTTGGGTATGTCAGAAGGCTTTATTTTCTTTATAAAGAAACCATTGCGTTTTCTATGGCTATAATTTAAGTATGGTTTCTTCCGCATGAGGTTTTATGAAAGATTATTATGCCATACTTAATGTTTCGTCGCATGCTTCAGAAGCTGAAATAAAAAAAGCCTTTCGTATTTTAGCGTTGCAATTTCATCCAGACCGTTCTTTGACGGGAGACCACGAAAAGTTTATGGCTATTCAAGAGGCCTACAGTGTGTTATCAAGCCGTGAAAAACGTCAGGCCTATGATAACGGTGGTCTTGACGATTATTTTTATAACGAAGAATTTGTTCCCGTATATACGACGAATTCCGAAGAAACTTTTATTTTTACCGCCTCTAAAACTGGTGTTAAAACCTCACCGGAAGTTTATAAGGCTGAATTTTGTAACGCGTCCAAAATACCTTTGCATACGCTGCCTTTACCATTAGAGGTCCCTTTTAAGAGTTCCTTAACGCGTGGCGTTTATGCTGTTTCGCTCAAGTTGGGATCGAAAGAACCCCAGCGGACATTTTTAATTCAAATCCCGCAAGGAGTTTGGCAAGACGCTTGTTTAAAAGTTGATTTTTTTGACCTTTATTGGGTTGCCGATAGGACAGCTTATTTTGTTGTGAAACTAGCGCCACATGATAATTTAAAGCGGTATCAGCATCACCTTTACTACGACTTGGTGGTAACACCGTGGGATGTTGCGCTTAAACGTGCTTTTTCTTTACCGTTGCTGGAAGGGAAAACACAGTTTGTATTTAACGCTGCAAATGTTTTACAACCGCTAATTAAGTGGGAAGGAAAAGGGCTATATAATGCCGAAGGCACTAGAGGTGAGTTTTGTGTAAGGCCTCGCCTTTTTATCCCGAGTCCGCAATCAGTTGAAGAAGAAGATCTATGGTTACAATTGGCCGCTGCTTATGCTAAGTAATTTAATACATATACCATTTGTTCATACCTTTTCAAATTCGGAGTGGCTAACGACAACCAACATTAACTTGGAACAAGGCGAAGGACACCACCTGATAAAGGTATTACGCAAACGAAAAGGAGAACATCTGATATTGTTTGATGGGAGAGGGGGAATTCGAGAGGCCGTTATCGTTGACGATCGTTTGCCAGTGAGGGTTGAAATGGTGTCAGATGCTGAGAAAATTGAAAGAGATCCAAAAATTGTGCTTTTGCAGAGCTTAACCAATGAAGTTGGTGTTATGGACGACGTAATCCGGAGTGCAACGGAATTGGGAATAGATGCTTTCTATCCAATGCTAACGGAAAGATCCGAAAAAATGCGTTGGACTGCAGAAAAATTTTCTCGTAAGCAAAAACGCTGGAGACAAATTGCCCTAGAAGCCTGTAAGCAATCTAAAAATCCTTTTTTACCGGATATACATGAAATCTCAATTTTTGATACCTTTATTGAAAACATCGATATAAAGGTTCTCTGTAGTCTGGAAAAGGATGTTGCATTGCCGATAGAATACTTCGAAGGCGAGAGCGTTAAAACACTATTAAAGCGTAAAGACGCTTGCGTTGGTTTATTTATTGGTCCTGAGGGTGGATTTTCTTCGGCGGAAGTCCAAAAAATAAAAAGCGCTGGTTGGACCCCTTTACGGTTGAGCAATAATGTGCTACGTGTGGCCACGGCTGTCAACGTTGCGTTGGGCCTTGTTCAGCATATGGTCGCTTCTTAACTTAAAATAGCCACCGGAACGCTATTTGCAGCTTTTGAACAAATAAAATTTATTTTCTAAAGGTGTCGCTCTCGAAAAGCGAGTTTTTGGAGGGCGACTGTTTTTTTATAGAATTTTATGCCATGGGCGACACGAATGTTTTTTTGTGCGTTTGCTAAGAAACCTTTCTCTTGAGTTTAAGTCCTAATTTATCATTTCACTCTACAGGAAAATCTGATGGTGACGTTACATCATATGTTGTTCCTTGCTTACCCATCGCTGATTCCCAGCTGCTTTGTCCGCTTTGATTCCAAGCATGCAAGTAAACCTGTACATCGGTTCCATCGAGTTCTTCCGATACCGCTTGCATTGCCCTCTCCATAACAACTTTGGGATTATTAAAGGCTCCCTGCCCAACTTGAGTCAAATGTAAGGGTACCGGCTTGCCCGTTTGTTTACTACGTATGGCCGCCAATTGAGCGGTGGCTCTGTACTGCGCAACGACGAGATCTTCGCATATCGAAGCCAAAGCCCGTGTTCTCGGGTCTGTACTGCTCCAATCGATATGTTCACCCTGGAAGGAAGGTGCAGCGCAAAAAACTTGTAATTGTTTAGTGTTAGTTCCGTCACATTGGACCCATTGCGGTAGGATCTGTAACTTACCGATGTTGCCTCGAATATACGTTTGCAAGGCTTGAAGGTGCCTGAGATCCTTTATTTCGCTCAATTGAAGGTACCCATTTTTGTATAAATTGGGATATTTTTCAAGGATCCCCACCTGTTTACCGTTATCGTCGACCTTACATTCCGATAACATACCTTGTACCGCATCCGGTAATTTACCTTCTTCATGGGCAACTTTTCGATGTTGAGCGGCGCTGACCGATTGTAAAGAAGCACGCGGACCTTGTGTATGATCGTGAATCCAGTCTTCAACCGGTGCAACATCTGTAGTCATTGATTCTAGCGCGTTAAATTGGCTCGCGACTTGTACTACGCCACCATCCTCTTTAAAGTGTTCATGGAGCTTAAGGGCATCCATTCCTGTTCCCCCGGGAGTTTTTTCGGGGCCAACGACCGTGTAAGTTGGCTTCAAGCTTGGGTTCTTGCCAAGGGCTCTAGCGGTTGATTGAACTTCGGAAGCGGAAACAGCGCTTATCGGAAGGTTACCGGATCTTACAGCGCTTCTTAGGGTTTCTTTGACATCAGTCATTAGGCCTTGATCCTGGAGAACGGTTGCTACACCGACTGTTCCCTTAGCGGCAATTTTGGAGGCACAACCTTGAACCTCTGTTGGGATTTTTGGTTCGGCCAATAGAGTTTGAAGGCCAACATGTCCACCAACATCGGAGGTGGTTGATTTTGAATCCGAATGTGTTAAAAGTGGCTGCAGCTTGCCTATATCCAACTCTGGAAATTCGGCTTTTAGCTCCTGCATGTTTGTACCGATTTGTGAAAGCGTTTCGGGTGTAATATCCGTTGGATCAGCAGCTTTAAGCCATTCTATTGTGTCCGTAACCCATTGCTGGCAATTTTCAAGCGTACGACTTCCATGATTCATTTCTTCAACCGTATCTACCGATGGAGTATGTTCCTGTGATACAGTTTTTTGTGGGGTAGAAACTGTGGGATTCATTGACCTTTCTAATTCGCTTTCAAAGCGTTGTAAAAATTCAGGATGTGCTTGGGCGTGATACTCGCGATACCGTGCAAGTGTTTCTTGTACAATTCGCTTACCATCTTGACCCGCTTGTTGCAATAAGCTTTGAAATTCCCCGCCAGCGCCAAGTCTACGATTTGAAACAACACTCGTCCCTTTAGGGTCAACATGTCGTATCAGACTACCTAAAATTTCCGTGGCTAGGGGATCTGAACAATTGCGATCATAACACACTTGGCGCATCTCCCCTAATTCATGCTTTGCGCTATCTATAGCCTCTTGGCTGCCGGCCCTAATATGCTTTACAAAGGCCCTAAGCAAGATCGGAAGATTGGACGCATCTTTTGCCAATAGAGAACCGTATGGGACCCGCCATTTTCCTTCACAGGTGGATGAAAATTTTTCATCAGACATACTGAGCATTTTTGCAAACGTTGAAAAGTTTTCTGTCATGCGTTCGAGTATATCCGCATGTACCTTCAACTTTTCTTGTCTTTGGTCGGCCGGTAATTTATCGATATCCCTAAGAGCGGTTTCGGCAAACTGGGTTGCACTTTTCAAATATTGGCTTTGAATTTGCTGTTGTCTCACTACGACTTCTCGTTGCTTTTCCGGGTTGCCAGCGTTCAACTCAAAAAGATAACACTGTTCAAGCGAACTAAGTAAAAACCTTGTATCCGAATTACATTTTGCCTGCGCCTCTTTTAAGAGCTGGAGTTCCTTTTGGGCCAATTCTGGGTTAAATTTAATCTTTTCCCTAATATTTGCGGCCGCTGTTTCGACAAATTCTCGTTGTTCCTTTGCTGGTAACTTGCCCAATGTCTTGAGTTTTGTTTGGAATTCTGCGGAGTGTTCTTGGTTCTTTTGGATTGTAGTACGAGCGATAAAATCTTCCAAACGACTCTGAGAAACAAACGAAGTACCCTCATTCCATTTATGACTTTTGGAATCCTGACGGTAAACTTTGCCGCTTCTTTGATCGATGCCAATCCGATCCGATTGCAGCATTTTCAGGTCATGGTGAATGCCTTGTCGAGCGCCTTCACGTTCGTTAACCATCTTACAAGACCGTTTGGCTAATTGATTAATAAGTTCTGTAGTTTTTGCGGCTTGTTGTTCTACCTTTTGTTTTGCCGTTTCTTGTGCTTGGATTTTACCGCTTGTTTCCTTAATTTTTGTGCCTAAAAATTTTCCATGAGTTATAGCATACCCAAGCGTAAAAAGCCCTAAATAATCGTGCTTGTGAAACCATTGATAGGTCTGTTGCCATCCTTTCAATTTTGTCAAAGCTTTTTCATGCTCGGCAATTGTTGCTTTTTGCAGTTTAAGATCGCCAAGCGCTACCTCGCCATATTTTTCAAGTTCAGCTTTAGTTCTTGTTTCTTCTCCAAATTTTTTTACTAGGCTCGTAAAATCTTTGACCGTTGAAAGCCCGGGATTTTTCGTAAGATATTGCTCAACTTGTTGAGGCGTAACCGGAGTGGCACTCGTTTTGTTTACAAGTTCTGCAATTTATTTACATTGCTCTTTAATTTCCGGTGTAACGGTAAACCCGCTTTTTATATATTGTGTTTCAAGTTTTTTTAGGGCCTTATCCGTTTGAGCCTGATAACTTCGAGCGCTGAGGGGTATTATTTTATCAAAAATCGTTAGTTTGGAACAAAGCCAATCGGCAATTCTTGTTCCGAACGATACCTTTTGGCCTTCTTGCTGTGGTAAAGCCTTAAGCTGATTCCCGTGTGTTGACTTGACGTCGGACATGTAGGGAGAGGGCAAAGGCGTATGTGGTCCATCAAATCGTATTGGCATACCTTATACTTTTATAAATAGGTTTTCCATTGTATCCGACACAGCTTTAACTTTCGCTGCATCCAAGGTGGTAGACGATTCTTCTGAAAAAGCGGCTTTCCAGTGTTCGGCAACTTGCAAAAACATCTCCAATTTTGTAGCAAAAACATCCGAATCTTCCATCGAAAGCGTAATTCCGCTAACTAGCGTTATGAGGCTTTTACCATTTTCGTCGGGTTCGAGCGTGAAAGTACAATCAGTCAATGTTTGGGCCAGTCCGTTGGCTATCAGTAACACCTTAGAGATATCATTGCTTTCAGTGGTATCTTCGGGAAGGCTTCCAATATAGATGTACCAATACAAACGTCCTTTTGTTTCATCCAATGTAAAACGCACCAACAATTTCTGATCGAATTCAAGAACAATATGTTTATTGTTTTCATTAAATGAATCTGGTAATATTTCACTACCGGTAATTTCTTTTAAACGAGAAAGGCATTGGTTCGCTAGGTTCTGATAATCCGTACTTTGTGGGGCTATGGGAATCGACATACCAATGTAATTATAAAATTCTTATGATCGATACTCAACTTTTTTTTCACCTTATGTGATCCACTAGGCTAACCGAAGAGAAGCAATCATTTGGTTAAGCCGTTTTGATTGGAAACAATTTCTGCCTGTTTTTTAAGCGCTAATTAACAAGCAAAATAGTCAATTTAAACCGGTTCTGGTCTATAAATTAGCGTTATAGGTGGACGAATTAATGGGTTTCACTTACAGATTTTTCAACGAGTTTAGCGGTGTTTAAAAAATTTCCGATTTCACTAAAAAGTTCTTCCGGTTTTTCAATAAATGGGAAGTGCCCACAATCTTTTATTACCGTTATTGAAGCGTTTGGTATTGAATCCCTAATTTCTTCTACAG
>CAZDSI010000025.1:7768-18443 GCA_964508215.1 uncultured Opitutales bacterium
GGATCTTTTTCGCCGTGTACGATGAATGTTGGTATTGTTCAATTGTTTAAACTTTTTCTCAAATCGTAGGGACTGGATAAGTAGGTATTTGAAAAGATATTGTATACGTTAAAACCTCCAATGGATGATTGATGGGTAAAGTTTAGAGAAAGTTTTTGTACATCTTTTTCGTTGGCAAAGTATTTAATGAATGAGAGGCGAATAACCACTTCCGTTAGCTTTGTATCCCCTTGTTTAAATTGATCAGAGTTTTGTATTTCTTCCAAACGAGCTTTGAAAGGTTCTTGTCTTTTAGAGGCTTCTTTGACAAAAAATTGATAACCTTTGCCAGTAGCAGGGCAGGGGTTAAGAAGTATCAGAGCATCCAAACGCTTTTGATAGATAAGAGCATAATGTAATGCGAGTAAACCACCCCAGGAATGCCCCAATAAAACAAACTTTTTGTAGCCAAGTTTTGTTCGCAACGTTTCTAAATCTTCAACAAATTGTTCAACGGTAACCGTTTGTTTGTCCACACTTGCGTTTAAAGATTTTCCCGAACCACGTTGATCGTAGAATGTAACCTGATGTTCTTTGGCAAGCTCTAGCATTTGTGGCAAAAAATATTCTTGGTTTAACCCGGGGCCACCATGTAAAACGATTATTGGATTGCCACGACCAAAAGTTTGGTAAAATAGGTGTCCTTCCTTAACTTCAACTTCGCCTTGGCTATTTAAGTTTTGTAATTTTCTCAATTGGTTTTGCATAGGGTTCTTCATCAAATTTTGGATTTTAAAGTAACTTAAGGTTTCGAAAATATCCGAACACACCGATTTCGCAAATGTTACCGGGTACAAAAAAGAGATTGTTGATACAAAAAGGAAACCTAATGGCTGCATTTTTGAGAATAGCTTTTAGTTATAAAAAGTGCCGATAATCGAGTAAGTATCTTATGTAAAAACCGATGTAAAGTACTATAGCATCTTATTCGTATTATCGCTACTTTATTGCCAGTTCATCTCATGAAAAAATTACCCCTATTCTGGTAGCAAAAAAACTTTTCAAGCCCAGAAAAATACTATAACAATCAAATCTTATTTTAAGGCCAAGTTTTGAATTAAGCCTATGTATAGCATTATTAACAATTCATATTATAGTTAGTGTTGAAATGAAATGAAGAAATTTCCTTTGGTGAAAAAGCAATGGGGGTTTTGTAAACAAGAAATCAATCTTTTAAAAAAATATCTTCTCGGTGGTGATGAAGAATATTTTTTTCAAAGGCATAATATCGATGATTACATCAGAGATCTTTTACGCATAAGACTATCTTTGAAATTAAATATCGTAAAAAACGCATCTCATTTTTTTGAAAGTGATCAATCGGGTTATATAAAAGCTAAGCTAGGAGGCCATCGTTTTCAGTATAGTTATCAGCGGTGGGATTTAATTTCCTTCATGGACGATTGGTTGGAGGGGTTATATAATATAACAAACCATTATTTTAAAACTTACGGACTTTTTGTTAATTCTGGAATGTCGTCTTTTTTGGTTTCGATGCTTTCGGCGAGAAACTTGTTTCCTTTCTACGAGAGCATTTCGTTGAGTAAGAGTGGTTATTTTGAGATTAATGATTTGCTAACGATGTCCTTTGGTGTATTGAAAAGGATTTTTTTTGAAGGCGATGACGATTCTTTGGGTGATATCATTATATTAGACAGTAGCAGTTATGAACTACCGGAAATAGAAAGGCTTCTTGATTCAAATCTAATCATAATCGATACCTCCTGTTGGGAATTAGGGAGTAAAAAGTTAGCCGATATATTAGGTGCATTAAGAGACTACAAGGGACTTATCTTACTGTTGAGGAGCCACATTAAACTGGATTGTTTTGGGTTGGAGGTTGGCCGATTAGGCTCAATTGTGGTTTTGTCTTCCTTGGAGAAGGGCTGTTTGAGCGCTGAGAGTTTTCATCAGACCTGTCAAAATATTAACGGAAATATAGGTACTAACTTTCAGCTCAGTGATTATTATCCCTGGTTGTTAGAGAAGAAATTTCAGGAATTGTCGAGGGCTAGAACCGAATTGATAAGAACGCATAATGCTTTTATTTATAACAAGTTAAAAGAAGCATGCGTTCCGAATCTTAAGTTCGTGCAACCTCAACATAATTTGTACACGTTAATCAAATTTTCACCGGAACTTACCTATGGCGAAATGAGAAAATGGATGGAGAAAATATGGGCAACCGAAGATTTGGGGCTTATAAAAAAATTTATACAAAGCCTTTGTTTCGAAGCGAAGTTACAAAACATTTCTTTGTTGCCAGCACCGAGTTTTGGCTTGTGTTATTCCAGTATCGATGGTTATTGGAGCAAGGTGAACCAGGAATTTTACATGCGGGTCGCACCAAGTGCTAATATGAATTTGGCCGAAGCCGAAAGAATAGCTCAGTATTTAACTAATTTGTTTTCACAAAAAAAGTTTAATTATGGACGGAATTATAAAGAAGAGCTTGCATTTTGTTGAACATAAGACGCCCCATTTAGTTTATGATTTAAGCCTCTTAAAGCGAAGGATGTCATTTTTGAGGGATCTTTCGGTTGGAAAGAAGGTAAAGTTTCTTTTTGCAGTGAAATCCTTTCCCTATCGAGAAGTCTTGGAGCTTGCGTCGGAGTTTTTATTTGGATTTGAAGTTTCTAACTTAAATGAACTACGGTTACTGCCGGAGCGCAAGAACTACTTAAGTATAAACGATCCAACAAGCCGTATTCTTTCGAATACTTCCAACATTTTGGAATTAAATATTCCCTGTTGTATTAACTTGGATTTCTTTCCTGAAGATAGAGTAAAAGATTTGGCCTATCATCCGAATTTGGAATATGGACTAAGGGTTTCACACACATCTTTTAGGAGTGCAAAAAATTTTCCTACCGGAGTTCCAAAAAGTCGATTTGGTGTCGATCTTTTAAGAAGTTCAAATTTAAGCCGATATTTTAAGCCGAATTTTTTTAAAGGATTTCACGTGCATAATGGGTCTGAGCAGAACACCTTAAATGGATACCTGCATATAATAGACGAAATATTGCATTTCACAGAAGAGCATGATATTGCGTTAAAATATATAAATCTGGGTGGCGGACTCCATCGATTAAGTGAAAATGAGATAACTTCTCTCGTTGAACAAATAAACGATAGATTACTAAAGAGAGATTCTTTCTGTTTGTTTGAGCCGGGATATTTTGTAGCAAAGCATACGGGATATGCTGTTACGCAAGTTGTATCCGTAAAACAATTTGCAAAAAAAGGATATTTTATTTTTGTAGATATATCCCAAGCCTGCCATTTAAAATGGTCCGAGCCGGAGATTTTGCTAAGTCAAAAAAGCGATAATGATTCTGCGGATAGCGGCGAGATAAAAGTTTTTATTGGTGGCCCTACTTGTTTTGAAATGGATCGCGTAGGCTTTCTTAAACTAAAGCATATTTCTCAACTACCTAAGGAAGGTGACTTTTTATATTTAAAAAACGTCAATGGCTATTCTGCCGCGTGGAATACTTCTTTTAATGGGATAGAAAAAGCGAATATTTCTTTTTTAGAAGATTGAATGTCAACGAAGAAAACGATGGTGTACTTTAGCCCATTTGTTGATAGTTTATCGTCGCAAGGCTTGTAAAAATATTTGACCGATATATCCAAAACCAAATTTTAAGCATACAATTTCGCGCGCTGCACATGGTATCAACCGATACCATTTCTAAGGCTGATTATTTAGCAGCCTGAAAGTGAATAGCTTCATTGTAGATTTGAGCAAAGTAAGCATTAAATTTTGCAAAAGGAAGGTTCATTGTTAGTTTGCTTCGCCTAGAAAATGTTGATTTTTTCTCTTGGAAAATGAACCTCAAGTTTGCCATATGAAAATGTTGATCGATTTAGATGGTTTACTCAAATTAAATTTTGCCAGGGATACCTTTGTGGTAAGTGGTTCTTATAGCCTCAAACATTTTTGTCTTTGGTCTTGTAGAAGTTTTTTTTGTTTCCATCATTAATCCCGTGTGAATAAGCTTTTGAGAAACATCTTTTATTTATCTTTTGGGGTGGTTGTTTCTTTACCAAGCTCGAGTTTTGGAGCGCAACTATCAAAACCGCCACGTCTGTCGGCCGATAAGCCGATCATTTTCGATAACATAAAAAAAGAATCCTTGGCGGAAGGTAATGCAGAATTGCATTACAAAAATCTACTAATACAGGCGGCACGTATACGTTATCTCGGTGAAGAGCAGAAAGCGATTGCGGAAGAGAACGTCCGACTTAATCGTGATAAATTGCGTTTGGTCGCCCATAGAGCCGTTTATTGGGTTAACGATTCGCGTGTTGAAGTTAAAAATTTCCGTATTGGGATGATCGATAACAACTTAGAAGGTGCCGAAGTTTCAGGGCCCATGGATGCCTTAAGCGCTCGTAATGTACGGGTTTATTATAAAGAGCCAAACCCGCTATTGGGCTTAAGTTTTGATGCCAAAAGAGCCCAATTGCATGGGAATGAATATATTGAAATGCGGGACGTAATGGCGCGTATTGGTCCTATGCCTGTATTTTTAACTCCATATTATCGTTACAACTTGCAAGAATCTACGGTGCGTTTTAAATCCGATATTTGTTTTTTAAAGCGTAATGATGATTATGGCCGATATTGGCGTAACGATGTCTTTTTTGATTATGGTTGGGCCGTAAAGCCGGGATTTATGCTAGATGGCTATCGCAAGCGTGGTGTATTATGGGGGCCAATGCTGGAATACAATTATGGTGAGACGAATGGTAAGGTGAAATTCGCAAAAATGGCTGACCAACTGTACGCTTCACGTAATGATACCAATAATCAACCTTTAGAGCGCTCGCGCTTCTTTTTAGACTGGAAACAGCAATCACACGTTGGAGAATCTATTGATTATGTAAGCCAAATCAAATGGCAAAAGGATTCGCAAGTTGTGAAGGATTTTCGACCCGACGATTACGATGGAACGAACCAGCATCCCGATAATTTTGTAGAGGTTGCACACCGTGGTGAGGATAGCATAACGACTTTAACCACACGCTTTCGCCCAAATAATTTTCAGCGTATTCAGGAACGTTTACCAGAATTTCGTCACGAACATTTACCGGTACGTATCGGTGATAGTCGTGTTCATGGCCAATGGGGAATTGGCGTTGTAAGGTTACGTGAAAAACCACTTTCCTATTTGACCGCTCAAGAAGAAGAAAAGGAGAGCAACCGATTGGATATTATGGGAGGGCTTTCCGCTCCCTTTGATTTACATGATGCTTGTACCTTTACTCCTGTGATGGGTGGACGTATCGTAGATTACTTTGGAATGCCTAAATATTCCGATTATACACGCTTTTTTGGACAAGTTGGTTTCGACTTGAGGTTTAAATCTTTTGGGGAATACGACTATCAAAATAATTATTGGAATATTGACGGTATTCGACATTTGTTGGAGCCGGTTGTTCAATATCGTTATATTCCACGTATTCAATCAAGCGATGGTCGAATCCCGGTAATTGATCGTGTGGCCGACTCTGCCAATCCAACGCTTGAAGAACTTGATCTTTTGAATCGTCGTGACCTTGATTCCCTGTCGGAAATGCATGTCTTACGTACGGGACTCGAAAACTACTTATATACCAATTACAAAAAGGGACTACCCAAACAATGGTTGCGATTGAACCTTTACCAAGATTTTCGGCTAACCCGTAAGACAAACGAAACAACGCTTTCAGATTCTTTCGTGTGGACCGAATGGGTACCATCCGATTTTTTAAGTTTTAATGTGTACAAGCGATTTGATACAACAAATAAGCGCCTAAAAGAAACAACTGGTTCGGTCAGTTTTCATGAAGGGGATTTATGGAATTGTACAATTAGTCATACCTACACAGCGCAAAGCTATAACCAATCACGTATTACGTTTAGTTACAAACTGACTTCGCGTCATTCCTTAGAAAGTTCGTTCGGATTTGATGCCCATAAGCCAGACCTCATCGATCAAACCTATACTCTTTCAACACTATTGGCCCAAACATGGAAAATGGATTGGCAATTTAAATGGAAAAAGCGCTCTTTAGCTGATCGTGCAGCCGGTAAAGTTAGTTTGGAGATCCGGTGTGTGATAACCATGGCTGCTTTTTAACCCCCTTGAGTGTTAGATGCGAACAGAAAGAAAATTGAATAGTTTTGCCTATTGGATTTTTGGGCTTTCTATTTTTTGGGTTTTTTACGGTCTTGTTGGACATTCACCATGGAAACCCGATGAAGGCTACTCGGTTGGATTGGTATTGTCGATGGCTAAGACAGGTAACTATGTTGTCCCAATGTTGGCCGGAGAGCCTTTCATGGAAAAACCGCCCTTTTATTTTGCGGTGGCCAGTTTTTTTGGCAAAGCACTAAAAATGTTCCCTTTCCATGATGCAGCACGGTTAACCAGTGGATTTTTTACGATGCTAACAATCCTTTTTTTGTTCTTAAGCGTACGTGAAGTTTTTGGTAGAATAAGTGCTTTGTTATCTGTACTATTATTTATCGGTGCTCCAGGTTTTTGTGTTAACTTACACTATTTGATAACCGATGTAGCTCTATTGGCAGGATTTGCAATGTCTCTTTACGGAGCTTGCCTAAGCCAACGTTGCCCTTGTTGGGGTGGTTTTATATTGGGGACCGGGATTGGCATCGGTTTTTTAAGTAAAGGTTTACTTCTGGTGGGTATATGGGGAATTGTGTCCTGTGTTTTAATTTGTCTGAAAGAGTTCCGTACGAGAGCATTTTGGCATACGACATTTTGGGTTATCGTTAGCTTTATGCCATGGTTTGTTGTCTGGCCATGTGCCTTGTTGAGCCAAAATTATGCTCTCTTTATGAATTGGTTTTGGCAGAACAATCTTGGCCGTTTTTTTGGATTTGGAGGTGGTGGTCCAACAAAGGAGCCATTCTTATTTCTTAAAAGCTTACCGTGGCAATCTGGTTTAGCGTTTTTAGGTATGGTATATTATTTTTATAGAGCAAAAAGAAGCTTTTGGTTTGATACCCGGATAAAAATTATTCTTACCTTTTTTATCGTTAGTTTCCTTTCGCTTAGTAGCGCTTCGGTAAATGGCCGCGAGTTGTATGGTATGCCGTTGATGCTACCGGTAATTTTTTTTGGTTCCGAAGGGTTTCGCTTATGGAGATTCAAGAATGTTGTTCGCAATTTTTTAAGAGGCTTATTTCTAACGGTATGCATTTGTGTTACCGGCCTTATTTGGGGGTTGTGGTTTTGCACGTATTTGGATCTGTTCCCAAATAATTGGGTTGTATTACGACGTCTGGGGTTAATTGGTGGTAAAATACCTGTAACCACTTTAGGATTTATTGTAGCCGCTATTTTTTTAACTATTTTTTCGATGGTTATCTTATGGGTTTACCGTAAACTACGCTATAATTGGTTGTTGGCTTGGAGTGTTAGTGTGACGCTAATTTGGGGCCTTGCAATGACACTTTGGCTACCTTTTTGGGATGCTCAAAAAGGTTACGAGCGTTTGTTTAAAGATATGGCTAAGCATTTACCAAAGACCGAGTCTCCATATAGCATTGGGTTAGGTGAGTCTCAGCGAGCCATCTTGGATTATTATCAGGGAATTCAAACGAAACGTCTCGATAGCATGTTTTGGAAGGTTCTCTCTCGATACAAGATTTATGATGCTTCTTTGATTGATAGTTTTATACAATACGAAGTATTACCAGTCGGGTCTTATTTGCTTGTGCAAGGATTTAAGGCAAATAATGATGGTGGAAAGGTATCACAGCGACGTAGCTGGCGGTGCCTTTGGAAAGGGAAACGTTGGCGAGACAAACGTGAACGTTATTGGTTATTGCAAAAGGTCGAATAAAGTTGCAGCTGGGCGAGCAAAGGAATCAGAAATGCTTTTCTTTGCCGAGAAAACGTAAAAAGTTTTTATAATTTTATGAGGGTGTTTTTAGCCGTTTTCTCGCTTTTTTTTATAATGCTTGTTGAGGCAGAAGAAAGCTTGTATCGAGAAGACATGCAACGGATTATAAGTTTGGCCCCTAGCATCACTGCTTCGGTAAGTTTTTTTGAGGCGGAAGAAAATTTGGTCGGTGTTACCAGTTTTTGCAAAAAATATTTGCGGTATAAAAAAAACGTGCCTTGTGTTGGTAACTTGTTTTATCCAAATTTAGAAAAAATTTTCTTATTACGACCTACCTGTATTTTACATTCACAATTCATACGCTATGCATGGCCTCGTAAGTTTTATACAAAGACTAAAATCCAACTCCTTAAAATGGAAAACTTGCATGATGTTATTGTTAGTTTAAAATTTTTGGGAAATGTGATGCAAAAAAAGTCACTTTTTTTTAGATGGCAAGAAGCTTTAGAAGCGACTTCGAGGATAGAAAAATCTCTAGGGGTTTTGTTTTTTTTTGGTGTAAATAAAACTTTTTCGGCCGGCAAAGGGTCATACGTTCATGAACTGCTTGACTATTTAGGGGTAAAAAACCTTGCGGCCTCAAGCCACTCTAAATGGCCTTGTTTGACGAAGGAGTTTATTCTTAATACTCATCCGGATATAGTAATTATAGCGGTTAATAAAAAGAGTATGCTTTCCTCAGGATATTTGAAATTTTATCGTGATGACCCATTTTGGAAAACACTCGATGCGGTAAACAATGGACGTTTGTTTTTCGTTGACGAAGAAGCTTTTTTAGTCCCGGGACCTTCAGGATTAAACGCTTTGCAGGTTTTAAAAGACTGTCTAGAACTTGGCAAAAGAGATTAAACAGCGAGCATGGAGTTACACTAAAAGTTCAAGGGTTTTCTCTTGTGGGTCTAAGTTATTCATTATAATCTTACAAGGTTCAGAGCCAGCAGGGTATAAGTTAGGAGAGTAATTCCTTAGCAAAGCAGTTTGCCGGTTATGTATCTAAGCTTACGTTTATTTTAAAATTTAATGTATGGATGAACCGTTGTGGATGTGGATTGCCTTTCTGAGTGTAGTCATTTTTTTGCTACTTTTAGACCTCGGAGTTATACATCGTAAGGTATCCGTCATTGGTGTGCGTGAAAGTCTTTGGACAAGTGCTTTCTATGTCTTTGTTGCGCTTGTGTTTGGAGGAGGAATTTATCACTTTATTGGGCTTCAAGCGTTTAAAGAATATGTTACCGGTTTTGTAATCGAAAAATCTTTATCTGTTGATAATATTTTTATTATCTCGCTTGCTTTTAGTTTTTTTAAAATTCCGTTGAAATTTCAACACCGCGTTCTGTTTTGGGGAATTCTAGGGGTAATTTTTTTACGAGGAGCTATGATATTGTTGGGTGCTAAACTCGTCGCAAAGTTTGCATGGATCCTTTACGTATTTGCTGTTTTTCTAATTTTTACCGGGGTAAAACTATTGTTGGGACATAGTAAAAGCTGTGACGTTGAACATAGTTTTTTCACACGTTTCCTATGTAGGTGGCTACGAATAACCAGCGAGTGCCACGATAAAAAATTTTTCCTAATCCAAAAAAATCCACAAACTGGGAAATCACAACTTTGGTGCACACCGTTGTTTGCCGCGTTGGTACTGATTGAATTTATGGACCTCATTTTTGCGGTCGATAGTGTCCCGGCCATATTTGCCATTACAACAGACTCTTATGTTGTTTATACCAGTAATATTTTTGCAATTCTGGGGCTGAGGGCATTGTACTTTGCACTTGCGGCAATCATCCATCGTTTTTTTTACCTCAAATACGCGCTTGCTCTTGTGCTCATTTTTATTGGTTCAAAGGTTTTCATCGCTAAAGGCTTAGGACTTGAGAAATTTCCCGCAACCATATCTCTTGCCGTAACCTTTATTTTACTGTCCTCCGGTGTGCTTTTTTCCCTTTATAAGACGAGTGCGAAAAACTAGTTTAGGTGCGAAAAAATGCTTTCTTTTTACACGAAAAGAAAGCATCTAAAGAAAAACTAATCCGAATAACTTATAATTTTTTTAATCGCGTAAATGTTTTCGTTCTTTCCAGAGTTGCATTAATTTTTCTTCGGCCCCAATGGGTTTAGGTTGATATAGGGTTTTTGTTTCGCTCCAATATTTTTGCCTGGAAACATTTTGCGGAAAATGGTGACTGTAGAGGTATTGTTCTTTGGTACCAGCGGGTGGATGTGCTCTTAAATAGGGAGGAACTTCTTCAATAAGGCCTTGTTTGAGAAGGGCATTGGCACTTTCTAGGGCGAGGTAGGTAGAATTGCTCTTGTGGCTTAGCGCCAAAAAAATTGTAGCGTGTGAAAGATTTAGAGCGCATTCGGGCATGCCGATGATCTCGCAGGCTCTGTAGGCATCAATCGCGACATTTAAGGCGCGTGAATCGGCCAGCCCAATATCTTCTGAAGCGGCAATTACAAGGCGTCGTGCAATATACAAAGGATCTTCACCTCCGTTTAGCATTCGTGCGAGCCAATAAACGGCCGCATCCGGGTCACAGCCTCGTATGCTTTTAATGTAAGCCGAGATGCAATCGTAATGGTCCGATTCGCGAGCATTATAGTTGGCGTAAGACTTTTTTAGCTGCTCTTTAACACCTTCCAGGGATATCTTGTGCCCAATTGGAAAGCCAAGAACAAGATATTCAAGAGTATTTAGAGCGTGCCGAAGATCGCC
>CAZDSI010000026.1:0-206 GCA_964508215.1 uncultured Opitutales bacterium
TAAGAAGTAAGGAACTTGCAAAAACCTATCGAGATAATTGGTTTTGGCGGTTTGAAGAAAGCAGAGTTTTTTAAGGGGGTTTTTAAGGTCAACATTAATGGTATTGCTTTATTTCTATTTGTGTATTGGCGAAAAATTTTTCCGAGTGCGACTGAAACTATAAAAAAACGCTATTTGAGTTTAATATTTTTGGTTTCGTTTGGATA
>CAZDSI010000026.1:216-11037 GCA_964508215.1 uncultured Opitutales bacterium
CTGGTTTCTTTCATTTTTTAGGTCTGTTTTATAAGTCATGAATGTTTTTAAAAGATACCTTAGTAAGCGACAAGGCTTAGGTAGTACTATCCTTCATCCGAAAAAGTGGATTATGTCGTAGAGGAACCTTTGTTTAGGTGTTAAGAAGTACTTCCGCAGCAGAGTGTTAGTATTTACTCCTTTCCAAGAAATGTGGTTTGTTTCTACGAATAAAGCCTTTAGGTAAATCTTTAGTTTTTTAACTTAGGTATTCGGGTTTAATATTTAAGAAGCGGGTCATTTAAAATACTTTCAAAATTATAGGACTTTATTTTTGTGAATGAGAAATGTTCCTATACGAAAAAACTTTGCTTTCCGTGACGCTTTGCTATGTTGCTCTTACATGTCGGTGTTGTGTAAGCTTTTATCTTTTTTACCAGAAGTTTTTTTTCGCTTTTCAAGCTTTGTTTTGGGGTACATAGTTTATTACGGGCTTCCTTCTCGTCGTCGGTCGTTGTTGAATCATCTTTACAATGTTTTTCCCGATAAATCTGAAAAATGGCGTCGCCAATTAGCAAAATTGAATTGTGTACGTTGGGTTGAAATGGGGTTATTATTACTTGTGTCTTCTTGTTGGAGCGCAAAAAAAATTCGTAAAAGAATATCTTGCGCCGAAAGTGTTAAGGATCTTATCGATACCGTAAGAAAAGAAAACGAGCCGTATATAATCCTTGTGCCACATTTAAACCTAATGGAGGCCATTACTTGGCTTCCGTTGTTCTTTGAAAAAACTCCCGAAACACATGTCGTTTATCGACCAGTTGGTAAGTTTGGCATCGATCAATGGCTTCAAAATACTCGTGAACGCTTTGGGCTAAAACTTCTTTCACGAAAGCGAGGTTTTTACCCAATGTTTGAAGTGTTGAAAAATGGCAAGGTATTGGTTTTTTTGTTCGATCAGAGTGCTGGTGAGACAGGTGTGTTGACAACTTTTTTTGAAAAAATGGCTTCAAGTACGGACTTACCGGGGAAATGCGTCGAGAAATATCAAACTAGGGTTGGAATTTTTTATATTGAGAGAACAGGTTTTTGGAAGGGGCGAATTCATTCCGAGAAATTGGAAGTCCAGAAAAATTCTGTATCGGTAACCATTGCAGCAAACCAGTGGTTGGAAAAGAAGTTATTGCACGAGAAAAGTTTTTACGAAAATTGGTTATGGCTACACAACCGCTGGAAAATTCAACAAAAACCTTCAAAACGTTTTTGTATTCAGCAAAAACGAAACATTTTGCCTCAAACTTTAACGGCATATGGACACGAAAAACTTCCCGCAAAGACTCGGGTTTGGATACGTATGCCCAATTGGTTAGGTGATATCGTTATGGCATTGCCAGTGTTAAAAACATTAAAAATAGCGCGTCCAGATTTTGAGTTGAATTTTCTCGTAAAACCGTTTTATATTCAATGGTTGCAGAGGCTATTCCCAAATGAAAAATTTCATTCTCTGCCCGAAAAAGGTAAAAATTATTGGAAAACCATGTGGTCTTACCGTCTTTTTTACCCAGAGGTGTGGATAAGTTTTACGCACTCCTTTCGAAGCGATTGCGAGGCATTTCTTATCGGTGCTCCGCAACGTTTTGGTATACGCAAACGGTGGCCACGCTTGCTTTTAACGCATGTGTGGACACCGGATTTTGAAGGACATCAAACCTTAAAACATTACGCTTTTTTTAAGCATTTTGGTTTACAAGAGTCGCTCGACCTGTCTCCTTTTCGCTGTGATCAGCCAAAGTCAACTCAGAGTGGGGCTTTAAAGGTTGGTGTATTTTGTGGGTCTGAAAATTTATATGCGAAACGTTGGCCCGAAGAACATTGGTGTCAATTCTTCAAAATTTTGGCGCGTGAATACTCGGGAGTCAAGTTTACGTTATTTGGTACCTCTAAAGACTTAGAAGTTTGTAACGACTTGAAAAATTCCTGTAATATGTTGGCTATTGAAAACAAAGCAGGGCAAACAACACTCAGTGAATTATGCGAAAGTTTAGTGGATATGAATGTGGTTATTTCTAACGATACCGGCGGTGCGCACTTGGCTAATATGCTTGGAGTGCCGTTAGCGGTACTTTACGGACCAACCTTTGCAGAAAAAACAGGTCCTATATTTGATGCACCAAAATTGTTGTTAAAGTCACCGAATGGACGTATGGACGGTCTTTTACCGAATGTGGTTACCGAAAAAATTATAATCTGGTTTAACGCCTTGTAAGTTTAATGAATACGAAACGCATCTTAATCATTAAGCCATCATCTTTTGGGGATATTGTGCATGGGTTACAGGTAGCCGATTCGATCCGATATCAATTTGAGAGCCAGGGAACGAAGGTTTATATTGACTGGGTAGTGCGGGATATCTTTGCGGACCTTTTAAGGCAGAGTCCTGTAGTAGACCGTTGCTTGATATTTAGACGTAAAGATGGATTTTGGCCTTTTATAAAACTCATAAGGCAGATACGTGAAATTGTTTACGATTATATTCTCGATATGCAAGGGTTAGCACGCTCGGCGATTTTGACTTTTAGTGCCCGTAGCAAGAATAAGATCGGTAGAGTGGATAGTCGTGAGGGAGCATTTTTAGCCTACCATAAAAAAACCACTCTTCCGCTTGCGGATAAAGGTTCCCACGCAGTGGAGATCTTGAAAAAATTTTTGCCGGCCTTAAACTTAAGCGAAGAGCTCCATTGGCCACTGCATTTTAGAGAGACTGAATGGATTTATCCTTTTCAGCCTAATAGTTACTGTTTGCTTTTTCCAAATAGCCGGCGACCAGAGAAGGAATGGCCTTACTTTTCAAAACTTACACAAGCTTTAATCGAAAACTCCCCGTACAATATTGTGTGGGCCGGAAATGATGTGAAAGATAAAAATTCTTTTCCGGAAGACCGTTTTTACAATTTAGTGGGTAAAACACGTTTAAACGAGCTTCCGAATTTAATAAGGCGTGCAAAATGTATCGTTTCCAACGATAGCGGACCAATGCACTTAGCCGCCGCTTTACAACAGAAGGTTGTGGCCCTTTTTGGCCCTACGGAAGTAAATTGTTTTGGGCCTTACCCCTTGAACTCCGACTTATTTTGCGTCTTAAAAGGACAAGGGAATATAATCGAGAATATTTCGCTTGATAGTGTTTTGAAAACGGTTCTTCGATTAATCGATAAGGCATAAAAGTGAAATTCGAAGACCTTAGTGCTCGTCGGCGTTTTTGCCAAGAAATTGATAAGAATTTCTCGGTTATTGCCCCGGCTGGCGTTGGGAAAACTTCGGCTATTGTTGAGCGTATTGTTGAAACAGGTTTTAAGGATTTTAGGTTGTTAAGGTCGTTATGCGTTGTGACCTATACGCGAAAGGCGGCCGAAGAAATGTTTTCACGGACACTAAAACAGTTTGAGGCGAAAAAAGCGCCAAAGTATGCTTTTGATGCCTTATCGCAGGGGTTTTTCGGGACCATTCATAGCTTTTGTTTTTCCTTGTTGAAAACTTATGGAACGGTTTTAGGGCTATCGCCATTGTTGGAAATTGTGGAAGATGATAGCGCGTTGCGTGCCGCTTTTTTGAGAGATCATGAGAATATTTATCGTTATGTTTCGCCGACTTATTTTCATGAAGTCTTACGCTACCTCGATTTTGAAGATTTTTTTCGACTTGTTTTATCGGTTATACCCAATGAGAGGATAAACCAAGATCTGCCGATACCGCCAGAGATCAATGGAGGCGAAGTCTTAAACTTTATCGGTAATGCACGTAATGCTCAAAGTATTCAGGAAGGTAAAGCGTTATTTGTGGCCTGGAACGAAAAACAGAGATCTAAAACTTTTTTTAATCCTATTCCCTACTTCCAAAAAGGTGGGAAAGAATTCCAAGAAGTTTGGGTAAAAACTTTTGCTCCGGTTCGTCAATGGATGCAAGAAAACTTATCGCCTTGTTTGCAAGCTGTTGCGGAGGCTTACTTACAGTTTCGCATTAAACAGGGAAAACTTTTACATTCCGATACTATCCTGCTGGCGAGAAGATTGTTCCATCTCGATCCAACAAGAACCGTTTTACAACAAGATACACTTAATATACTTCTGGATGAAGCGCAAGATACGGATGCCGATCAATTTAATTTTTTATTAGCATACTTTAAGCTAAATACACGTAATCGATTTTCAATGGTGGGGGACCCTCAGCAATCCATATATGGTTCGAGAACATCGGTACAAAATTATTTAAATTGGCACAAACGTTTATCACAAGAAAGACTACTGGAGCCATTAATTTTCTCAACCACTTTTCGTTGCCCACAAAAGGTTGTTGAGGCGGTAAACCATTGCTTTACAACACTATTGGATGAAAAAAAAGAATACCAGGTCCCCTTCGTTTCGTTACAAACTCCTAAAGAAGCACCGCGTGGCGAAGTTATTAAATTGAAGTTAAAATTACCGGGTAAAGAACTTGATCCTGATACTAAGATAGCGACCGAGACTGCTGCTTTGGCCGATTGGTTAAAAGCCGAGTCTTTCGAGCCTTCGCATGTGGCATTTTTAAGCCCAAGAAATCAATGGCTTTTAGAACTTAAGCATGGATTTGAAGCTAAAGGAATGAAACTTCAACTGCATTCGAGCACGATTACCTGGAGAGAAAAACCATTTTATGCTTGGTTGTATGTTTTGATACATTTGTTTGCGTATCCCGACGATGCCTTTGAGTTGGTGGGAGTCTTGAGGGAATGGTTTGGAATAAGCGATAGAGCCATTGTTGACTTTGTTTATGATGGAGGGCCAAAGCCAGTTCGCGCCTTACAAATCTTAAAATTTTTCGATGAAGAAGGAGAAGTTGTAAGTGTCTTAAACTTTTTGCACGAAATTCGTAAAACATCGCTTAACCTTCCGTTTTATTCGGCGGTTTCCAAATCTGTTAAAGAACTTGGGCTGGTAGAGCGCTTGTTACAATTAAATCAGACTACACTTGAAGAAGTTGAAAACATATGGGATTGGATTACTTGGCAGTTTGCACTTTGCTATTGTGAGGAAGGACAAAACTGGCAAAAGTTAGATCAGCGATTAAAAATATTTTTAGATAGGCCGGTTCAAAACTTTGAAAACGAGGATCGAGATGCCTATCAGGGGTATACGTTGCATAAGGCGAAGGGATTAGAATGGCCGATTGTAATCTTACCATTTTTTTTTCGTTCGTTTGACCCAAACATGTTTCGCTATCCTTACATTTTTGAAAATCGTGTAATTTTTGATGATTTATCGAGCGAAAAGATTTTGGCTGCTGCTTACCGTAAAGCCGAGTTTGAACGTCTGTTGTACGTTGGCTTTACACGTGCGAAGGGGACGCTTATTTGTGTGGATGATTCCGACTTTTGGGAGGAAAAATTTTCCCTGGGAAAACTTTTTTTACAAGGCGAAAAGAACCTGAGTTTTTGGCAAAAGATGCCAATAACGGAACTATAAAATTAATAAGGTATACTCTTCCGCGAAAAAGTTCTTTTGGCATTTCCTTAAAATGGAAAAAGCCTTTTCATCTTGTAAGGCGAATTGTTTTGCATACCGAGATTATAGGTTTAGTATATTTGTCATGTCTGTGCTTCGATGGGCGGTTCTTGGTTATTTTTATGCTTTGCCAACAATTTTGCTGGCGGGAGTAACGCGTATAAACTTAGAGCTAAGCGATTATAAAGGTAGTGTCGCCGTCCTTTTTTGTGGGCATGTGGCCGAAGAACAATGTGCCAAAATTGGGGCAAAATCTACGCCTCTGAGTACGCACATCCATGCGGGTAGTTATTGTATTGATGCCGACCCTCTTAAAGCTCCAGATTTATGTGGATCGATTCTTGATCCTGAGGTGCAAGAATACCTTTGGAAAAATGGAGCGGGAAGATTTGATTATGTTTTTGTAGAGGTGCCACCGAGTGTTAGAATTTTAGAAAACCTAAATGTTCTCAAAACGCTCTATGCCATTTTGAAACCCAACGGTAAGCTACTTATACCGATGGAGACGTTTGTAAGCGCAGAGCAAAATATCATTTTTGCCGCTTGTTTTGATGAATTAGATTTTTTCTTCCAAAAGTATTTAGATGAAAAATTCTTAAAAAATCAGCTTATAGCCAGCAAGAAATTAGGTATTGAGATGGCTGGTAATCCTCTAAACTGGGAAACGATAAAAGCCTTGAGGCGGTATCAGCAAGTACTCAATACTACCCTGGCGATAGCCCCTCGATTTGTAAGGGTTTTTTCATTGAACCACGTTTACGATAGGCATGAAAAAAAGTTTATAGTGATTCCCATATGGCCTTTTTTGCCGCAGCTTCAGCAGGTATTTTTTTATGAATATTTTCGACTTCTTCAAAAGACAGGGTTTTCTTTAAAGATTTTTAAACATATGCCGTTGGGAGTACCCGAAAATGAGGTTATTGTTGCCACCGCCGCATCTAAGTCTCACGTAAAATATGTTACCGCATCGTTGTTTGCCAAACGTGTAGGGCGACGACTTTGTACAACTTGTGCTGAAAAATAATGTAATTGTTTAACGTATTCACGATTGGCGAATGGGTTTAACGAGCGATCTTTGTTTTTAGAATGTGAAAAATAATGCAGGTAAAACGTAGATAAATTTATGCAAAAAAACAAAAACTTCATTCGGAAGTAGAGGTTTTGCTTCATTGATAATCCATAAGGTTTTCCACATAAGGCACTTTTGTTTCAAAACACTCTTTTTGTTTTTTGTTGACGATTTTTTGTTTTTTGTAAATATCGCCCAGCCATACTACAAATGTAGGGTTCCATATATGAAAAAATTAATTTTGCTTTGGCTTTTTAATCAAATTGCTTCGATATCTTTTGGGGGCGGGACGTTTTCAGGACTATCAACTCCAACGATAGCTCCAGATTTATATCGTGACTTTAACGAATTTTTAAAACAAAACCGAGACGCAACCACCCGTTTGCTACCTTCCGTGGATAAAGACCTGTTTCCGGGCCATTCCAGGAGTCAAAGTGAATTGGATGCCGCTTTGATTGATACTCATTGCAGACTTTTGGGGATGTTTACCCATGAGGACTATAAAAACATTTTCGAGCAGAGAAAATTAAGAAACCCGAAAGAGGCAGAAATGTGTCTTTGTTCTTATATTGATATTCTAATGATTTTTGAAAGTATCTTGACCGTTAAAGTTCAGGATCTTATCAGCGCTTGCGAAGACCCTAGGTTGTATTACGATACAGTTGTTGAGTTATATCGTAGGGAAAATCTCGATAACTATTGTACGGCGTTTTTATTGATAACCAACCGTCTGTTTGAGTTATTACAAGCAGAACATTTGTATACTAAACGCAACTGTGGTGTGATGAATGTGGCACGTGTTATAAACGCAAGGGGCCTTACTCGCGAATTACTTTCGCAGAATCTAATCTACTACTTTCATACGTCTGAAGGTATTCTTGTTCCGCATTGTGAGATAAATAATTGTCCCGTTTTAAAACGTCGTGAAAGTGCTTTCCTTTTAAGTCCAGAGCGATATGCACTTATTTTTCAGGGACCAGAAATCAAAACAACACCGGGTTTTTATGTGCGTCGGATAGCGAATGAAGGCGAGCGGTATAATTACCATGTTCATTACTATTGTGGATCCGAAGGCCCAAATGCTTTTAAAACAGACCCTACAGCTTCCTGCGAAATAGAGATTGTAGGGCAAGATGTTATCTTATCCGCTTTCCCCGAAAACAAGCGTCGCGAACTTGAGGAGAATGGTTCCACTTTCTTGCAATTACCCGACACTTTGTTGGAATGGTTATATTTTGATCACGCCCTGTTGGATAGATTGCTAGCAACGCGGCCTTTAGAGGCTTTGGGAATGCCGGCCGCTGCCGACCGATCATCGTCTTTCTTTTCAAGCGCTAGTACGGTGCCATTGTTATTACCCGCAACGCCTGTGGCTGAAGGCATAGTCCCCTCTTCGGCATCTTCTTCGGATATCGTTGCCGCAAGCGAAGCCTCATTAGCGCCGGAAGAGGTTGTTTTTTTAGAGAAAGAAAAACGGGCCACTATAACATCCATTGAGGCTATTAAGATGGAACAGATTCGTAAAGAACAGGAAGAAGTGGCGCGTTGGGTAATAGAAGGTGCAAAAAGAACAAGCGGTGGTGGGGGATCTTCTTCGGGTACGCAAAGGCGAAAGGGAAAACATCGTAGAGGCCATTCGCATGCTGCGCCGGAACAAACTCCAGAAGAAGTTACCACAGGGCCTAAAGTTTCGAGAGAAATGTTACGTAAGCTAAGACGGGAATTGGACACCGTTTTAGCGAAAAAATCAAGTGACTATCGAGATGTTATAGATTTTACAAATAATATCTTAAAGCATTATCGTGGTATGGATCCTATCCGGATTATCCGTCAAGGAAGTCACGTTCACTTCCATCGAGAAGGTGTTGGTTCGGCTCTGCTTGTGCGCAAACATGGCCGGGATGGTGTTTATAAGCCAAGTGAATTGGAAACATTTGGTTCAACTCTCATAAACATGATGTTGGGTATGCCTCCAAAAAGGTAGCATGATCAACCTAAGGTGCTGCCATAACTTTATAGTAGCACCTTATATTTTAGCCCTTGTATGCAGAGTTATAAAACATCATTTTTGTGACTCTTGAATTTTACCTTTTTCAGTCCCGTGTTTTGATGTAAGTTGTTTTTAATGAACGGCTTATGTTTTTTCTTTTACTCAAAAAAGCATTGACAAAAATTTTTTTGATAAAAGTATATTTCGATTCAAAATTCAAATTTGTTCTTTATGAAAAAACTTATTTCAATGTTTTTGGGTTTGTTGCTCAGTCTAAACACTCTGTTTTGTGCAAATCCAGAAGTGGCAAGGGCACAATACGAAGAGTTTGTAAGGTTCTTAAAACAAAATCATGGTTCTATTGTTTTGACAGAGGGCTCAAGGGGTATTGAGGCAGAATGGGAGCAAGTAGTCGATAGAGAATGTGGCGCTTTAGAGTTTTTAATTTATGATGACTATCAAGAACGCTTTGAAGTGCAAAAAGAAACGCTGGGTGGCTTACGAAAGTGTTTTGGATACTATTGCGATATTCTAAATTTTTTTCAACGGATTTTAGAGGTCAAGCGGCAAGAAGCAGCCCATGTAAGATACTTAACTCCCGTTTTGCTGCGCCAGACGATTCAGCAGCTTTATCGGCATGAAAACTTGGATAATCTTTGTCCTTTATTTCTTGCAATGCCCCGTCATCTGTTTTCGCTTATGCAAGAAAACCGTTTACTCGAGAATCAGCCAATCGGGGTGATTGATTTGGGACAATTCTTTCAGATAGAATATTTTCATGGTGAATTATTGTTTTATTTTACCATGTCCGATGGGACGTTATTACCTTATCGTTCAAGGTTTAGCAGAGGCATAAAGAGCTTACCAATCCCATTTATCGTCTCCGATGATCTGAATTTAATCACGGATGGCTTAGAAATCATTACAAACGCCGGTATTGTGGTTAAACGGATTCAAAGAGAATCCCAAATTGAATATAAGTTCCGATACTATTGCGGAACAGAGGGTGCCGACGCCTTTAAACTGCAGACTATAACGCTACATCTTCCACTTACTCCGGAGAATGATTTTGTCCCCTTATTGTTATCACACGAAACACGCGAAAAGTTATCATTATGGAACGAAGTATTTTTACCCCTCCCAAAAACCCTTACGGATTGGTTGTTTTTTGAACGCGAACTATTCGTCCTATGCTTGGAGGAAATGGCTGCTCCAGAAGTACCAACTGAGCCGTTTCAATTGCAATCTCCCTTGCCCCCTGCAGGCATAGCCTTAGAACCTTTACCCATGCTACCCGAAAAGAGTATCCCAGAAGAGGTTGTTACAGAGGAACAAATAAATCCTGGTGAAACAATAACTGTTTTAGAAAGGCTAAAGGCCGAAACAGAGCAAGTTATTGAGGATACCTATATGGCAAAGATTCGTGCCGAACAAGAAGCGGTATCTCGCAGGGTTATCGAAGAAATGAAAAAAAGAATGGGACCAATGCCGCGCCATAAAAAAAGTCGCGAAAAATATCAATGTGAGCTGGCAAAAGCCGTGGAAAAAATAGAAATAGACAAAGAAGAGGGAATAAGAGAAAAGCATTGCTTGTTAAGGTCTACAGCTCTTCCTTCGGGGTACAGAAAAAGCTTGCGCTATAGAGATGTCTTGAAAATGACAAATCAAATTTTAAAAGCTGGGGGTAGTTCGTTTGTTAAAGTTATCCAAAAGGGAAGCCATCTCCGTTTACATTCTCCCGGTACTGAATCTCTCGTTCTTGTCCGCAAGCATGGCGCTAATCCTGTATATCATTTTAACGAAGTGCAGACTTTTGGGGCTAGGCTTATGAAAATGATTGTGGAGGGGAAAAGAGAGTAGGGTGGCTCGAAGTTTATATATTTCTTTTAGGTGCTTCAATAAGAGCTTTTCCGATACTGAGGTTGATCCTGCCTTCCAACTTTAATGCAAACACGGTTTCACAAAGTAAAGTAAGCTTTTTTTGAATGGATGATTGTAGGTTTCGGCCAAATCTAACTTAAATTTGAATCGATTTGTTATGGCAAAACTGACGAAGCGTATCAAAGGCGGTTGAAAAAGCTTTAGTTTTTAAAACCCTAAACAGCATATGCTAATGCCGTAAAGTCGTGAACAAAATGGTCAACAGTTTTTTCAGCTTGAAAAAACTGCCTTTGCAAAGGACCGAAGGGTTGCATTCAGATAAGAAGGAATGTATTTATACCCGAAAAATTGCGCCAAGATTTTTG
>CAZDSI010000026.1:11114-14857 GCA_964508215.1 uncultured Opitutales bacterium
CCAATACATTCATTAGCTCGTATATGGCCTTTGTAATAGGATAAAATTGCTGCTTTTGAGCCAATATTAAAGAGTCAGAAACCTCAAGCATTGTCTGTGAAAACACTAATATTGCTCCAGCCGTCAAGTTCGCTGTAATGAGTGGTAGTGTAATTTTACGAATGGAACGAAAAGGAGGACAACCTAGATTTTGGGCCGCCTCTTCGTAGCGTGGAGAAATTTGTTGTAATCCGGCAACGGAGGAACGTACCATAAAAGGTAGCTTCCGAATCGCGTAGGCAATAATCAATAAAATAGTGGGGTCTTCTACAGGGTTTAATCTTGAAAATGGCCTTCCTTCCTGTGACATTGCCAAAAACCCAAAGGCCATTACAAGGCCAGGAACAGCCAGTGGCATCATAGCCATAGCATCAAGGATATTTCGGCCCGGCATTTTTGTTTTAACCACAACAAACCCAATCCCAATGCCAAGAAAAATGCTTAGAAGGGTCGCAAACGATGCGTAAATTAAGCTACACTGTATGGAGGGTATTGTTAATGCGTTTCCGAGTGCCAATTCATAGTTTCCAAAAGTCCAGTTTTGAGGCAATAGAGTACGATACCATTCGGCGGCAAAAGAATAAATAACTACCGCTGCATGTGGCAAAAGAGCCAAGAAAGTAATACCCGTAAAGAATGCTACACAAAGGGCTTGTGGGAGAATTCTCATTTTTTTCAATCCTCTGGCGTGTGAAGCTTTTGATAGCATTTCGTAATTACCGCGCCCAAAAAGCCCCTTACCAAGTGCATAGAAAACTACTGAAAAAATAAACATGACGGTTACAAGTGCATAGGGAAAAGGGTTACCGCCAATTTCTTTTAGGCCGTTAAAAATTTGTACCGAAGTAATACGGTTGTAGTTAAAAATTAAAGGTACCCCCAATTCCGTAAAGGACCAAATAAAGACGATTGTACATCCGGCAAACAAGCCCGGACGAATTAAGGGGAATGTAATTCGCATGAATTTTTTTATTCCACGGCATCCTAGATTAGCCGCAGCTTCTTCCATAGCTGGATCAATGTTTGCAAGGGAAGCTACAATGTTAAGGTATAAAATGGGATATAAGCTAAAAGCGTTTAAAACAACCATACACCAAAATGGCCCACGGCCAATCCAGTCGAATGGGAAATTGTGGTTCATCAAACCAAGGTGTATTAATAAGGTATTCAGTACGCCGTGAGTACCTAAAATTTGTTGAATACCGATAGCTCCCACAAAAGGGGGAAGCATAATGGGCATTAGAATAAGACTTGTGAAAATTTTACGGCCGTAAAAGTCGTATTGATGTGAAAAATAGGCGAGCGGAATAGCCAGCAATAAAGCAAGCAGGGTTGAACATCCTCCCAACGTAAAAGAATTCCAGAGCCCTTCGAGATAAATAGGATTTACGAATACGGCTTTAAAATATCCTAGAGTAAATCCTTGTTCCGCATCAAAAAAACCGCCTTTTAATACCTCAAAAATCGGCCAAAGAAAAAAACAAGAAAAAAACGTTAACGAAATAACATATACCCCGATAGCAAGCCTCTTTGACATTTAATGACTCCAAATGATGTTAATGAGACCAACTTTATTAAAAATGCCAATGTTTTTTTAAAATTCTTTTAACTGTATATTTGGTTCTTTTCTCAAAGATACTTTAGGAAAACTTCAACGGTTCTTCTGTTTTTTCCAAAAATGTGTTGGATTAAAAACCTTAATAAACCAAAAATAAATATGGCTTTGTTAAAAGAATTTTTCTTGAGTTAGCCATCAAATTTTACCATTTCCTAAATTTTTAAGAATCTTCTTTCCAATTTAAAGCTCAATTCATAGAAAGAGAATATGAGTGTTACGGAAGGGTTAAAAACGGGCGGTGGTTTCTTGTGGCCTTTAGGTTTTTTGGGCATATTAACGATCTTGTTTTTCTTAGAACGCTTTCTCTTTTTACATAAAGGTCGTATTCGTGCTGAAGCTTTTATTTCGGGCATCAAAAACTTGTTACAGAAAGGGCGTCGTCTTGAAGCTTTAACGGTATGTCAAGAAACACCGGGTCCTGTTGCTCGAATTGTTCAACTGGCGATTCTTAACGTTGAACAGGTTACAGACTTGCGTCTTTTCCTACAACATAATGCCTTATTGGAAATTCCAGCTTTAGAAAGAAGGGTTCGTTCTCTTTATATTATTGGCCAAATTTCGCCTTTGCTTGGCTTAACCGGGACGGTATTTTATTTCTTAAAGGGTTTTATAACTATGCAATCGGTTGGAGAATACGCTTCGGTTGTAACCTTTTCTCCGTTTATTATCGCCTCTATATCAATTACTTTTTGGAGCCTATTGCTTTCGGCAATAAGTTTTTTAGGCTATCATTTCCTGATTGGTCGTCTGAAAACGATCTTGTTCGATATCGAGTGGGCTGCGCACGCGATGATACAGTTTTTTACAAACGAAATGGTCAAGAAAGATGAATGAAGGTTTTTTTTCTCCTTTTGGAGTTAGAGAACGGGTTAGAACTATCCGTCCGTGGTTATGTTTAGGTTTTATCCCCTTTGTTAACGTGCTTTTAGTGGGGCTTGCAATGATTCTTATAAGTTCGGCTTGGCTGTTTCCACCAGGGATAAAGCTTCAATTACCAAAGACCGAAAAAACTTCAATTGTTGGTTAAAAGGTAGATACTGTTTTAACCATTGCCGAAGGAAATAAAATCCTATTTAAACGCAAGCTTTACAACGAAGATATGCTTGCGCATCTTTTCAAAAAAACTCCTCCGACGGATGGTCTTTTACTCATTAAAGTTGATGAAACAATTAGCGTTGGCTTTTTAATTAAAGTTATTGAAGCCGCTAAGGAAGTTGGTTTTAAGAATATACAATTGGCGACCGAAAGCCACCGGAGTTAATGTATTGGGCAAGATCAGTTTTTTTAACAACGATTATCGTATTTATCACTATTGTTTTTTGTGAGAAATGCATCCGTGTTGATATTTCAGTACCTAAAAAAGATGTTTCGCTTCCAACAATATACCTTTTGTTAGGAGAGGGCGGAGATACAAGAGAATGGTTAGATATTTATGATGAAAAGCCTTTGCTTATAAGCGCTTATTGGAATTATTCGCCTATACCGTCCTTAGCAAAGTTTGAAGGACCAAAGGCTTATAAAACCTATGCCCGTGGAGTAACGATGTTTTTACGAAAAATTGAAAAGCCAATGTATGAGGTTCCAACGGCAAGGGATCTAGTCAAAACCGAAAACCTTGAACAACGTCTTTGGACCTATTATGGTCGTATTATGTTATCGCTGAAAAAAGGCCTTAATATCGAAAGAAAAATTTCCTTCCAATGGGTTAAAAATGGGGAAACCGTGTACCAAAAAAAAGTAGAATTACCGATAAATATACTTGGGTTAAAGCAGCCGTGCGAAGGTCTGGTTTTTAAGAATTCAATGACCGAGAGGGAATTTTATTGGGAAAGTGTACCGGATAACGATGAAGCGAGTTTGTGGCTAAAAAACTATATATTGACCGAAACAAAAAATAATGAAACTTTATTTAGCGACCTTGTCTACAAGGTATGGATTGAATAAGACATAAAATAGAAGTATGGTAAAATTAATAGCTAATCTTACTCAGAACCTTAACCTTTGGGGTTAATTTGAAAATTTTCGAGCAGTTTTACGAGAAGGGTATGAGTTTTGCTTGTATGTGTCGTTAGAAATTGTACAATGA
>CAZDSI010000026.1:14915-18402 GCA_964508215.1 uncultured Opitutales bacterium
ATTAAAGAGCTTTCGGTTGTCGAAGCAGTCGAAGGTATAAAAGATGGACAAACAATTGCGTGTAGTGGTTTTACAGCCGCTGGTAGTTTAAAAAAGGTTCCTACTGCCTTGGCACAAAAAGCTGAAAAACTGCATGCTGCTGGGGAAACTTTTGGCGTAACTATTTTTTCGGGTGCTTCAACCGGGGACTCCTTAGATGGTGTTTTAGCGCGAGCTAATGCAACAAAACGGCGTATGCCTTATCAAACAAATGCCTCTTTGCGCGAAGCGATTAATACTGCAAAAACAGCCTATGCAGATTTGCATTTATCACATTTCCCTCAACAACTTTCCTACGGTTTTTTTGGTGACATAGATTTGGCTGTTGTGGAAGTTTGCGACTTTAATGATAAGGGTGAGCTTGTCTTGACTTCTTCGGTCGGTAGTGTTCCCAGTTTTTGTAAGTTGGCAAGGAAGATTTTGTTAGAGTACAATCAGTACCATCCCAAGACATTACGTGGAATACATGATATCTATTTGCCTGAAAATCCGCCTTTGAGAGCCCCAATTCCGATTCGGACCACAAAGGATCGGATTGGATCTGAAATTGTAAAAGTGGATCCCTCAAAAATCATTGGATTTGTTGCCAGTAATAGTGCCGACGAAGTCCGTGACTTTAAGGAATCCATGGAAGCGCAGGAAAAAATTGGAGACCATGTGGCCGCTTTTTTGGCTCGAGAAATGAAGGAAAACCGAATTCCATCCGGATTTTTACCCATTCAATCGGGGGTTGGCAATATCGCCAATGCGGTTTTAAAAGCAATGGGGGAACATCGTGAAATCCCTCCGTTCCAAATGTACTCGGAAGTTGCTCAAAATGCGGTTATTGAGCTCATGCAGGAGGGCCGTATCACGTTTACAAGCGCAACTTCTTTAACGGTAACGGCCGAACTTTCAAAGGCTATATATGAAAATTTAGCTTTTTTTAAGGAGCGCTTTATATTAAGGCCACAAGAAATTACCAATCACCCAGAAGTTGTTCGTAGGTTGGGTATTATATCGATTAATACTGGACTCGAAGCGGATATTTTTGGAAATGTAAATAGTACACACGTCTTTGGTAACATGCTTATGAATGGTATTGGTGGTTCGGGAGATTTTACCCGTAATGCCTATATTTCAATTTTTACATTACCATCCGTTGCCAAAGAAGGAAAGATTAGTTCAATCGTTCCGTTTTGTGCGCATATTGACCATACAGAGCACGATGTACAAATTATTGTTACAGAGCAAGGCGTGGCCGATTTACGTGGTAAGGATCCTTCCGAGCGGGCAAGTGAAATTATTGAAAAATGTGCTCATCCCGATTATAAGCCTCTATTACGAGACTATGTAAAATTACAAAAGAAAGGACATGTAAAACATACTTTAGCGGAAGCTTTTCGCTTTTACCAAAACTTTTTCGACAAAGGAGACATGCGTTTGTAACCCCAGGAGCGTAGCCCCTTGACCAAAAATGCTCCGTACCAGGAACATAGCTCCTGGACCTAAAAATGCTGCGCATTTTATGTTTCGCCGCGATGCGTCGAAATATAAAAGATTCGTTTTTCTTTGGGAAGGTTCGGAACCCTTTTCTTTTTGCGCAAAAAGAAAAGGGTTCCGATTTTAAATTTCGTACAATTGTATACAACCGTAAGCGGGTGTTTCGTAGGGATGTGCGAGTTTCATTGCGGCCACTACAGAGGGTAAATTTTCAAACGAGCAAATTGTTTCGACTTTGTATTCAACAACGCTCTCAATGTGATCGGGTGAGCCTATATAAGGATGACTTCCCGCTTCTGGCTTGAACTGTCCACTACCTTTAGTTTGCCATGCGCAACAGCTGTAGTTGCCTATTCCCCCAGCGCCGGCCTCAAAAATAGCCGCTTTAACTTTTTCCAATGCCCCTTCGGGTACGTAAACATAAAAATGGAATTTAGTGTTCATTTATTCTATAATTATAAAAATTGTTAATTGAAAGGGAAACATAATGTCGTTTCAGTAAACAATTTTATTGGCCTGCAGTTTGCTCTGCTTATTATATGAAGAAATTTTTGCAGTTTGTATTGTTATTGGTAGTAATTTTGTGGAATAATTCTTCTTTAGCCCAAGCAAGTTTTAACGACTTATGTGAAGATGAATTAAGTATGATAACTTCGTTTTCGGGATTTATTAACACTAAAAAGCATACAATTGATTATTGGGAATGGCTACATTGGGTTAAGAATTATGGGCTTGTGAGTAAACATTGGTTTAACGGTGGCTTGAAAGTGTTGTATGCAAGCCTTTCTCAGGGTTATACTGTTCATTTTTCGAAAAAAGTTACTTCACTGCATCTACAAAGTGGTATCTTTATAAGGATTGCTCCTTTTATAACGGATGCTTCTTTTGAAATTGCTAAAAACGATATAAATATATTAAGCAGCTTTTTTGCGGTTTGTAAAAAAGTGGAAAAAATTTCGATTTCATGCCCCTCTTTAAGTGATGAGGAAATAACGAAATTATTTAAAAGCCAGGACGGTCTCGAAAAGGTATATATTTCAGCGGGGAAAGGAATTACAGATTGTGGTTTGTCCTTTATTGTAAAAAATTGTAAGGCTTTAACCGAACTTTCTTTCCATTCCTGTAATATAACGGATGTTGGGTTAAGGTGCTTGTCTGACAATACTGAAAACCACTTCAAAATACTTAGTTTTGTAGGGTGTGAGCATATTACTTCTGAAGGTATCTTTGATGTTCTGTCGGCTTGTAGGGGGCTGAAGTATTTAGATATTCGTTATTGTACAAGTATCTTACCGGATGAATTTTGGAATTTATTTGGGGTGACTGGTTCGGTTTATATTGCTTATGCGTTAAGCCCAACAAAATAGCTATTAATAACTTTTTTTATAAATACTTTAATGATCGTTAAATTATTGAGAGGAAAGTAAAACTTATAGTAAATAGCTTGACGAAAAATTTCGCCCATCTATACGTTTTAATTCTACTCGTTATTGCCCGGTGGTGTAATGGTAGCACAACTGATTTTGGTTCAGTTTGTCGAGGTTCGAGTCCTTGCCGGGCAGCCACGGATTGTTGGCCAGGCTTTTGGAGATTTAAAAAATAATACGATAAGGCCATTGGATGTTTACTTTTAAAAAGTCAAATGTGAAGTTTGTGCTTCTGAAATCTAAATTATGAAGACTTTTAAAAGGGGTTAGCTATAGCTATCCATACGGCCAATAGAATTAAAATAAAAGAAATGGCCGCATTTAAATTAAACGGTTCTTCGAGATAAAATCGGTTAAAGAGAAAAAATGCTACCAATGTAAAAAATTCGGCCAATACCTTTAACTGTACGGCTGAAAAAACCTTATGGCCCATACGATTTGCCGGTACCTGAAAACAATACTCTACGAATGCAATACTCCAGGAAATGGCGATGGCGATAACAAGAGGCCAATGCTTAAATTTTAGGTGTGCATACCAA
>CAZDSI010000027.1:0-5677 GCA_964508215.1 uncultured Opitutales bacterium
TGAAAACCTCAACCGCCCTTCTATACAACACCAACGGTAACCCCGAAACTGTTTTAACCCTTACACAAGTTCCCTTGCCCGAACTTGGTGAAAACGACATTTGTATTCGCCTACTCGCCGCCCCTATTCATCCTTCAGATTTTGGACTTATTCAAGGCCGATACGGGAGAAAAGTTACATTACCGGCCGTAGCCGGTCGTGAAGGTATTGGGGAGGTCGTTGAAATTGGTAAAAATGTAAAAAAGATTCATACCGGTATGCATATTCGCATGCCCGAAATGTACGGTACTTGGCGGGAACATGTGGTCATAAATGCTAACGATGCCGAAATCGTACCCACTAACCTACCCATTGAAATAGCTTCGATGGCCTTCATTAATCCACCAACGGCTTGGCGTTTGTTAACCGATTTTGTTCCATTGAAACCAGGCGATTGGGTCATTCAAAATGCGGCAACCTCCGCTGTTGGAATTAGTCTTATTCAAATTGCAAATCACTTTGGTATACGAACCATTAACATCGTCCGAAAACCCGAAGCAAAAGAATGGCTAAAAAAATACAAACCAACCGTAGTATTGTGCGAGGATGAGTGTAAAAACTTTCAAGATTTTACAAATGGGGAAAAACCCAAACTTGGACTAAACTCTGTTGGTGGCGAGAGCGTCTTGCTGGTGACGAAGTGTATGGCTGACAACGGTGTAATCGTCACATTTGGTGGAATCTCTGATGAAAAAATACGATTCCCGACGCGCTATCTTATTTTTAACAACCTACAATACCGAGGGTTTTGGATGGACCGCTGGACACGCGTTCGCCCCAAAGAAGAGGTTCAAGAATGTTTCAAAAGCATTTATAACCTAATAAAAAATAACCAACTCACCATTCCAATTGCAGGCACTTATACTCTCGATAATTGGACAGAAGCATTAAGACATGCGCAAGGTGAATTTAGGGGAGGAAAAGTAATATTTAAAGCAATAAAATAAATGCCAAACAACAACGGTCATCGCGCCAATCTAAGAGAACGTTTTCGTAAGACAGGCCTTAATGGTTTTGTAGACCATGAGATAATAGAGTTGTTGTTAACACTCTGTATTCCACGTCGTGATGTTAAAACACAGGCAAAAGCGCTCTTACAACACTTTGGCAGCATACGTAATATTTTTGATGCCTCGGTTGAAGACATCATGCAGTTACCGGGTGTTGGCGAAACGGCGGCAACGGGAATAAAAATCTTAAAGTATTTTACAAAAGTCATCTGCTAAAGGAACTCGCAACCCTTTATTTAAAAGAGGGTATAAAAAAAGGGCCTCTGCTCAATAACAACGAAGAACTTGTTCGCTTTTGGAAAGCCCGTCTCGGCGGCCTTAAACATGAAGTTTTTGAGGCCGCATACATTGATAACAGCTATTGGTTGCTGCCGGATGGGATCGAACGTATCGAAGAGGGAACAATTGATCGTACCGTCGTCTATCCACGCAAAGTAATCACCGCCGCCCTAAAGCGGTCGGCGGTAACCATCGTTCTTGCGCACAATCACCCTTCAGGCGATCCACGACCTTCTCAATTTGATTTTCAGATCACCCAAACACTTAAATACGTTTGCGATATTTTGGGCATAAGAATACTCGACCATCTCATTGTAACCTCGCAAGAAACTTATTCTTTTAGACAATCGGGGTTTTTGGACTAAAATCTTTAACCAACCCGTAACATAGTTACTAAGCCGTCGAAGCTGAAGTTAACAACCGTTTTGCGCGAAAGGAAACGATTTCTAACCCTTTCAATGAAAACGAGTTTTATTAAAATACGAAGCATTGTCGAGTCCAGAGGCCACATCCCCATGCGCAGCATTTTTGGGTAAGGGGCTATACTCCTTGTTTCCAATCGCAACGCAATAGCCCATGCATCAGGCTATCCTTAAAATCCTCTTGAATATAAACGTGCTCCCTTAGGCATCCTTCACGTTTAAACCCAAAATTTTCTAAGGTTTTAATATGATAAGGCCTAATATTAAACGTTTCTGTAAACAATCGGTTAAACTTTAGTAACCCAAAAGCCACACGCGCGATCAAAGTTAAAAAAGCCTGAAAAAACTCGTTATAATTCTTCTTTAGTTTTGTAAATATCGGATTGAGCAAAAATGAAACTTCGGCTCGCTTAGATTCCCAATCAATATGCACAAGCCCACCATAGCCAATGCATTTTTTTTGCCTCAAAAAACTGAACAATACAATATCTGGCGTTTCTTCGCAAAAGCTTTTCTTAACGACTGTTTCAAAATAATGTCGCTGATCCGCTTCGGTTAGCGGCTGCTTTTGTCTTAAGACGTCAATTTGATCGTTTCGCCAATCTTTAATCAACAGAATGTCTTCTTCACGGAGGCTGGTTAACCGAAATTCTCCATGTTGTAACTCGTGCTCCCGCTGCGATAAAATTTTATAACCATAGTGATTATAGTGGTGCTTTTCGGCGGTCTGTGCCAAGGCCTTCGGATTCATTGGTTTTTAATTTTTAAAAGGAAACTGAAACGGCTTCTCGTTATTTTGCCGAGTTTGATATTACATCCAAAGTTAACCGGTCAGAATAACGGTTCAAAGCATCGCCCAAAATGCTCATTTGTTCTGTTGTCAGGCGTAAAAACCAAGTATGTTTATTTAGCGTTAAAGAACGAATTTTGGGGCATCCCGAAATATCCAATTTTTCGATATAGTTACCTGCAATATCAAGTTCTTCAAGTTCTGGGCAACGAAGTATGTCAATAAATGTTAAACGATTGTTGCGCAAGTTTAGACTTTTTAAGTCGGGGTGGTTACCCAATACAAGGTTATTGAGTTGATTGCTGCTTAAGTCAACCTGCTGAAGATGATAACAGTTGATAAGATTTAATTCCTTTATTAGACACTCCTTGGCACTAAAATTCTGAAGCTCAATATGACCTGTTAAATCAAGAGTTTTTATGGCCGTATTATCCAATACTAAGGTCTTCAACCAGGGAACAACGGTAATATCCAATAGTTTTAATGGTGTTGCGCTTACATCCAAATACAACAACTGTGGATTTCGAGACAACGAAAGCTGGTCCAACGCCGTATGGGAAATGTTAAGATACATTAATTGCGGAGCGTAAGAGAGGTCTATCCCATGAATTGGCGTATAGCTTAGATCGAGCTCATTTAATAAGGGAAAATGATCAAAACGAATAGATTGTACTGGTGTCTTTGCCAAATGGAGCTTTTTTATATTCTTGCAGTTAGCGATATCTAAGGCTTGTAATGGGTTAGCCGTCAAGTCGAGTTCTGTCAGCCAAGAACAGTTTTTTATCGTAAATTGCGATAACTGATTGTTAGCCAGTTGTATTGTCGAAAGTGTATTGCTGGGAGAAAACTCTATGCGGTACAAAAGGTTATTATTTAACTCTGCACTAATAAGATGCCGGCAAGGCGTAAGATCCAACTCCCTTAAGTGTGTACCGGTAATTTTTAACCCCTTTAAATTCGGAATCGCAGCCGTATCGAGGGCACTTAAGCGAATATTTTCTAAAACCAAATATTCTAAGTTTGAAAGTGCTTTTAATTGTAACACCGAAATGGGTGAATTTATCAAAGAAAGGTGTGTAAGAAGCGGCGACGTTTGCAGTGAAAATTCTTCTAAATCGGTAGACGCTAACTGTAAAGCCTCAAGGCCTTGGGTGTTTGGTAAGGAAAAAGTTCCTAAGGGGCAATGATCAATTGAAATGGATCGTATGTACGGCTGTTCTGGAAAAAAAATAGATGTTACTGGACAATCTTGAACGTTTAATTCTTTTAGTAAAAAGCAATGCCGCAAATCCAAATCGCTAATGAGCAAACGTGCTAATTCAATCGACTGCACTTGATCGGCCCAATAAAAGTTAAGTTTTTTAATTGAAGAATCCTGGTAAATAACCTTTGGAGCATTTGGTACAACTTTCTCGCTATCCAAACTTAAACATGGCACCCTATCTTCACCAGGCTGCCATTTCAATTGGTCTTCAGCAGCATCTTCGTTGGCCGGCCAAGACAGATAGTTTACCGTATTTTGTTTTTGTTCCTTGAAAGATTTTCCATAAACATTATCCAGGCTTACGTACAATGAAAAAAAAATCATTGCGAGAATAACCTTTAATGTCACGTGTACGTCAGCCTTTAAATGCATAATAATACTATTTTTTTACACCATATACGGCACTGGCACCCAATTCTTCTTCGATGCGCAGTAAACGGTTATACTTACAAATACGATCGGTACGGCTTAAAGAACCTGTTTTAATTTTGCCAGCATTTGTAGCAACCGCTAAATCGGCCAAAGTCGTGTCTTCGGTTTCTCCAGAGCGATGAGAGACGATATAGTTATAACCGGCACGTTTAGCTAATTCAATAGTATCCAATGTCTCTGTTAAGGTACCAATTTGATTAACCTTAATGAGAATAGCATTGGCCACATTTGAACGTATGCCCTTTGCTAAGAACTTAGGATTCGTAACAAAAAGATCGTCGCCGACGAGCTGTACATGTTTACCCAAACGTTGGGTCAGCTTTGACCAACCTTCCCAATCGCTTTCATGGCAACCATCCTCAATTGAAAAAATAGAGTACTTGCTTTGAAGATGTTCGTAAAAAGAGATGAGTTCTTCGGCCGTCTTTACCGATCCATCCGATTTCTTAAACACATATTTTTTCTGCTTTTCGTCGTAAAATTCGGAAGCGGCAACGTCAAGGGCAATAAAAATGTCTTTACCCAATTTGTAACCGGCTTTGCCAATTGCTTCGCTTACGTATCCTAAAGCATCTTCGTTTGATTTCACCGAAGGTGCAAAACCACCTTCATCACCAACCGCCGTTGATAGCTTCTGTTTTTTCAGTAAAGATTTTAAGGCCTGAAATACCTCAGCACCCATTTGTAAGGCTTCCGAAAAGGATTTTGCTCCGGATGGGGCAATCATAAACTCCTGGATATCAACCGGGGCATCGGAGTGTGCACCACCGTTTAATATGTTCATCATCGGGATGGGCAACACATGTGCGTTTGCTCCACCAATATAGCGATAAAGAGGAATTTCCAAATATTCTGCAGCCGCTTTAGCAATAGCCAACGAAACGCCCAAAATAGCATTTGCGCCAAGACGACTTTTATTCTCGGTACCATCAAGCTCTATCATTAAAGCATCTAATGACCGTTGCTGTAAGGCATCTCTTCCGCGTAAAGCAACCGCTATTTCCTGGTTCACATTACGAACGGCTTGTTTAACACCTTTACCGTTGTAACGCTTACGCTCAACTTCCGATAAATTTTCGACGGCACCATCACGCAACTCCAAAGCCTCATTAGAACCCGTACTGGCACCCGATGGGACAGCGGCAACCCCACTGTGACCGCTTTCAAGTACGACTTCCACTTCCACTGTTGGATTTCCACGTGAATCGAGTATTTCACGTCCTCTAATCGAAACAATATTACTCATAAATTATCTAAATAATAAAACAGCTATACGACACCGACGCATAAGATCTGTCGTTGTACTACCAATCAATAAATGTCTCATCGCACTATGGCCATATGCACCCATAACAAGAAGGTCAATCTTTTCCTCACTCACATAATTTGCAATAACTTCTTCGGGCTCGCCCGTAAGCATTTGACATTTTGGCTTATAACC
>CAZDSI010000027.1:5751-11821 GCA_964508215.1 uncultured Opitutales bacterium
TTGGATCATGTACCACCGTCACAATATGCATATCCAAGTCTGTAAATTCTTCCGTACGCACAAGAAATTGTATAGCCTTATTTACGCTTGGACTACCATCATACGCGATTAAAAGCTTTTTAATGCCTATAAATTTACGTGGAACAACAAGGCAAGGCTTTGTACTGGCACGAACAACCCTTTCCATGGAAGATCCTAAATGTTCTGTTGCAAAATCTGCGTTTTCGCCTCGCTTACCCAGAATAACCAAATCAACGCCCAATTCGCTATTCTCAAATTCATGATAAACGTCTACCAAAGACCCTGTTCGGTGATGAAATTGTATACGGTTTAAGAGCTCAGCTTTTTTGAAAAATTTTTCAACGTTCTTTTTTACAATGGCCGTCTTTTGCTTTTCCATTTCTTGCAGCTGCGTATACAAATTTTGGTAAGGCTGTACCCCTAAGCTACCGCTAAAATCGGCCATCATTGAAATTTCAAATTGTTTTAAATCTGAAACGTATAAGATGTCTGCAACAGCACCCAATTTCTTTGCCATCCATTCGGCGTACGCATAACAACTTTCAGCATACGGTAGAGAACCGTCCGTACAAACCAAGAACCTTTTCATAATTCTAGTATGAATATACGCCTAAAACGATGCAATCTTAATTTTTACTTCCTTTTACAATACAACTAAGCCTACATTAAAAACATCTGTAGATCGTGGAACAGTGATTTTTTTGGTAAAAAATAAAAGATTTCCGAGCCTTCGCTTTTAACGCGAAGTTCCTGAAAGCCTTGTAATGAAACTCAAATGCTCAAAAAGGCTATTGCGATCCATCGAAATAAGAAAACTGCCGCTTCGTTAAGAATTGTCTGTGAAAGGGACGGGATTTAATCAGTCTTTCGAGCCGTGCTCAAATCAATTCAAGACACACGCTATTTTTTCACAAACCAAGCTTCTTCTTTTTATTTTTTTATTTTACGCCAAGCAAACACACGGCAGTTTAATAAACATCTTTCTGGTAGCGTTTTTCTTGTCTCAATTTTTTAACAAACTGTTCGGCGTCTATATGGCCACCACAAGTAGAAAAAACCTTAAGCAAGGCTGCATCGACATCTTTTGCCATACTTTTTGCATCTCCACAGACATAAAGATAAGCGCCGTTTTGAATCCAAGACCAAAACTCAGAACCATTTTCGATAATTTTATGCTGAACGTAGATTTTATGCTCTTGATCCCGAGAAAAAGCTAGATCTAAGCGCTGCAGGAAACCTTCAGATCTGTAGCGCGTTAAAGTCTCTTCAAGTAAAAAATCAAAGTCACGGCGCCGATCCCCGAAAAACAACCAATTTTTCCCTTTCGCTCCAACCGCGTATCTTTCTTCTAAAAAAGCCTTAAAGGGAGCAAGGCCTGTACCCGGTCCTATCATAATTACATCCGTAGTATGGTTAGTAGGCAACCGAAAATGTGTTTTCCGAAAAAAAATGGAAACTTTTTCTCCAAGATGTACACGTTCACAAAGGTAACCTGTTGTTAAACCAGCTTTAGATTTACCTTCCAAATTGTAGTTTACAAGGCCTACAATCAACTCAACCGCCTCCGGATGCTTTTTTTGAGAGGATGCCACCGAATAATAACGTGGCTTTATAGGCTTTAGCCAACTTAAAAACTTTACTGGAGTAATATTCTGAAAATCTAAGAGAGGCAATATATCCGATATTTCTAGCCGTTTTAAATCTTCTATTTTTAACATATGACCTGCCTTAACATTTTCGCCAAGCTCACGAAAAGCTTTGTCCGGAAAATGTTCAAGCTCATAGGCCACTTTTAACCAGGTCAATAAAATCTCACTTCGCCCGTTTACAATAACCTTTTCATCACCTCTAAACGGTGTAAGGTGAAGTAATTTTTCCAGCTCTGTAATGTCATTTTGCGGGTAAACACCGACAACATCACCGGGCTCGTATTGAATATTAGTACCCGCAAGGTCAAACGAGATTAGATAAACACATTTATCCCCGCCATTTCGCGTAAGCAACTCTCTGTTTTTTAACGGAACTTTAACAATATACTGCTCCATGTTACCAAATAAAAGCTTTTTATTTCCACTTCAAATTGGCTCAAAGAATTTTTTAGTCAAAGAATTTCTTAAAAAATAAAGACTACAAATTTCTTTACAGGCTTATATTGCAAAAGCATTACCCCGGTAAGTTTTAAAACACAAACAAGTTACAAATTTTTTATTTCTATTTGAAAAAAAGCCGAAAAATCTATCTTTCACTTATTATACCAAATCAAACCATAGTTTTTTATAAGGTTGCTTTAAAGCCTACTAAAACGTTACATAACAGCCCATTAGCTTGACAAAGAAAACGAATTAAACTGGACACGTTATTATTTGACTTGATCTCTAAAATACTTAAGTTTTTAACTATTAGATAATAGTTTATCTAATAAATGAACCTATAAAAATTGTATTTATAGACTATGAAAATCCTAAGCTCAAAATGGATGTTAATTGGTTTAACCGCCGCAAACGTATGCTTTGGTAGCGCCGCGTTTGCTGCACAAACAGACGTTCCAGCCAAGTCTCCAACGGCCCAAACCGAAGAAGACCAAAAGGTTGACGACGAAGCCACAAAAAAAGTTGAAGAAGCTCAAAAATAACTTTTGCCTTCTCATTCAATAAAAACAAAAGTTCGTTTCGATTATTCGAAGCGAATTTTTGTTTTTAGAGACGGATATTTTCAAAAATTCGTTAACCTTATAATTAGTAATACACTACACCTTATAACACAGGCTAAAAATATTACATCGTCGCAATGCATTAAAATAGATAGACTTTACATAAAAGTTTTACATCCTTCTAAGTATGGAAACGATTGTTTTTAGTATTGTTAACCCAAAAGGTGGGGTTGGCAAAACAACAACGGCGATCAATTTATCGGTTTCATTGGCGCAAAAAAATATTTCCACGCTGCTAATTGACTTAGATCCTAAAGGAAATACGACAAGCGGGTTGGGCTTACCAAATCAAGCAGGACACGGATTATATCTGCCGTTAGCTCATCCAAAGACTGATCAAGCCCTTGAAAAAATTCTGCCAACCCGCATAAAAAATCTTTTTATTATACCCTCGGAAATTGATCTAACGACGCTTGAGATAGAACTCGGAAATAAGGAAAACTATTCGTTACAGCTCAAAAATTGTTTGGCCCCTATCCTAAAATTAAACCATTTTAAAGTCATCATACTAGACTGCCCTCCTTCTTTAGGACTGTTGTCCATAAACAGCCTAACCGTTTCCGATTATCTGATCGTTACTCTACCATGTGAACAGTTTGCCGTTGAGGAAATGGAGCAGATTTTACAAACGGTAAAAAATCTTCAAGAAAGCAACATTAACCCCCGGTTAACTGTAGGCGGCGTACTCATGACATTTTTTGATATAAGAACCAATGTCTCTAAGCAAATATTTGAAAAAATAAAAAATGCATTTCCGGAGCTTTTATTTAAGACGGTTATTCCGCGCTCCGTTCGACTAAGTCAAGCGAGCAGTCTTGGTCAGTCTATTTTTGAGTATGATCCTTTGAGCAGCGGAGCAAAAGCCTACGATACCTTCGGAACAGAATTTATTGATCGTTTTAAGTTGCTGTCGTTATGAACCATCTTAAAGAACTTGAAAAACGCTTAGGGCATCGTTTTAAAAATAAAAAATTCTTAACTACGGCCCTAATCCATCCTTCCTTCTGGAGAGAGAAAAAATCGCTGAATGGGAAACCCAAAACACATTATCAGAGGCTAGAATTTTTAGGCGATTCGGTCCTGGGTTGTGTGTTATCAAATTATCTCTTTACGCTTTATCCCAGACAAAATGAGGGTTTTTTATCCAAAGCCCATAGCATACTCTCACGAAGAGAATTCTTGGTGAAATTGGCTTATAGTCTAGATATACCACAATACATTTGTGCGGGTAGCGTAGAACTAAAAAGTTTACCACCTTCTATCGTCGAAGATGTTTTCGAAGCACTTATTGGAGCCCTTTTTTTGGATGCCGGCTTTGAGAAAACGAATGCCTTAATTCTTTTATGGTTCGGAGATATAAAAACTCAATTGAAGCACTTAATACTCAAAGATAATCCTAAAGGACAGCTACAAGAATTCGTTGGTTCCAATGCCGGCAGTTTAAATTATAAACTGATAAATGCATCGGGGCCCACTCACGCACGTTTGTTCGAAGTTGAGGTTTACTTTCAAGACAAATTATGCGGACACGGTCAAGGGAGTACAAAAAAACAGGCTGAAAATATCGCCGCTGAAGAAGCGTTAAAACTATTAAAAAAAGATTGCTTTAATTTTTAATCCCATTGTAAAGGTGAAGGTGTATGCGTATCAGCAGGCTATTTGTTTTTTTTGTATCCTTTTTAACCTTAACGATATTTGGAAACACAAATGAAACTCCAAAAACAGGCATAATTGCGATCGTAAACGAAAAAGTGATTACCTTGCAACAGCTCAATGAAAGTCTGCAGGAGTATCGATCACAACTTAATGCAGAAAACACCCTGAAAAAACCTTCCGATACCGAAATATGCAAAGATGCCCTTGAAAAATTTATCGAACATTCACTCATTTTTCAATAATTTGAAAATAAAAAAGGAAAAATCTTTGATGTCTATCTTGAAAACTACGTGCAAACACTGCTCAAAGAACATTTCGAAGGTAAAAGAGAAATTTTTTTGCAATATCTGAAACAAAAAGGGCAAACCTTTAGGCAATTTCAACAGGAAATAAAAGAATCATTGATCGTTCGAGAAATGGTCGATCAAAAGGTAAAATCGAGCAACGAAATTAGCCCAAAAACTATCGAAGAATATTATCGATTAAATCTCTCACAATTTACTAAACCGGCTGAAATAAAAATCCAGCAAATCGTATTCAATGTAGATGACAGACTACAAAATGGAGAGATAGCCCACTCAAAATACAACATTGCACTCGAAAAAATACATTCTGGGGCATCCTTCCAAGATCTAAGAGAAGCACTTCATGAAAAGCCAACCGAAGGGATATGGCTTGAAAAAATAGAAATGAATCCCAAAATTGCCGAACTAGCTTTCGCGCTAGATAAAGGCAAATATACCGAACCGGTGCTCGTTGAAAACCGTTATTTTATCGTGTTCTTAGAAGATAAAAAGGACCAACAAATTTTGCCGCTTACAGAGGTTCAAGGTAATATCGAAGCCCAGCTGCTTAAGGAACTGAACCACAAGATTTATCAGGCGTGGATAAATCGGTTAAAGGAAAAATCTTTTATCCAATACTTCTAATCGCAGCCACCACATATTCTTTTAAAATACATCGGAAAACCTTTTTTGCGCAAAAAGAAAGGATTTCCGAACCTTCCAAAAAGAAAAACAAATCCAAAAAGATAGGAATATTAAGGTTCCTATCCTTTTGGTAAAAGTTTTTAAGAAAAGCTGTGAAGAGATTTTTCTGTAAAAAATCTCTTCTCGGTACTTAAATTGAACGTATGCCAAGATCTTTGAGCTGTTTTTCTTCAACAGTTCCAGGGCTAAGCGACATCAAATCTTGCCCACGTTGTGTCTTGGGGAAAGCAACCACATCGCGAATGCTGGTGGTACCGGACAAAAGTGCGACAAGCCGGTCAAATCCAATAGCAATACCACCGTGTGGGGGCGCTCCAAACTGCAAAGCTCTCAAGAGATATCCAAATCGGCTTTCAATAACGGCATCATCGAGTTTTAAGACCTTCGAGAATATAAGGCGTTGTACTTCCGGAGAATGTACACGTATGCTACCACCACCAAGCTCAACCCCATTCAACACAAGGTCATAGTGTTGCCCTCTAACCGATAATGGATCTGTTTCCAACAAGGTAACATCTTCTTTTACTGGCGAAGTAAAAGGATGATGCGTGGACACATAACGCTTTTGCTCTTCATCGTAGGAAATAAGCGGGAAATCAACAACCCACAAGAACTTATAATCGCTCGAAGAAATTGTTAATTGTCCTTTTTTCTGCAATAAAGCCGCCACCTCAAGTCTCAATCGCCCAAGAAT
>CAZDSI010000027.1:11836-14797 GCA_964508215.1 uncultured Opitutales bacterium
TTCTCCCAACGATCGGCTACCAGTAACACGAGGTCGCCATCCGTCATGTTTAAACGCTCGGCCAAGGCAGCTTTCTCAGTTTCGTTAAAAAATTTAACCAGTGGAGATTTCCATTCACCCGCTTTAACCTTGATAAATCCCAAACCGGCGGCACCTAAATTTTTTGCGGTATTTTCAAGACCTTCCCATTCTCCGGCCGACAAATCGGCCATTCCGGGTACTTTTAGGGCTTTTATTACACCACCTGACTTTAACTTCTCCGCAAAAACACGAACATCGGATTTGGCAAAGACATCAGAAACGTTTTGCAACTCAAGGGCAAAACGACGATCGGGCTTATCACAACCGAATCGTTCCATACTTTCTCGAAACGATAAACGCTCAAAAGGCGTTTTAAGATCAACACCTAAGGCTTTTTTCCATATACGTTTAAACAACCCTTCGAGCAACACATAAATGTCTTCGCGATCGATAAACGATGCCTCCAAATCGATTTGGGTAAACTCTGGCTGGCGATCGGCCCTCAAATCCTCATCACGGAAACATCGCGCCAAGGAGTAATAACGTTCAATGCCCGCCACCATTAAAATCTGTTTATATTGTTGGGGTGATTGGGTCAGGGCATAAAACTGTCCGGGATTTAGTCGGCTTGGAACTAAAAACTCACGAGCCCCCTCAGGTGTGCTTTTAAAGAGATAAGGGGTTTCAATTTCGGTAAAGCCGTTTTCATCTAAAAAATTACGTACTTCTTTAGCGACCCGACTCCGTAACCTTAAGCGGTCACCGTTTATTTTACGTCGCAAGTCTAAATAGCGATAGGTTAGGCGCAAATCCTCGTTGACCTTGTCGGCCTTCTCGTCCAGCGGAAATGGCAAAGGCTGACATACATTGTGCACATGCAAAAACGTAACTTGTATCTCGATTTTTCCCGACACAAGTTTCTCGTTAATCGTTGCCGCTGGTCTTAAGTTAACCTTACCATTGGCTTCAATCACAGACTCCGTCTTTAAACTGCGTAAAATGGCTTCAAATTTTTCAACTTCAGTTACAAGCTGAACAAGACCTGTACGATCTCGAAGATCCATAAAACATAGGCCACCATGATCTCGAAAGCTCTGTAACCAACCCATCAAAATAACTTCTTGTCCAACATGGGCTTCATTCAACTCACCACAGGTATGCGTACGTGCGTTTAACTCTCTCATTTGCTTTCAATAAAAAACATTGTATCCAGCGCGACAAGCTAAAACCCTAAGAACCGATTAATTCAATTCGTATAAAAACTCTTATAATGGCTTTATGTTTCGCATTTTATTCTCATGTGCAAATAGCCCCACTGTTCTGTGTAGGTTCTTTATTTTATTTAATATTTAAATATTTTTTCTTTGTGGAGGTACGGACCCCTTCTCTTGGTACGTAAAAAGAAAACATTCGTCTCATAATTCAATGCGCTAGGCTGAAACAGGAATTAAAATAAAATATTAAAGGCTTGGCATTTGCCCACAAGACGACTTAAACTACAAGCATGGGTGGCCAAAAAAAACGTGGTTTTTCAATCTATATATTTCTGGCAATTCTGTGTTTTATTTACACGTTGATGATCGACACAACCTGGCGTTTGACCGGTTCAGAAACTCGACTCACACAACACTTAATTGCCGAAAATAGTATTCATTATATGTTCGATAATGCATGTGCATTAGCACGTGATTATATTCGTCAATGGACTTCTAGCGGCAATGCGCCCAATTTTCTTCTACGACCCGACGCTTTTGCCTATTATACAACGACGGGGGTTATAAATTTAAACGCCATGTTAGATCTCGAAAAACGAGGTTGGATTTGGCCTAAGAGTTCACAATCTATCAGCAATGGAAGTTCTGTTCAACAGCTAACAATGGATCCCATCGCCGAACAAATAACCCTAAGTGCACGTTTTAACCGTATCTCTTTTAATAAGGCCATTGACTCGGATATTTTCAAAGCAGATCTTATCATGGGCTTAAGAGCAAAAGGGAAAGCAACGGCTGGTCCTGTCTTACGCAATCGCGTGTTTCATGTTTTTGAACATATTGAACTTACGCGTAGGCCCTTAACATCCTTTCAAGTCTTTGCCGATGGAGATTTTAGCCTTTATTCTTTCTGGCAAACCGATTTCACAGGCCCCGTACACGTTAACGGCAACCTTTATTTGGCCGCTTTTTCATCGGCTACCATGACTTCCGCAACAATGTCTTTCACTGAACCCGTATCTATTGGCGGAAATCTCCTACGACTCACATACCTTAGTGGTGATAAAATCGACGCAAGTCGCGGAAGCTTATATGAGGATGTTCACTTAAACGATAGAGGCCGAAATTTTCTCTTATCGGTCTACGCACCAAGTCAACTACCAAAATCTGTTCCTATCCCAGGCTCTGGGAACTTAAACGCCAACGGAAATATCTATTTTGCAAAAAACGCTTTAAAATCAGGATCAACAAACGGGTTATCTTATAAAACAGGTAGTTCGGACTATTTAACAAGTGATTGCACAACCTATACGCTCAGTAGTCCAGCGCGTAATTTTTTATCCTATGAAGCCCTCGCATTTTACTACTGGCGTTTCTGGCCGGAAAGCCGTTACGCTTATTGGCCTAATTCCTGGACAAGAGCTTGGAACGCAGACACGGTTCCTAGTCCGATTCCGACCAATTTTCAAACACTCTTTCCATACGTAAGACCCAAACAGCCTTGGGTGAGGTTGTCCGGCTACGATCCGACTCAATATAACTCCGAAACTGACACAACTGCAAATAATTTGAAAACAATCGAAATGAACTTTGGTTGTTACGCATTATTAAGGTCAAGAATAGATTGGAATTCGGCTTTTACAACCGCTGCAACCGTAAGAAAAGATTATACACAATTTACGCTTTCCGGCTCCAATTTGCAAGATGCGCCACTTACAGAACCACAAAT
>CAZDSI010000027.1:14818-18282 GCA_964508215.1 uncultured Opitutales bacterium
GAAAGCCAAAAAATGGCCAACCAGCCCGGGTTGTTCATTAGAGTTCTTCCAAATACTGGGTTTAACTATACAAAACTCTTAGAAGCCGCAACTACAGCGCCTTACGATGCTAAAATTTATGTAAAAATAAAAGAAAAGAAACCCTATGTTTTGTATAATGAAGATCTTAACACCAACGATGTTGAAACGGCTCGAATAGCCGTCTGGGGCCATGTCTTACGCGCAAAATATGTAAACACAAATAACCCCATCCTTAATGTAGAGGCCTTCTGTCGATCGGAAACCGGTAGCTCTCTCGATACATTAACAACATCGCCCGGTTTCCAAAAAATCGTAAACAACAATGAACTAAGGTACCAACAAGTAATTGATAGCAATGTATCCCAAGATACATACAAGGATAAATTTGTCATTCTATCCCGCGAGCAAACTATACCCGACCTAACATCCGAAGTTGACGGAAGTTACAACTTTTCGACTACATCATCCTTTAAACAAACAACGCCCTATATATTTTTCGATAAAAACCGTCGTAAATGGATACAGCTGATCGATATTGATGTTGGACAGTTGGCAACGGCCTTTAATGCCCACCCCGAGTGGAAAAATTTCATAGGGATTGTTGGTGCCGAAAACCCAAACTTTAACCTAAATCTCATAAAGGCGGGTCTCACTGACTATAGAATCAATTACCGTGCAAACCGAACCGACACAAACACATTCTATTATTTTAGCGCAATTGGCGTTCGATTAAAAAATGCGGCATCTCTTCCCAATGGTGGATTGACCGTTTTTTCACAATTTCCAATATATCTTCAAGGAAATTTCAATACAACGAACGTACAGTCCAGGGCGGCTATTGTATCCGACAGTATTACCGTGCTTTCTAACCAATGGCTTGACTATTGCTCTCGCTTACACAGCGAACATCCACTTAAAACACCCGTCAGCGCCAATGTTACGATTAATGCACATCTCATAACCGGTAGCTCACATCCCGATTTTATGACAATTGACACAAATAAGCTTCCAGAATGCGGAAACTTAAACGTCGTAAAAGTCTTAGAAAAATGGGGAAATTACAAAATTAATCTCGGGGGCGGCATAATCGTTCCGTTCCGAAGCAAAATTGCTTGGGAACCCTGGAGCACAACCAATGCGGGAAATGTAATCAATTCACTCGCCCCAATTAACCTAAGCCCAAACACTAATTTAAGTTTTACCCGACCACTCAATCCTCCGGGCTGCCCATTCGTGTACGAAATAAAAAGCGGCAGGCCCAATCATTATATTTATGACCTAGCAACAGGTAAAATGAGAGATGTCGCGGTTAAAGATTATGATAGTTTATAAGTTCCCTCCGAACATGGAGAGAACCTTTCTTTGAAAAAACTTTGATGCGTCGGAACCCGTTTCTTTTTGTGTAAAAAGAAACGGGTTCCGAACTTTCCAAAAAGAAAAACGAATTTTTTATAAAACACAAAGCATTTTATGCGATGCGCTAGCATCGAGTTAGAAGTTCTTTGAAGGGTGGTCCACTTTCTTGCCGAAGAAAGTGGACCACATCAACTTCTTGTCTCGTATAAGTCCATGAACTTTTCGATAATGTTTTTGACAAAACGTACGCATACAGCTTTCCTAAAATCTGGATGAAAATCGCTTTTAACGCACTAAAACGATATGTACCTTTAACCGTTTCTGCCGAGGAATGTGCCAATACGCTAATTAACCTCGGATTTGAAGTTGAGGGAATAGAATTTAAGGGTTATAGCGCAAAGGGACCCGTTGTTGTTGGGAAGGTTTTAGAGAGGGCAAAACACCCTAACGCTGACCGCCTTAGCGTATGTAAAGTACAGATTGATCCTCAGACCACAAAAACGATTGTTTGTGGTGCTAACAACTTCCAGGCCGGGGATCTTGTTCCGGTTGCACTGCCCGGTTCAATGGTAAACGGATATACTCTCCAAAAAACCAAAATGCGCGGTGTAGAATCCGAAGGCATGATGTGCAGTGGCCGAGAACTTGGATTGTGCTCAAATTCCGAAGGACTGCTTATACTTCCCGAAGAATGCGTTGTGGGCGAACCAATTGAAAAATACTTTTCAAATTCCGATGTTATTTTTGACCTAACGATTACGGCAAATCGTGGCGATTGTCTCAGTTATCTCGGTATCGCACGCGAACTGAGCGCCTGGTACAATTTAAACGTTTGCTATCCTAACATAACGAATCTCGAGAAAGGCTCAATACAAGCCGATAGCAAATTGCAAAACGTAAAAGTGCTAACAGAAGCCTGCCCATTCTATTCCGCATGGGCCATACGTAGCATACGCGTAGAACAAAGTCCCGATTGGCTTCGCAATTTTTTAGAGAATTCTGGCATGCGCCCTATCAACAATATTGTCGACATTACAAATTTTGTGATGCTGGAAAGTGGCCAACCCTTGCATGCCTTCGACCTTCATAAAATTGAGGGAAACACACTCTACGTGCGGAAGGCCACCACGGGTGAAAAATTTGATGCGCTTAACGGCCAAAATTATACCCTGCCATCCGAAACACTTGTTATTGCCGATGATAATAAGGCCTTGGCTATTGCCGGCCTTATTGGTGGAAACAATAGCGAGGTATCGCAACATACAACAGAAATTTTATTGGAAAGCGCTTATTTTATGCCGCACAACGTGCGTTCAGCGGCAAATCAGTTGGGTCTTTCCACCGAAAGCTCTTACCGTTTTGAACGCAACATCGATTCTTCTAAAACTGAAAAGGCGGCCCTCAGAGCAATAGCGCTCCTTAAAGAACTAAACCCTTCCATCGAGGTTTATCAGATTCACAGAATAGGGCAACCCGTACACACAAAAAGCATCCTAACGCTTCCAATAAATAAAATTAAATCCGTTAGTGGAATCGACATCCCGGCTAAAACAATAAGCGAGATTTTACAACGGCTGGAATTTAAGGTTTTAGATGGTGGCAACCTTCAAAACTTGAATATCGAAGTACCCACGTTTCGAAATGATATCCTTTATCCCATAGATCTTGTGGAAGAAATTTTGAGAATTTATGGCACCGATAAAATTCCTTCAAATGTACCAACAGTCAAGGCTACCGTACTTGAAGACGATCGTGTAAATACCTTGCGCACAAAAATTATTGCTTTTTTAACGGCCCATGGATTTGAAGAGTGTTATACAAACAGCTTAGAAGAAGAAAAAATTCTCGAAATGCTTCTTGAAAAAAGCACCGTAAATAAGCTGAAAGTTTCTAATCCTTTAACCCAAGATCATGTTTGCTTACGCTATTCGTTAATTCCAGGCTTATTGGGCGCACTGAAATTCAATTGGAACCAAAACAGTTTCGCTGAAAAATTATTTGAATGCGGCCGCGTATTCCGAGTAAACGACAAAGGTGTTTTAACAGAACTGTTTGCCACTACCTTTTTGGTTGCTTTCCCTAAAAAC
>CAZDSI010000028.1:0-3012 GCA_964508215.1 uncultured Opitutales bacterium
AGACAAAAGATGAAATCGGCCAAATGGCTTCCAGTTTTAACACTTTTATAGAGCGGCTACAGCGAATCATTAAAGAAGTTGATGAAAACACGGATATCTTGAGTTCATCATCGGCCGATTTGACTGACACCTCCAACAATTTGACCTTGAGCGTTGAAAAAATGAACCTACGGGCTACGAAAGTGGCAAAGACGGGTGGAGAATTGTCCGATGACGTAGATTTCATGGCGACGTCGGCCGAGGAAATATCGGCTTCAGCAAACCACGTGGCTTCCAGTATTCATGATATGAGCGAATCCATTCATGAAGTTTCTGAAAAATGTGCCAAGGAATCGGATATTGCACGATTAGCCAACCAAAAAGCTCAGGAAACACATTTTTTAATGAAAAAGCTCAACAATGCGGCTGAAAAAATTGGTATGATCGTACAGTTTATTAATCAAATTGCCGACCAAACCAATTTACTTGCGTTAAACGCCCATATTGAAGCTTCAAGTTCGGGCGAAGCGGGTAAAGGGTTCGCGGTAGTCGCCAACGAAATAAAAGATTTAGCCCAACGAAGTGGTAAGGCCACTGAGGAAATCGCTAAACAAATCGCTCAAATTCAAAAAGATATTGAAGTTTCAGTTAAAGAAATTAATGCAGTTACAAAGATTATTGAAGAAGTTTCTGAAATTTCGGCCAGTATTGCAAGAGTGGTTGAAGCGCAATCGTCGGCAACAAGTGTTATCGCGCAGACGGTCAAAAATAGTTCACATTCCACAAATGAGCTTGCTCAAAAGATTCAACGAGCCGCAAGAGGGGCCGTGGATGTGTCGCAGAACATTAAAGAAATTAATACCGAAACACAAGAGGCCGCAAAAGGAGCAACGGAGACATTTAACAGCTCTGAAGCGCTTGCAAAGATGGCCGCACGACTAAAGAAAAGCATACGTCAGTTTAAGGTTTAACCTTAGCCTTAGACTGTTGTATTTCTAGCAATATATTTGAAATATTAGTTTGATTTACTTCTCTCACGTCGAAGTCTGAATCGTTTTTAAAGACAAGATCGATATAGATAGGGCGATGATCACTGGCAATGAGAGATTCGGGACTATCGTCGATAGATACTTCCGTTTTGGATAGAAAACCCTGGAATGTTTTTGAAGGTAGTATAAAATCATGACGAATGTAGGAATCTTCTTTGCCATAGCGATAGGTCCAACTTTCCAAGCGCGAATCTTTGTGCGGTAAGTTTTGTACGGGAAGTTGTATGAAGTGTTTTAGGGTTTGACTTGATTTTGAATCGTTAAAATCACCGGCCAAAATAAACAATTCCTTTGTGAGTGAAAATCTTTCTTGAATAAATCGCGCAATAGTTTTGGCTTCAAGTTCGCGAAAAAGGTGTGAATCACGATCTCCAGCCATGTCGTTTCGTTTGCTTTTTAAATGTACAACAAAAAGCCGCCAAGTGTTAGTTTCGTTTTCAAAAGATACCTCCAAGAGACCTCGTTTTACGTACTCCAAATTTTTTTGATAACTAAATGAAAGCTGATGATGCAAGGGTGTTCCTTTGAACGGTAATTTTGATAACACCGCTATATGTCTTGTAGAGTCTTTTGCTTCTACTATTGTTGCGAAAGGAAACTGTAGACCTTCGGACTTTAAATCGTTTTGTAGCTCTTTTAGAAAAGGTTCTGTTCCAATCTCTTGCAGTGCAAGCACATCGGGATTAATTTTTTTTATAAGCTTGCGTAAAGCATCTTTCGCATTTTCCGGTTTGGGATAATTTTTTACAAATTTTCCCTCGATCCATCGATCGCAAACTAAATAATTTTCAATATTAAAGGAAGCAACCCGTACCGAAGTTTGACACCAGGTGTAAAAACAGCAAAAATATACAATATGGAACAAGCATCCTACACGCATGTGCTTAATGCTACGCAAAATCAAAAAATCCTTCAAGGGGATTTTTTTGCGCGTTCTTCTTTAGAGGTTGCACCCGAATTACTTGGTAAAATGCTTTGTCGGGTTTTTGACGATGGTAGCGTTGTAAAAATGCGTATCAATGAGGTTGAAGCCTATGGTGGGCCTGAAGATCTCGCATCACATGCTCGTTTTGGTCTTACGAAACGTAATTCCGTAATGTTTGGGCCACCGGCGCGTTGGTATGTTTACTTGTGTTACGGGATACACTGGATGTTAAATATTGTTACCGAAGCCGAAGGTAAAGCCGGGGGCGTACTTTTTAGGGGCGTTGGAAATTACAATGGACCGGGATGTCTTACGAAGGCCCTGTTTGTTGATGGTAAATTTAGCGGGAAACTTTGTAGTCCGTTGGAAACACTTTGGATCGAAGAAGGTGCTACAAAGCCCCAAAAATTTCTTCGGACACCACGTATTGGTGTAGATTATGCGGGAAAGGTATGGGCAAAAAAAATGTACCGCTTTGTACTACCGGAGTGTATTTCATGTTAAAAACGATGCAAATTAAACCTTGTCCGGGATCTTTAAAGATGCAAGGACCAAGGGTTCTTGGTTCAAAAATGCATTGCGTTTTGATAAAAATTCGTTTTTCTTTTTGCCTTTCAGGCTTATAATTCGATGTGCTAGCATCGATGGTTTCGAAGATTGATGGTCAGCCTAGGCTGTGAACTAGCAATTCTAGGATACGATAATATGAAAAAGATAGATAATCAGTCGAAATTTATTGTTAAATCGTTTATTATGACCGGTACGGTGTGCCTTTTTTTCGTAAGCTGTGTTTGGGTTTTTCACAAACTTAGATGTAAAACAGGTTCGAGCTTAGTCGAAAAACAACAAATGGTAAAACCTCGAGGTGCTTAGACAGAAAAAGTTAAGGAAATAAAAACCTCGCAAGATTTAATCGTTTATTCGCAAGAAAATTGGAAACATCCGTTGGCCATTTCGGTGCTCGAAGGGAAGAAACCGATCTCTGTTATTCCCATGTCGGAATTTCTCAAAAGTTGTGGGAAAAAGGCAGATTTCGAGGGCAAAGTTTACTTGGTAACG
>CAZDSI010000028.1:3033-4693 GCA_964508215.1 uncultured Opitutales bacterium
GCTCGAAAACGGCATAAGAGCGGTTTTTAAGCCTGTAGTTTCCGAAAACTTGCAAGATGCTAAAGCAGAAGTAATTGCCTATAAAGCATCCGTGTTATTGGGATTCCCTTATATTCCTCCAACAATTTTAACAGAAATCAACGGACAAAAAGGTTCTCTCCAACTTTTTGTGGAAACTTCTCTAGATCTCTTGCAACCGGGAGCGTATAAAAGCGTCCTACAACAAGCTGACAAAGATGATCTGGCGGCGCTTAAATTGTTCTACTTTATTTTTGGCCAATGGGATTCGGGTGCTCACAATCTTTTAGCACTTAAACGCGGGGAAAAAACCTATCTTATTGCTATAGATAACAGTGGAATTTGTAATCGGCAATTTGTTCGTTATGGCGAATTACCGTTTGTAAGAGTCTTTTACGATGCAAAATTAGATACCGATGATTGGGATAAGCCGTTTCCATTTGATTCGGCTAAGACAATTGAAAATCCCACATCAGAACGCTTGAAAAATGCTTTTGGCGACAAAGTTTCAGAAAGCTTTTTTGCTAGTAAAAATGGGAAGCCTTACGAACGTTTTTATCGTTATGTCGTTTATCAAAATAGTATTTGGCGGCAATTTCATTCACATTCTGAATCCTTTGTGAAATCGTACACCAAAGAATGTCCAATAAATGTACAAGAAGCTATTAAAAAATTGGATTTGGAAACTCTAAAAGGCCTTTTTAGTTTAGCGAAAGATGAAGATTTTTTGACCGAGAAATATTTGGCGAGTATTTTGGAGCGTAGAGATCAATCATTAAAAGGGCTTTCTCACTAACTTTAAAAGCAGGTTGTTATCTGTACTAAGGCCAGAAGTAAATTGAAAACCTTTTCAAAGGGAAGGAAACCTAATAATAAAATGCGAAGTATGTTAGGATCCATGGATACGTCCCTGGTGCGAAGCATTTTAAGACCAAGAGCCACGTTCCTGAGAACCAGAGACTACGTTCTGGACTTCAAATATTGGGTGATTAAAAATCTCGCCGGCGATAGCATCTGCAACCATTCGTCCATCATCGGTTAATTTTAAAATGTGGTTGTCAAAGGTAGCGTAGTGTGAAGCCAATAACTTTTCGACTAAAGGGTTGAATTTTTCCCATTGAATCGAAGAAAATTGTTTTATGAGACCTGAAAGTTGAACACCTTCGTTCATCCGTAAGCCAAAAATTAAAGAATCCGCGGCCAGAATTTTATCGGTGAGAAAATAGCTGTCCCTTTTTTCGCCTTTGGCCCAACCTTGTAGAGAAGCCGCATTGGTCCATCTTTGCCTGCAATATTGAGAAGCCGCGCTTGGCCCAAAGCCAACCCAATCTTGCATACGCCAAGTGTTTACGTTGTGCATGCACCAATATTTTTTCGGTGCAAAATTTGAAATCTCATATTGTGGGTAGCCATGAGATGCTAGAAAGTCCCAGGTAAAACGATAAAATTTTTCCTGTAAGTCTGGATCTAAGGTGGTTCTTGGGTCTAAGGCCTCCGTTTCGTGTGTTAAACAGTAGGTTGAAATGTGTGTTGGGTTTAGAGCTAAGGCTTTTCCCAGGTCGTTTTGCCATATTTTCAGATTTTGATCCTTAACGGCAAAAATAAGGTCAACACTAATGTTTTCAAACCCGCATCGTCTTAT
>CAZDSI010000028.1:4719-8304 GCA_964508215.1 uncultured Opitutales bacterium
TGCTCGTACGCTTTATAAACTTGTTTAACGGTTTGCCGTCGACCTAAAGTTTTCAAAGTTTCTTCCGAAAAGCTTTGGATTCCCATAGAGATGCGGGTTACGCCCAAGGATTTTAAGACGCGTAACTTATCTTCTTTAATTGAAGTTGGAGATACTTCGACCGTCCATTCCATTGGCTGGTTTTTGAGTCTTGATATAAAAATATCTCCCAATTTTTCAAGGTGATTGGCGGTTAAAACACTAGGACTACCGCCGCCCCAAAAAAGCGTGCTAATTTTTCGAGAAACCTTAAAAGATTCCAGCTCTTTCCGAATATTTGTCAGGTAAAAAGATAAATTGTCTTTGTTTAATAATTCCTTATAAAAAGCACAATAATCACACCTTGCGCCACAGAAAGGCACGTGTAGATAAAGTCCTAAAGATAATTCTTGTAAGTTCACAAAATTTTTCCAATCATGATACGCATGAAACGGTTAACGCCAACAGAAAAATTTCTATGGAAATCACTTTCAGCCTTTTCTTCTTTGATCCTATTTACAGGCTGTTCGCAAACCATTACAAATTTGACACCCGACCAGGCGATGCAGAATCCTTCGAATACTTATCGCTTGACAATGCATACAACAGCGAAAGAGTCGAGTGCTTTGCCAAATACCTATAAGGCCAATGTGGTTATCGATGGAGAAACTCATCAAATGCAAAAGGGACCTTTGGGTAATGAGTTTTATATCTACGATCATTACCTTCCCAGCGATCGTGCGGAGGCCGCCTATTACTTTAACGTAAAATACAATTACCAATCACGTGGTGAAAATAAGACACAAGAATTTAAAAGTCCGCTTTACCATTTAAAGGTTGCCATGCGCCATGTGTTCTCGCTTGAAAGTGAACGTGGCCCTGTGGGTGCAAAGATTTCAGTCGTTGGCAGTGGATTTACAACCGAAGATAAAGTTATTGTCGGTGATTTCGCCGCGGAAACGGAATTTGTGTCACGAAATGTGGTATTGTTTATTATTCCAACATTGATTACCGGCAAAACTTATCCCGTTTATGTTATGAATGGGGCGGAAAAACAATTTGTTGGTAACCTGTTGGTCGACAAAGGCCGTTTACATGTCGACGTCGACAGTTTGCAAATGCGTAAGGGTGACCACCAGCCGATTACCTTTAAGACCGATACACCTGTTTCAGGTGCAGGGCTTTATTTGAATGTTACAACGGATGTACCGAATAGTGTAATTATGCCCGAAGTGATTATTCCGGCTAAACAAGACAGCGTTACGGTTACGGTTGAAGCCGGTGAGCCTGGTGAAGGACAAATATTTGTTGAAGCTCCAGGATACGAAGAACTTGCTATACCTGTACAAGTTAGCGATAGCGGTAATATGGGTGGTGGCTTTATTCAGCAAACTCCAAGCGATTTTAACGCTTCATTCAATACACCTCCTCCCGCAGAAGGATCTTTACCTAAGGAAGAAAATCCAGAGTTTCCTTTAAAGTAACCTATGCGTATTTACATTATGGGCATCTGTGGGACAGCAATGGCTCACGTTGCCCTTCTTCTTAGGGAAATGGGACATGATATAAGTGGAAGTGATTCCACTTTTTTTCCGCCTATATCAACGCTTCTTGAGCAGTCGAATATACAGATTTTTTCGGGATACGATGCTGTTCGTCTTGAAAAACTTAATCCCGATTTGGTAATCGTCGGTAACGTTATTTCAAGGTTGAATCCAGAGATTGAATATATTTTAAAAACGCGCCGTTATCCCATAAGTTCTTTCCCTGAGTTTTTACATCAGCATCTATTATCGAAACGTTACACCATTACGGTTGCCGGTACGCATGGTAAAACTACGACAACTAGTCTCATTTCCTTTTTACTTCGTCAAAATGCCATTAACGCTGGTTATTTAATCGGTGGACTACCCAAAAATTTTGTCCATGGGGCTTCTTTAGGCTCCGATGCGGCTCCTTTCGTTATCGAAGGCGATGAGTACGATACCGCTTTTTTTGACAAAAAAAGTAAATTTCATCACTATTTTCCAACCCTTCTTGTTCTTAACAACATCGAATTTGATCACGGCGATATTTTTAGCTCACTTCGTGATATACAACGTACTTTTTATTTGTTGACCCGTTTAATTCCCAATAATGGCCATATTGTTTACAACGGCGACGATAAGAATATAAAAAAGCTTTTACCTTGCCCCTGGACACAGACCGTTCCCGTTGGTTTTGGTCGTAAAAATCGATGGCAGATTCGCAATTTTAACGATTCGCAATGCGAAAGCTACTTTGATCTTTATTGCGATGGGCAACCTTGGCAAAAGAACATTCGGTATACTTTAAAAGGAGAATTTAATGCGCGTAACGTGGCCATGGCAGCTGTCGCGTGTCATCTCTATGCTAATGCGCATCCTGAGTTGTCTTTGAGTTTAGAGCCTTTACTTCATTTTAAGGGAGTAGAGCGTCGTCAAGCATTTTTATGGGATACGAAAGTGTTAAAGGTTGTTGAGGACTTTGCGCATCATCCGACGGCGGTATGTGGAACTTTAAAAAGCTTAAGAAATTTGTATCCCGAGTACAAAATCATCGCTTGTTTTGAACCAGCATGCAATACCAGTGCGTCACAATATTTTGAACGTCGAGCAACGGAAGCTTTTCAAGGTGCGGATCAGGTGTGGTTTGCGCCGGCTAAAGCACATCTTTTTTCCGATAAATTTGTTTCTCCACTTCGTCCGATTAACCTCGGAAACGTTGTTAAAAAATTATCTTCCAATGGGCGGCTCATAAAAGCCTTTTCTTCTCACGAAGACTTATGGATGCATCTGAAAGATTTTAAATGGTTAGACTCTAAGCCTACATTGTTGTGTTTTCTTTCCAACGGGCCACTCTCAAAGATTACGAGAAACTTTGTAACTTTGCTTAAAGAAGCTAAGTCAAAATAAAAACCATAAGTTGTCACCAGTAGCGCTCTTTATTACCTATCAGGCAGATATGAGCATAAATTTTCTTCGGTAAGAAATTTTCTTTTCGAATTATTCTTCAAAGAGCATTTATTTTAAGCATAAGTACCCCTGGAGCCGAAAATGCTCCGCATTTTAGGATTTGATTCCAAAGGTAGGGGCTTCCATTTTAACTTGAGCCGGTAGGCTTTAAGGATCGAGTCCTCAACTAGAAGCGCTTTGCATCCAACGAAGTACGAAGCATTTTTTTTCCAAAAAGCTACGTTCTTTGAATTTTTCTCGAGGAAAGTTTTTCGGAATTTATTTTTGTCTTGTTTTGCAAATTGTTTACTGCGTGAAGCTCGTTTAAAATCTTATCTAAGGCAAGTTAATCGATTAAATAACCTTCAAACGATCGGATAACACCCAGAATTCCTTCATTATAGTCTGGCATTTTAGCGAAAAGAAGGTTAACTTAGTACACCTTGTGTTATGGATAACGCTCAAAAACTTAATGATTGGTTAAAAAAGATCGGCGAAAGTGTCGGAATTTCGCTCAGTTTGGATGCAAATCATGCCTGCGTCTTGGCTCATAAAAGTGGTATAGAAATTGTCATTCAGCTATTAGAGAATGAAG
>CAZDSI010000028.1:8330-17935 GCA_964508215.1 uncultured Opitutales bacterium
ATTTTAAGCGCAGACCTGCATAAAGTTCCCGAAGAAGCTGAAAAACATGCCTTACATAATCTTTACTACGATATACTAACACTTAACCTCTTACAGGTTAGTAGTCATGGTGCTGTGCTTGCCATTGACCCCTTACGTAACTGTATTGTGCTGTGTTTCCAAAAAGTCTTATCCTCGCTTAGTAGCGAAAAAGAACTTCAAGTTTTGGTAGGTGCCTTTACAGAAGTAGCGTTGGATGTGCAAAATAAAGTAAGTTCCTTGGTTGTAAAACATACCTTATGAGCTCCCCGATTGATCGGTCCTTATCCTTACATAACGTAGGCGAAAGCCGAGAGCTTCAGCTTTACAGTGGTGATCCCACTTCTTCTGTCAAAGAAAGTCAGGAACGGCAGTTTGACTATACCCAAAAACCTGCAGTTAAGAGTTTAGTTTTGCGTTTTGAAGCCGGTAGTCGAAAAGTTGAGACAGGTTCTACAGCTAAGACAGAAGGCCGGAGTGTACCTTCGGTTTCACTAAGTAAAGTCGACCAGCTTGCAAAAGATGGTAAATGGGCTGCGGTGTGGAAAGATTTTAGCCATCAGGATACGGGTTATTTTATAAAAAGTAAAATCGTTGGAACATTAATCGCCATAATAAACTTTTTGTTAAGCCCATTATTTCGACTTTTTACAGGGCACTCGGGCTCCTTTATGGAGTTTATGGCCCCAAAGCCGACTCCGTTACAGCTGAAGCTAGACGAAAAACATCGAGAACAAACCCTGAAAAAGCTTGAAACAATTAACGAGGCTGCGGAGCTTTATGCGGGATTACATGATGAAGCTCCGTCTAAAGCTAAGGGTGCAAAAGATGTAGGAGCTGTTGAAGCCCCTGATATCTCTTCTCAAGCAACCAAAGAGATCAAGGGGTACAAAAATATTGGAAGGTTGTTGGTCAATCCGAAATTGCTTGAGGATATAGACTCTTTGCCAAAAGAATTACGAGAAATACAACCTAAGCTATTGAGCCTTAGCAAAGCATTTAAAGAATCTGGACTTCAACTTGACAAAAACGGTGAAATCACAAATCCAGATTCAGGTTTTAAAGCTACCTTACACTGGAATGAGAAAAGTAAAACTCTACATTTAGTGATTGTTGGCTCAAGCACAGAACCCCGTAAAGAACCCAAGCGTTTTTGGGCAACCTGGATTACAAACCTTAATCAAGGGCTTGGCGGTATGCCGCAAAGTTTTCGTGACGCGGATTTTGTTACATACATGATATGTAATCAGTTGGGTTCAGAGTATACAAAAAAACATTTTGTTATCAGCGGTCACTCAAAGGGTGGTGGTGAAGCTTCCTACGCTACCGGTAAGAATTGTGCTAACATCCAACAAGGTATTGCTTTCAATCCTTCTTCGGTAAATGCTTTTGCAGTAAAGCGTTATGGGCTGGATTCGGAAGAGGTTCGAAAGAAGTTAACAACGGTAACCGTAGAAGGTGAAGTCGTGCACGATTGGTTGGAAAAACCGGGTCATCGTCTCAACGCGGTATGGCATTTAGGCAAAGAACTTAAATTGAAAGTTCCCGAACATGCTCCGGATGAAGGCGTTGGCATTTTTGCGAGCTCGGATACGGGTAAGAAACTTTACCATGTACCAGGCTTGAAACCCGTATTGGATACCATTGATCATCACAATATGAAACCGGTAACATTCGCAATGAAAGATATTCTTGCTAAGGCTCAACAAGGGGAAATCAGCCCAATGATTGCCGTAGCTTAACACTAAGTACTTAAAACCAATGAAAAATACAATGCGATCTTTGTCCGAAATAATTTTTGGTGAAACTGGCAAGACAAAAGCTCACGTGGCCATCGAAAAAGACGATGTTAAAGAGTTAAGCAAACTATCGTTGGAAGAAAACCCACAAGAGAGTATGGATTTATTATCTTGGGCGTTTGGGAACAGTTCTTATGGGTGTTCTGAGTTTTTATTGCAGCGCGGTAAAAACCCTTGTCGCCTTACAAAGGAAGATCCTATAAGTCCGTTAGGAATAGCTATTGCTGGTGGAAAATTTGAATATGTGCGCATGTGTGCCGAAAAATTTAAGGTTGATTGGAATGCGGCTGCTTACGAAGGAAATGCACCTTTACATGTAGCCGTTATCCACAATCAGTTGGCGATCGCTAATTATCTTCTGTTGCAGAAAAAAGTGGATATCAACTCAACTAATCGCATGGGTTGTAGTGCCCTAATGCTCGCGGCTGATGAAAACAATGAAGCAATGGTTCGGCTTCTTTTAAAACATGGGGCACGAAAAAATATTGCGAACAAAGTCGGTATGGACGCCCTTATAATGGCTAAAAGGAATAATAACGAGGATATCTTAAAGTTGTTAAGCAATTAATTCCTTATTGCTTGTTTTTTGGGTAACATCCTATCTCGATTTTTTCTGCAGTTAGCAGCTTGTGGTGAATCCTGTCGCCTCGTGATAGCGTATTTTTAAATTATTCTGTAGGTATTCATTTTTTTAACGTAGGGTTTTAGAAGGCAAATAAAAGCTCGCATTCTAAAACTTTTGTTTAAGAGAAAACAGACAAAGCGCTTAGTCGAAAATGCCTTTACCTGAATGTGAATAAATAGTGCTAAGGAAATTAAAACCATCCCTTCTTTTTAGGGGCAATTACGGGTGCATTTTGCTTTAGCATTGCTGCCATTTCGATTGGCGCTTGTGCTTTGGATAAAGCTTCATCGATTGAAATGATACCTTTTTGGCACAGTTGTATCAAATTCTTATCAAGCGTTGTCATACCTAAGTTATGGCCTACTTCTAATTCAGATTGTATACGAAATGTTTTCTTTTCACGAATGAGGTTTGAAATGGAATCCGTCCGGAGCATAATTTCAAAGGCGGAAACACGGCCTGATCCTTCGGCTCTTCGGCAAAGAACCTGAGAAATAACTCCGATTAAATTTGAGGCAAGCTGCATGCGTACAAGTTCCTTACTTGTTTCGGGAAATACGTCAATAATACGATCAACCGTACGGGCTGCTCCGGTGGTGTGTAGGGTTGATAAAACAAGGTGACCGGTTTCCGCGGCAGATACCGTGGCTTCTACGGTTGGAAGGTCACGCATTTCACCGACTAGGATAACATCGGGGTCTTGTCTTAGAGAACCAACAATCGCACGCTCAAAAGAAGGTGTGTCGTGACCAAGCTCGCGTTGGGTAATAAGACATTTTTTGTGCTGATGGATATATTCAATAGGATCTTCAATCGTAATAATATGTTTTTCTCTCGAACTATTAATCCAATCGATCATTGCCGCTAGAGTGGTAGACTTTCCTGATCCTGTTGGGCCGGTTACTAATATAAGACCTCGTGGGGCATTCAATAGTTCTTTAATGATTTGAACGTTTGGGAAACCAATATCGTCAATGGGTAAAATATCGTTATAAATAAGCCTTAAAACAATTCCATAGTTCCCCATTGAGCTAAAGATGTTTGCTCTGAGTCGAATATGCCGTGCTTCATCGTTTTTAGGTAACGAAAGTGCAAAATCGGCCTCCTTGTATTTCTTTAAGGATTCCAAGTGCTCGGGTGGCATAATTTCTTCTGTAAATTTTTTCGTATCATCAGGAGTGAGTTCTGGTCCTTCGATCGGAACCATTGCACCGTCAACCCTTAAGGTAGGACTTTCGCCAACATATAAATGGATATCCGAAGCCTTTGCATTGATTCCTAATTGAATCAGTACTTTCATTTCGTAATTCATAAAAACTTTCGATTAAATTAGATGAAACGCGCCGCTTCACTTATACTAGTGCTAAAGTCCCTTAGAAGACAAGTTACATTTTGAGATAAATTAATTCCAGTAAGGCGCAATTTGTTTTTTAGTCCTTTAAGGTAGTTAGTTGGGGAATTTTCAAAAACTTCAAATATACCGGTACGCCCGTCAAAACCAGTGAACATACATTCTTTACACCCTTTTTCACGTTTCAATTGTGAAGGCATGTTCTTGTTGGCAAAAACATTTGCGCTTTTGTGATAAGGCGGTTGATAGTATTCGGCGCACCGTTGACACAAGCGTCGTATAAGTCTTTGATTCACGACGTAGCGTAGGGTTGATTCCAATAGGTTTTCAGATGCCTCCATATTTCTTAATCGATCAACGGCTTGCATAGCATCTTTAGCGTGTACTGTTGATAAAACAAGGTGTCCCGTTAAAGCTGCGTTTAAAGCAACTTGTAGACGGTCATAACTTCGTAATTCACCAATAATTAGAACATCAATATTTTGTCTTACAATAGCACGTAGTGTGTCCTCTATTGATGCCGATGTCGGTAAATTAATTTGACCAACGTGTGGTAGTCGGTATTCCACCGGGTCTTCAATGGTTAAGATACGTTTGTTTAGCGTTACCAAATGTAGGATTAAAGAGTACAAAGTGGTTGTTTTACCACTTCCGGTTGGGCCCGCGATAACAATAAGACCATTTCGCCGGTGAAAATTTTCTAAAAACTCATTTTGATAATGTAGCCCTAGTTTTGCATAATCTGGTATACTTGAAGCCGGTGATAACAATCGTACTACAGCCGTTTCACCGTACAAACTTGGAACGCAGGAAAGGCGTGCATTGAAGTCGTCATACTCAAAGTTTCCTTCTTGAGGAGAACGTTTTTCGGCTATATTTAATTGCGCTTTAAGTTTAAGGTACGCAATTAAAGGTTGCTGCCAATATTTTTCGAGGGTTTGTTCTAGTTTTAGGAAGCCATCTTTGCGGTATCTTATCGCCAAATGTTCACGAAAAGGTTCAATATGGATATCGGAGCATTTTTTTTCGATGGCATCGGACAATATTTTTTCGGCTAGTAAAGCCGTTGGCGTATTGTCACTTAAGAGATTTATAGGTTTTGCTTCCGGTTTGATTTTTCGATAATAATGCTGAATAGCGGTTTCCAGAAAAGTTGAGGGTGTAAGGATTTGAGAAATTTCACAATTGAAGCGTTGCTTTAAAAAGTTGAGGTATTCTTCTGTTGTTGAGCCACTAACGGCCACCGAAAGCGTATTTTGTGCAAATTTTATTGTCAATATCCGATGTTTTTTAGCCTGAGCAAAAGGGATCAATTTTAATGCTTCCGGAGATGGATGCAGTTGAAAATCGATCGAGCTTTCGAGCATAATAAATTATTTAGTTTAGGTTTTGCCAAAAAAAAGTACAAGCGTGATAAGCGGTAAATTGTTTGAATGCTTTTTTAGTTAAGAATTTTTAAGTAAAAATCCTTTTGAGAATTTTTTAAGAGAGCGGGTATTCAATTATCGATATAATAAGTCTAGAGACGAAAAGTCTATTCGGTGTTTTTAAAGAAGTAAAAAGAATTTATCTTGTCTTCGGAAAGTAAAAAGAATTTACTTGATAAAATTCTAAAAGAGTATTTTAAACCAAGCTATGCCGACTTATGAATATTTGTGTCGTTCGTGTAAAAGAACAAGCGAATTTTTTCAGTCCATGCGAGAGGCTCCGAAAACGGTTTGCCCTTATTGCCAAGCCCCAGCTTTGGAACGACAAATTGGAACAGGTGCAGGTTTAATTTTTAAAGGAAGCGGTTTTTACGAAACCGACTACAAACATAGCAATGTTTCCGCTGGCGGTGATAAAGCGATAAAAAAATCTAATGAACCTCAACCGGCAAGCCAAAAACCAGCTGTAACAACTTCAAATTCATAAATTTTTGAATCTTAACTTTTTTGGCCGTAACGTGTGTTTGCCTGAGGAGTTGATAACACGTTACCGTATTTTGCCGATTAGGGAAGATGACGATTCGTTGTGGGCTGTTAGCGACCAAAAATGTACACGTGAAAGATTAAATTTGCTGGGAAGGTTGTTTCCGGATAGGCGGGTGCAGCTTAATGTCGTTACATCAGATCAGTTTAAAGAATGGGTTTGTAGTTTTTGGTCTCGTGACTTGATGACCGAGGCTTTACCTGTGGAAGATAAAACGCTTCTCGATGTAACTTTGGAAAATGTTTTTAAGAAAGCCTTAAGGCTTAACGCCTCGGATATTTCGCTTGAAGAGCAAGAACAGCATTTCAAGGTTTGCTTTCGTGTTGATGGAGACTGGTTAATGCCAGAAATCTATCCTTCGGAATACGGAAAAACAATATTGGCGCGCGTACGGACACTGGCCCATCTTAATCCTGGAAAATTTTTAAACGTTCAAGAAAGTCATTTTGAGGTTATAATTGATGGTGTAAGCATGCAATTTCGGTTGTCCGAAATAGCAACGGTTTCGGGAAGTAATATGGTGTTACGGATATTTTCTGAAAATCATTTGGCAAGAACAATCGATACTTTAAATATGCCGGAGAGTATATTAAATTCCCTTAAATGTTTATTTTTAAATCCTATTGGGCTTTTGTTAGTAACCGGTCCAACTGGCAGCGGGAAAACTACAACTTTGTACAGTTTTTTGCGATATCTTAACTCGGAAACAAAAAAAATTTTAACGATTGAAGATCCTATTGAGTTTCCGCTCAAAAATGTCGTTCAAACCGAGATAACGCCAAAGATAGGTTTTGCTTCCATGCTAAAAGCATTGCTAAGGCAAGATCCCGATATCTTAATGTTGGGAGAAATTCGTGATAAAGAAACAGCTTCCATTGCGACACAAGCGGCTTTAACAGGGCATTTTGTTCTTTCAACAGTCCATTCCAAATCAACCATAGATGTTATTTGGCGAATGTTGGAATTGAGTGTCGATCGTTTTTCGCTGGCCTCAGCCTTAACTGGAATTCTTTCGCAGCGTTTATTGAAAATACAGCACGACGATCAGCTTATGGATAAAGACCATTCGGGAGATCTTTCTTTTTCCTATTGGCTTTCGAAACTTAACATCGGCCGAAAAGCCATTTTTGAGTGGTTACCGATCGGCGATCATCTACGACAAGTCATTACCAACCTTGAGCTATGTAGTGCTCAATCGCTGTTATCAGCCGCCAATAGTGATGGATTAATACCTTTCGGCATCAAGGAAGACAGCTGCGTTTTTAACGATTCCGCTTTTAAATAAAACCATAGGTTTTAACATTACGTAGTTGGCTGGATCCTTTGATGCAAGGCGTCAAATAGAATCCTCCATTTGGGTGGCCCATGGATTCAGTCATGGATGTCTTATGCTTTTTATTTATGTGTTTAGTATTTTATAAGATGTTTTTACCGCCCCAATGCGTTTAAAAACTCTTATAAAGCCCATGGCAAAAGCGCCATTTCCAAAGACATTCATGCTGGTTATGAACGGGTCAAAAATAATATAGATTGCCGTTATGAGGGATAACATTTCGCCTGAAAAACCCAAATGTTTTTCGAGTATGGGTAACATAACCAAGATGCCTCCTCCAGGGACAGCGGCTACGGCAAATTTTGCCAGTACAAAATAAGTTGCGAACAAGAGATAATCGTTGTACGATGGGAATCCTATACCGAACGAGGTTAAAATTCCTAAAGCGGTTAATGGAATTGAAAAGCAATCGCCCATCAAATGAACGTTTACCGTTGCCGGTACGAGACCGTTTGCGATTTCACCTTCTTGCGTGTTTTTTTTGACCGCGATTAACGTTAAAGGCATAGACGCTGCACTGGACATCGTGCTAAATCCGGTTAACAGTGCGGGTAGCATATTACGAATGCTTTCCTTAAAGGGAACTATACGGCAGCGATTGAAGATGAAATACAACGTTAATATATAAGCGCTTGCGGCCAAAAGAATTACGAGCAGCAATTTTGAATAGTGTAAACATACCAATTGAAGGGTATTTTCATGCTGCAATTTTAATGCAAATCCAAAAATAAACAAAGGGGTTAAAGGAACAAAAAACTTGTTCAAGAGGCTCATAATAATAGAGTCCATTTTTCCGACAAGTTTTTCGAGTTTATTTGAATATAACCATGTACACAAGACCCCAGAAAAAATTCCTAAAAACAGCGCTATTTCATTCGACAAAACAGCCTTAATTTTTAGGCTCCAGAGCGGGTTGAGTATTTGGTTCGTTGTCAGGTTATGGGCGATCTCTACATTGGAAGACTTTACAAATAAACAACCAATACCGTAAGCGATATGTGTCGATAGAAAATTTGAAAAGCATATTGCCGGTATTAGCCAACCGATAAACATTAAGGCCCGACGACCAATTTTAGTAATACTGGTAAACATAAAACCAAAAACAAGGTAGGGTAGTATCCACATCAGCACTTGTTTGATGGTTAAGCTTATGGAGTAAAAAAAGGCTTTCATGGTTACCGGAATAAAAGGTCCGATAACCCAAGCTATACCCAACGTACTTAATAAAAACAGGGGTAAAAATTTAAAGAGAGAGTTTAAAGGATGCATAAATTTGATTAAGGTTTGGAAAGGTTTAAAATATGCCGAATAAAAGATTTTCTAACGACCGCCGAAGGCGGTTGTTCCTTTAAACCCGCAAAAGTTTTGATACCATCTCTTTAACATTGGGGAAGAGATGAGACTGTTTTACAAAAAATGTCAAAATGAAAAAACACGTAAAATCATGTTTTCCATCAAAAAAAGTGCTATTTTTGGTGTTCGTAGCAGTTTTTCAAAAGTTTCCAAAAGTATTTCTTGAATAAACAAGAGCTTTTCTAACCGGTATCCGGATTTTAATTTTCCAAGGAACCAAGGATTTTGTGTAAATATACACAGTGAATTTTTTTCTTGGTAGTCTCCTCCGAATGTTGGTTTATATTGTTCCAGTAGAGCTTGCCATTGTAATTTATTAAAAGTCCGCTCATTTTTTTGAAGAACTTTCAACTGTATCAGCAGACGATTACGATTCTGTAAAGCGGTTAATAAACCGCGAAATTCCTTTTGATAAAGGAAAAAATTGCGAAAACTATTTAACGTCCATTGCAAATCTTCGGAATAAAATGCTTCAATGGGTTCAAAAAATTCTTCACTCGGTAAAGCGGGGGTTAATTGTTGAACGACCTTGAGGTCAATCTTATGGTTACTTCCAGCCCATGTGCATAATTTTTCCAGCTCATTTACAATGGCACGGGGCTGACCGTTAAGTTTTCGAGACAATAATTCACTGGCCTCAGCCGATATTTCAACGGCATACTTAACGCTTATCTGATGGATCAGGGCGAAAATACTCTCTTCAGTTTTGGTAACACAATCGCAATCGAGCTCTTCTTCAAGCGACTTAAATATTTTTGATCGTTTATCGATAGGAAAAGCAGAAATTAATACCCGAACACCTTGAGGAATATGGCCGAGTAAACGACTAAAATTTTCCAATTCGGTTTGTCCTCCTGCGGTAAAAGCGAGTCCAGAGGGCTCGAAGAAACGAACATTTTTTAACCAAACCCATTTTTCGTTTGAAAAAAAATCGACAGTCAAGACTGCTTCACGAAATTTTTTGATACACCTTTGTAGATCTGCAATAGTACTTATGTTCCCATCAATAGCTTCAATGGATTCCTTTGGCTTGAAATAGCTTTTGGCCTTTTGGTCAACCATGTATTCGTCATCCCCATAAATGAAACAAGCTTTTTGCATGTTAAATGGCGGGCCTTAGGGCTGTTTTTTTTACAGGATTTACCTCGCAGAGGT
>CAZDSI010000029.1:0-7061 GCA_964508215.1 uncultured Opitutales bacterium
CAACAACTACGCCCGATTTCGTAGGGTTAAATTTTAACGAACACAAAAAAAAAAGCTTTTTCCCTGTTTACATCACTGAAAATATGGTCGGACATAAACTCGGTGAATTTGCACCGACGCGTGTGTTCAAGACCCACAATCCTCATACTCAGAAGAAATAATGAACGTTCAAGCTTTATCTCGTTACGTTCGTATGTCACCGCTTAAGTTGCGGGCTTTAACGAAGGGGTTAGTTGGTATGCCAGCGGAAAGGGCTTTACAAGTACTAAAGCTGGTTCCGCGTCGTTCCGCTCGTTTGTTGTTTAAGACCCTAAAGAGCGCGGTGTCCAATGCGGAAAATAATTTAAATCTTTCGGTAAACCGTTTGACGTTGACGCAAGCGGTTATTAATGAAGGGCCATGTTTAAAACGTTTTAGTCCAGCGGCAAGGGGTTCGGCTCATCCCATTCGTAAACGTACGAGTCACATTAAAATAGTGTTGACCTTGAACGAAGAGACTGGCAAGGATTCAAATTCGTAATATTTTATGGGACAGAAAGTACATCCTATTGGTTTTCGTCTTCCGGTTCGTCGTGATTGGAGGTCGCGCTGGTATGCGGACAGCAAACGTTATGCGGAATGGATTGCGGAAGATTATAAATTGCGTAAGTTCTTACGTGAGAAGCTCCGTTATGCATCGGTTCAAGATGTCATTTTTGAGCGCGCGGGCAGCCGCATTCGTGTGACGATTTTGACCGGTCGTCCCGGTGTTGTAATTGGTCGTAAAGGCCAAGAGTTGGATAAGTTGCGTGAGCAATTGCAGAATTTGGTTAAAAAGGATATTTTACTCGATGTACAAGAGCTCAAAAAACCAGATTTAATTGCACAGTTGGTTGCCGAAAATGTTGCCTTGCAGCTCGAACGTCGTGTTTCTTTCCGTCGTGCGATGAAAAAAGCCATTCAATTGGCCATGAGCATGGGAGCTAAAGGAATTCGTCTACAATGTTCGGGTCGTTTGGGTGGTGCTGAAATTGCACGTACAGAAGCTCAACGTGCCGGTAGTGTTCCTTTACATACATTACGCGCCAATGTGGATTACGGTTTTGAAGAAGCGCAAACTGTTTATGGTACCATCGGTGTTAAATGTTGGATCTGTCGTTCCGAATAATAGGGGTTCATTATCATGTCTACATTATTACCAGCAAAAACAAAATTTAGAAAAGTTCAGAAGGGGCGCAACCGTGGAAGCTCTAAGGGCAATACAGAATTGTCTTTTGGAGAATACGGTATTCAAGCTTTGGAAAGAGCCAGTGTCTCTGCCGCACAGATTGAAGCGGCACGTATTGCCATTAGCCGCCACATTAAACGCAAAGGAAAAATGTGGTTGCGTGTATTTCCGCAAAAGCCGATTACAAAGAAACCGGCTGAAACACGTATGGGTAAAGGAAAAGGAAACGTCGAATATTGGGTCGTGGTTGTAAAGCCGGGTGCCGTTTTATTCGAATTGTCCGGTGTTCCGGCGGCGATTGCACGTGAAGCCATGGGCTTGGCGGATAGCAAGCTCGCGATAAAATGTCGCTTTCTGAGTAGAGAAGAGTTAACAAATCGTTTCTAAGCTTATGAATATGAAAGATTTAGCTAAGTTAACCGATAACGAAATTAACGAACGTTTTAAGGCAAGCTCGCAAGAGGTTTTAGATCTTCGTATGCGTAAGCAATTGGGACAATTGAAAAGCCCAGCTCATTTGTCCGACTTACGCCGGACATTGGCACGTATGAAAACGGTATTGAGTGTACGTAAGTTAGAAAAGGAACAAAAGGCGTCGTCCTTTGATGTGAAAGTGAAGTAAGTATGGAAGAAGTGAGGAAACAGCGGAAAAGTTTGATTGGCATTGTGCAGGGGCGTTCCGGTGATAAGTCGTTAAAAGTGGTATCGTTTTACAAGCAGCCACATGCACTTTATCGCAAAGAAATTAAGCGGAAAACCGTTTTACACGTACACGATGAGGAAAACGTTTGTCAAATAGGAGATAAAGTTGAGATTATGGCAACACGTCCTATTAGTCGTATGAAGCGTTGGTGCGTTGTCAAAGTAATTGAAAAGGTTGCTCAAAGCTAAGGATTTCATATGTTGCAAATGCGAAGCTATTTAGATGTTGCCGATAATACGGGAGCAAAAAAGGTTATGATGATTTGTCGTCTTGGCCAAAGTAAACGTACGGCGGCTGTTGGAGACATTATTGTGGTTGCCATTAAGGAAAGCATTCCGGAGTCAGAAGTAAAGAAAGGTACCGTAGCAAAAGCGGTTATCGTTCGTACCAAAGCTCCGATTCGTCGTCCGGATGGTAGTTATTTGAGATTTGATTCGAATGCGTGCGTTATTATTGATGCAAATGGTACCCCTAAAGGAACGCGTGTTTTTGGTCCTGTTGCTCGTGAGCTCAGACAGAAGAATTTTATGAAGATTATTTCTTTGGCACCGGAGGTTGTATGACAATGCAATACAAGTTGAAGCGTGGGATGGAAGTGATGGTTATATCGGGTGCACACAAGGGAAAAAAAGGAAAGCTTTTGAGTATTTTGCGTTCAAAGCAAACGGTATTGGTTGAAGGTGTTGGATTACGTAAAAAGTATATGCGTAAGACACAAGAAAACCCAGAAGGTTCTGTGGTTGAAAAAGAAACACCAATCGCTTATTCAAACGTGTTATCAGTGACCGATATTGAAAAGCGAAAGGTGAAAAGAGAGAGTCGTGGGCAAAACAAATCGGCTTCTTAAAGTCTGTAGGATAAAGATATGAATTCAACAATGCCTGTTTTAAAAGAGCAGTACTTAAAGAAAGTAGTGCCGGAGCTTGTGAAGCGTAACAAGTATAAAAGTCTTCACGAAGTCCCTGTGCTTGAGAAGATTGTATTGAACTCGGGTATTAATGCTAATGCCGATAAAGGTTCAATCGAACAATTGGTCAAAGATATGTCTTTGATTGCGGGGCAAAAGCCGGTTATTACAAGAGCACGTAAAAGTATTTCAAATTTTAAGTTGCGCCAAGGTGTTCCCAATGGTGTAAAAATTACCTTGCGTGGAAATCGTATGTATGATTTCTTTTATCGTCTTGTAAGCATTGCTTTGCCGGTCATTCGTGACTTTAGAGGTGTAGCAAAGCGCTTAGACGGTGCGGGAAACCTTAATATTGGTATACAAGACCATACTATTTTCCCGGAAATAAAAATTGAAACAACAAATCGTAAAAATATTGGGTTAGACATTGCGATTGTAACCAGCGCTAAAACCGATAAAGAAGCGGTAGAGTTGTTAGAATTAATAGGAATGGCATTTAGAAAGTAGATAAGCAATGGCAAAAACATCTTCGATAGAACGTAATAAAAAACGTATCCGGTTAATGGAAAAGCATTTCGCAAGGCGAAAGGAATTAAAAGCAATCATTTCAAGCCAGAAGACGAACGATGAAGAATTTTTTAAGGCGCAGAGAGAACTTTCTCTATTGCCCCGCAATTCATCTCCCGTACGGGTTCGTAATCGTTGCAGCATTACCGGTCGTCCACGTGCTTATTTTCGTAAATTTGGTATTTCACGCCTAACCTTGCGTGAATTTGCATCGAAAGGCTTATTGCCCGGCGTAACAAAATCTTCTTGGTAAAATTTTATGGATACAATAGGCGATTTTTTAACGATTATTCGTAATGCAAGTCGTGCACAGAAGCCCGCTTGCGATGTACAATTTTCACAAATGAAAAAGGAAATAGCGCAGATCCTTAAAAAGGAAGGCTATATTTCGGACTTATCGGAAGCACAAGACGATAAAGGCTTTAAACGTTTGGTTGTACAATTAAAGTATGTTCAATCGATGCCGGCTTTAACGATGATTCAACGTTGTAGCACACCTGGCTGTCGTTGGTATGTCGCAAAACAAGATATTCCTAAAGTGTTGAATGGGTTAGGGATTAATATATTGTCGACGTCTAAGGGAATTATGTCGGATCGTCAGGCTCGCCAATTGGGTGTTGGCGGAGAACTAATTTGTCAAGTTTGGTAAGCGTCATGAGTAGAAAAGGAAAGCTTCCCGTTGTTATCGGTGATAAGGTCAAAGTGCAATTGGATGGTAATTGCGTAACCGTCGTTGGACCTAAGGGTCAAATTAAGAAAAGCTTTGATCGCTCCGTAAATTTTGAATTAAGTGATGGAACGCTAAAGGTGCATCCAGCGGATACAAGTCGTTTGGCAAAAGCCATGTATGGAACCGCTCGTGCAATTGTGGCAAACATGGTTCAGGGCGTAAAAGAATTATTCTTTAAGGACTTGGAAATTCAAGGTGTTGGATTTAAAGCAAATTTAAATGGCAGGACTTTGGAATTAGCGCTTGGTTATTCGCATCCTATCCGCTATGCCTTGCCAGAAGGTATTACCGTAACGATTAAAGATAATACAAAGTTGCACGTCGAAGGGGTTGATAAGTACCTGGTTGGCCAAGTGACCGCAGATATTAAACAATATTATCCGGTTGAGCCTTATAAGGGTAAAGGTGTACGTATTTTGGGTGAATATGTCCGTCGTAAGGAAGGAAAGAAAACAGCTTAAGATTTTATGAAACTTTTTGAAAAGCAACGTTTGTTACAGAAGCGCTGTTACCGAATTCGTAAGAAGGTACAAGGGTCTTTGGATCGACCACGTTTAGCGCTATGTTTGACCAATAAGCATATCTATGCTCAGTGTATCAACGATGAGGAAGGGAAAACATTAGGATATCTCTCGACTTTATCAAAAGAAGTGCGTGAGCAGCATTTAAAACCAAATTTAAATGGGGCCGCTGCTTTGGGTAAATTGTTTGGAGAACAGGCAAAAAGCAAGGGAATTACAAAAGTAGTTTTTGACCGAGCTGGTAAACGTTACCATGGCTGCGTAAAGGCTTTTGCCGAAGCCGTCAGAGCACAAGGCATTGATTTCTAAATTTATTTTATATATGGCTAAAAAAGAAGTAAAAAATCATTCAACACCCGAAGTCGAAACTACTACACAGCCGACAGAGGAAGTATCTTTCCAAAAGGTGTCAACCGAAGGTTGGATTGAAAAAGTGGTTCATATTAACCGCTGTGCGAAAGTTGTTAAAGGTGGTCGTCGGTTTAGTTTTGCGGTGTTGGTGGTTAGCGGGAATCAGCAGGGCTCGATCGGTATTGGAATTGGTAAGGCAAAAGAAGTTTCGGACGCCATTCGTAAGGCAACGGAAGCTTCACGTAAAAGAACATTTAAAGTATCTTTACGCGAAAATACTATTCCCCATCTTGTAGTTGGTCAGTCGGATGGTGGAAAAGTGGTTTTACGTCCGGCATGTCCCGGTACGGGAGTTGTTGCCGGTGGTGCCGTAAGGCCTGTCTTAGAAGTTGTTGGTGTAAAGGACGTTTTATCGAAATCCTTGGGTTCCAATAATTCTTTATCGATGGTTCGTGCTACCTTGGATGCTCTTTTAAAATTAAGAACTAAAGAGCAAATTTACGCTTTGCGTAGAGCAAAAACCAACGAGTGTTTAGTCAACGCTTAAGAAAGTTTATCGTTATGAAATTACATAATTTACCAAAAACAAATAGCCGCGCCAAAAAAATGAAACGAGTGGGCTGTGGTCGTGGTAGTGGACACGGTAAAACTTCGGGCCGCGGTCATAAGGGTGGAAATGCACGTTCCGGTTATTCGACACCATCGAACTATTCCGGTATTCCCTATTATCGTCGTTTCCCAAAACGCGGGTTTAATAATTATAATTTCCGGCAAGAATTCGAAGAAATCAATCTATCAACCTTGGAGCAATTTTTTGTTGTAAAAGGTTTTGAGACGGTTGATAACGAAGCCCTTTTCAATGCTGGGCTAATAAAATGCAAGTCGGCTGAAGTAAAAATTTTGGGTGTTGGTTCGTTAACCAAACCTTTAACTGTAAAGGCAACCAAGTTTTCGAAGTCGGCGAAGGAAAAAATTGAGTCTGTCGGTGGAAAAGCGATTGTATGATTTCGGCCTTCATCAACTGTTTTAAAATACCCGATCTTAAAAAGCGTATTTTTTTTACGTTATCGTTGTTGTTCGTTGCCCGGGTGGGGTGCAATATTCCTTTACCGGGGTTCGATCCTTTGCCTTTGAAGAATTTTTTTGCTTCACAGGGAGCATCGGGTAGCGGTGGGAATTTGGTTGGCTTATATAATTTGTTCACGGGGGGGGCCTTTTTAAAAGGGGCGATCTTTGGGTTAGGTATTATGCCTTACATCAGCGCCTCGATTATTTTGCAGCTTTTGACGGCGATGTTGCCTTCATTGGCAAGACTTCAGCAAGAAGGAGAAATTGGTCGTCAAAGAATTAGTCAATATACACGTTATTTAACACTTGTTATTTGTCTTATTCAAGGCCTACTTCTCGTCTTGGCTTTGGCCAATTATCCCGAAAAATTGTTTTTGGGGTTTGATGTCGCTAAATATGGTTCGATTATATTGTTTAAAGGCACCGGTTTTATTCTGATGTCAACCTTACTGTTGACAACCGGAACTTTGATTTTGACCTGGCTTGGTGAACAAATTACTCAGCATGGTATTGGTAACGGAATATCGCTATTGATTACCGTTGGTATTTTGTCGGGAATGCCGCAAAGTTTATTTTTAGTTACCCAATTGTTTTCAAAACCTATTGGTGCCGAAGGTGGATCGCGTGTACAATGGACGCATGCCCTATTGATGGCGGTTTTATTACTTTCCGTTATTGCATCTATGATAGCGGTTACGCAAGCTCAACGTAAGATTTCGGTTCAATACGCCAAAAAAGTGGTTGGTCGTAAGGTCTATGGTGGTCAAAGTTCTTTTTTACCGTTAAAGATTAATTACGCCGGTGTCATGCCTGTCATTTTTGCCAGTGCGCTTTTGATGTTCCCTCAGCAAATTTTTGCCTATCTTGGTGCGGCATTCGGTATACAGCTTTTTCAAAAATGGTCCACCTATTTAATGCAGGGCTCGATGGGCTATTATTTGGCCTATGGAATCTTGATTTTGGGCTTTAGTTATTTTTGGGTATCGATCATGTTTAAACCGGTACAA
>CAZDSI010000029.1:7071-17474 GCA_964508215.1 uncultured Opitutales bacterium
GCCGATGATTTAAAGAAGTACGGTGGATATATTCCCGGTGTACGGCCAGGTAATTCAACGGCGGCATTTTTGGATTTTATTATGACGCGTTTGACTCTAGCAGGAGCCATATTCTTAACGGTTATCGCGTTGTTTCCGGATTTGTTATACTTTAGCTTTAAAATTCCCTATCGCATCGCTCTGTTTTTTGGAGGTACTGGTACATTGATTACGGTTGGTGTATTATTGGATACCTTAAAACAGATGGAAACGTTTTTGGTACAGCGTAACTATGACGGATTTCTAAGCCGTGGTCGTCTAAAAGGACGTACCAGCAATGTATCTTCGCAGTTGCGGCAGTTAACATCTGATGAAGTTAAAAATCTTCGCTGGCTATGGATGACCGTATTGGTATTGTTTTCGTTCGGTATTATCGCATGGATTTTGCAGCGTATTTATTTTAAATAATACCGGTGGGCAAAATTTACATCAAAAATTCAGAGGAAATCACCAAAATGCGTGAAGTTTGTAAGCGTGCGGCTTGGGTTTTGAAAAAAGTCCAGGAGGCAGTGGTCCCGGGGATCAGTACTTACGAATTGGATTGCATTGCTCAAAAGTCAATGAAAGAGTGTGAAGTACAGAGTGCATCTTACGGTTATGGCAGCGCTAAGAACCGTTTCCCGCGTTATATTTGCATTTCTGTAAACGAAGAACTTGTTCACGGAATTGGCCATCCCAAGCGTTTTATTAAGCAAGGCGATATTGTTAGCCTTGATGTCGCTGTAAGGTACGATGGTTTTGTTGGTGATAACACCGAAACCGTTTGTGTTGAGCCGATTGAACCTAAGGTAAGGGAGCTCGTGGAAGTTACCCGTGGTGCTTTAAAAGAAGGTATTTCACAGGCTCGACCTGGAAATCGTGTGGGGCACATTTCAAGTGCAATACAACATTTTGTTGAATCGAAAGGATATGGTGTGGTTCGAGAGCTCGTCGGTCACGGTGTCGGCCGAAATATGCATGAAGAACCGCAAGTCCCAAACTTTGGTCGTTCGTCGGAAGGTCCTGTTTTACAGGCTGGTATGACGATTGCCATCGAGCCTATGGTGACCATGGGTTCACCGGCAATTGAAACAGCCGAAGATGGATGGACGATTTCAACAAGAGACCGAAAGTGGTGTGCTCACGCCGAACATACCATTCTGATAACAAAAGATGGACCAGAAATATTGACAATCTGTTAACTTTTAACCAAATCTTTATTCGTTAACCTTATTTAACAAAAAAATATATGCCTCGTTTACTCGGAGTAGAAATACCAGCTAATAAAAAGGTTGAATATGCCTTGAGGTACATTTATGGGATCGGACCCACGAGGGCAACTAGAGTTGTTCAATGGACCGGAATTAATCCCGATAAACGTGCACGTGATTTGACCGAAGAAGAGCTTAATAAAATTACCGAAACAATCACTTCCAATGGTTTTAGAATCGAAGGTGATTTAAGAAGAGAAGTTATTGGTAATATAAAGCGCTTACAGAGCGTTCGTTGCTATCGCGGTTTACGTCATATGCGTGGACTTCCCGTTCGAGGCCAGCGGACACGTACAAACGCAAGAACGCGTAAAGGTGCACGTAAGACAGTTGGGGTTATAAAAAAGCAAGCCTAATTTAGAATAGTATGAACGATAATTTAAATACAGAAACGGATAAAAAGGTTTCGAGTGCTAAAAAGCAACCGACCGAGTCTGTTGTGACGGATACAACTGCACCTTCAAAGGAAGCCAATGTTCAAGCGAATGTCGATGGAGCAACCACTCCAACCGACGGTTCGGCCATTGGCGCTGGTAATGATACGGAAATTAAGATTCGTAGAGCTAAGGGCAGCAAAAATGTAACAACGGGAGTATGCCACGTATTGGCAACTTTTAATAATACCAAAGTGACCTTTACCGATACGAAAGGAAGTGTTCTTTCGTGGTCAAGCTCGGGTCGTTGTGGGTTTAATGGTTCTCGTAAGTCTACAGCTTATGCGGCACAAGTTGTTACAACGGAAGCCGGCAAGGTGGCTATGGGGCATGGACTGAAAGAAGTCTCGGTCAATGTAAAGGGGCCAGGAATGGGTCGCGACGCGGCTATTCGTACACTACAAACATTAGGATTGGGTGTCTTAGCGATTAAGGATGTTACTCCGGTTCCGCATAACGGATGTCGTCCACCCAAAAGAAGGAGAGTTTAATTTTTATTTTTTTAGTCTATGCGTTATACAGGACCTACTATTCGTATTAACCGTCGGTATAAGTTAGCGGTTTTCCCATTAAAAAAAGCTTACGAGAGAAAGCCTTATTTGCCGGGTATTCACGGGGCTCATTTGAGAAGGCGTGTAAATGACTTTTCGTTGGGATTAAACGAGAAGCAAAAGTTACGCTATATGTTTGGATTAACCGAGAAGCAATTCCGTCGTACTTTCCAAAAAGCAAAGAAGATTCGTGGTGTTACCGGCGAAGTTATGTTGCGGCTTTTGGAATGTCGTTTGGATAATGTTGTTTATTCGATGGGATTGGCAAAAACGCGTCGTGCTGCACGTCAATTCGTAACACATGGGCATGTTAAAGTTAATGGCCGTAAGGTTGATATTCCAAGTTATACTTGTAAACCAGGAGATGAGGTAAAGGTTTGCGATAAGGTTTCTTCCCGTCAATTGGCTACACGTTTTATTGAAGATGCTCAATACAAAGCGTGTCCAGCGTGGTTATCGGTAAATGTTGAATGTTTACAGGGAAGTGTTAATCGCTATCCTGTAAGAGAAGAGATGGTTCAAGGTATCAACGAACAGTTGGTAGTTGAATTTTATAGCCGTTAATTTAAAAAGGATATTTTCATGGCCAAGCGATTAGGTAAATTTGAATTGCCAACGAGGCTTATAAGGGTCGATGAGACCGCTACACCAACGTATGCATGTTTTTTGGCGGATCCATTCGAAAAAGGTTTTGGGCATACGATTGGTAATGCTTTACGTAGGGTATTGTTAAGTTCGATTGAGGGTGCCGCTATATCTTCAGTAAAAATTCAAGGTGTAAGCCATGAATTTCAAACCTGTGAAGGGGTGCTTGAAGATGTTACGGAAATTGTTTTAAACCTAAAAAAGGTTTTGCTAAAAAGCTCTCAACGTGAGCCCATCAATCTAACAATCGATGTAACGAAGCAGGGGCCAATAACCGCTGGCGATATTTTACCACATCCTGCAGTTACGATTATTAACCCCGAGCAAGTTATTTGTACTTTGAGTCGGGAAAAGCGCTTTCAGGCAGATCTGGAAGTTATTGTTGGTCGTGGTTATCGTCCAGCCGACGAGAACAAAAAGGCTGAACAAAAGATTGGAGTAATTCCCGTTGACTGTTTGTTTAGTCCCGTTGTTTTGGTCAAATATTCGGTCGAAAGCACACGCGTGGGACAAATGACGGACTTTGATAAGCTTTATTTGGAAATTAACACCGATGGTCGTATAACTCCCGATGAAGCGCTTAAAGAAGCAACCGTTATCTTGCTGCATCATCTGACGATTTTTGATCGCTTCAATGCTCAAGAAATTGAATTTGAAGACAAAAAGAAGGAAGCCAACGAGGAGCAAAACCGTTTACGTAAGCTCTTAAATATGAGTGTAAACGAAATTGAACTTTCGGTACGTGCGGCGAACTGCTTAAACAACGCAAACATTTTGACCGTTGGTGAGTTGGCCCGTAAGACGGAAGCCGAAATGCTCAAATATCGTAATTTCGGTAAAAAATCGCTTAACGAAATTAAATCTAAGTTGGAACAGCTTGGTCTCTCGTTGGGTATGAAAATTGATGAACGTCTGCTAGAGACAACATCGACGATTCTTTAAGGAATTTTATGAAACATAGGAAACATCACTTTGTTTTGGGGGTTAAGAAGGAGCATCGTACCGCTTTGATGGCGAGTTTGGCTTCTGGACTCTTTCTACATGGAAAAATAAAAACAACGTTAATTAAGGCCAAAGCACTAAAACCTTTTGCCGAAAAAATTATCACCTTGGCTAAAAAAGCGGCGGTTGTTGAAGAAGCGAGCAAGAAATTGCATTTCCGGCGTTTGGCACTGGCGAAAGTGCGTAATGTGGAAGCGGTTAAAAAGCTTTTTGACGAGAGTGTCAAACAGTTCTCAACCCGTTTAGGTGGTTATACGCGTATTTACAAATTGATGCCTCGGATTGGCGATGCTGCTCCGCAGGCCTTGATACAATATGTAGAAGCTTCTTCAGAGGAAAAAAGTGGTACACGCAAACGGAAGAAAAAGGCTTCTGCCGCGAAAAAACCAACATCGCGTAAGCGTGCATCTTCAAAGGCTGAGGTAAAAGAGGAAGCCGCAACGGAAGCTGCCAATGCAGCTGTCGCCGAAAATGCAGCAGCAGGGAGTGAAAGTTCGGAAACCAAAAACCCTTAACCAAATATTTTAAATTATGGGGTTGGCGGTTAAGGACTTAACCGCCAATTTTGTTTTATGAATCTCAGCGTAACAGTAGAAGTTTTCTTCGGTGCTTTTTGGGTCTTCATTTTTGTGCTCACTTTTTTTTCCCAAGAAGTCTACGAGAGACGGCAGGTGCAGGTATATAAGGACTTGCAAGTGGACAAGGTTTATTATTGTCGCCAGTGCCAAAGCCTATACGTTTCGCGGTGTTTTGAAAAAACTCCGATATGTCCAAAATGTGGGCAAAATAACGTTTCATTAAGGTTTTAATTATGAGTGAAAGCAAAAAAAAGATCTCGGTGTTGGACGCAAGTCTATTGCTGACCGGTAACATGATTGGTGCGGGTATTTTGGCGTTACCTGTAAAAGCTGGTTTGTCCGGTATTGCACCTAATTTAATGGCCTTAAGCGTTGTTTGGGTATTTATGACCTTAACAGCATGGATTATTGCGAAAATGGCCTTGAATACACATCAGGATACCTTAGATCTGCCTTCTATGTTTGAACGGTTGTTTGGGCCTATCGGGAAATGGTTGGCAGCCGGTGCCAATTTGTTTATTTTATACGGACTATTGGTCGCTTATTTAGGTGGAATGAGTAGCATTGTTCATGCATTTGTACCTTTGTCGCATTCTCAAGCTTTAGGGTTGGCTTTTATTGTTGCCACACTTTTGACCGTTTTTGGAATTCGTCTTGTGAGCCGTTTTAATGCCTTGCTGATGATTGCTCTTTGGGGAGCTTTTTTTGTCTTGGTGTTCATGTGCGCCAAGAATATGAATGTTAGCAATTTGAGTTATCAAGATTGGACACTCATACCCTATGCTATCCCTTGTATTGTGGCCGGATTTCATTTTCACAACGTTGTTCCATCAGTATGCGAAGCTTTAAATTGGGATGAACGTTCCGTATTCAAGTCTATCATGTGGGGTGCTGTTGCCGGGCTTTTAATGAATTTGGTCTGGATTTGGGTTGCGTTGGGTGCTTTGCCTTTCAGCAACGACGGTGAAGGTAATTTGGTTTTTGCCTTTGTTCACCAACAGCCGGCGACAATTCCGTTGGCTAAGTATTTGAATTCTTCGGTAATTACTATGGCTGGACAAATTTTTGCCTTGGTTGCTATCCTAACTTCCTTTATGAGCAATGGTTTGGCCTTGAGACATTTTTTGAAAGATTTTCTTTTAGGTACATTTGGTCGCAGTCGCCAGTGGTTTGAATGGGTATTAACCTTAGGCGTGCCTCTGTTGATTGTTTACTTGAATCCGGAATTGTTCTTAAAGGCCCTTGATGCAGTGGGTGGTATAGGAATGGTTATTATTTTTGGTATTTTCCCAGGTTTGTTTGCTTCTAAGTGTTTGTATCGTTTCCCGAAATATAAAAGTATGGGGCATGCGGTTACCTTGTTTTTTTTATTGGTATTAATCTGTGATTTGCTTTACATGTTTAAAGCGCCTGTACTTGAAAATATTTTACGTTAACGTATGTCAAATTGGGTTGAAATCGGTAAGAATATTATCTTCGAAGAAATTCAGGGTTTAAAAAAAGTTTATGAATCTTTAGGAGAGTCTTTTAGAGATGCTGTTGATCTTATTTTGAAGCATGCCGGGAAAACGGTTGTAACTGGGATTGGTAAATCGGGCCATATCGCACAAAAAATCGTTTCAACCTTTAATAGTACGGGAACTCGAGCGGTATTTCTGCATCCATCGGAAGCTATGCACGGTGATTTGGGGGTTTATATGCCCGGTGATCCGACAATTTTAATTTCTAAAAGCGGAAGTACAGAAGAGCTCGTTCGTTTAATACCAATTTTAAAGAGTTTTAATTCACCCCTAATTGCTTTGGTTGGTAATGCTTCTTCACCAATCGCACAAAAGGCAGATATCGTATTGGATGGTTCGGTTTTAAAGGAAGCCGATACATTTGGATTTGTTCCAACTTCCAGTGCTTTGGTTGCACTGAGTCTTGGTGATGCCTTGGCGTGCACATTGATGAGAGCACGTGATTTTCAAAAGAATGACTTTTTACGTTTTCACCCAGCAGGCCAGTTGGGGCGTAATTTGAGCTTAAGAGTAGACGACGTAATGCATACGCTGCCACAGGTGGCCATTATTTCTCCCGAAGATAATCTACGTCGAGTTGTTATCGCAATGACAGAAAAGCCCTTAGGGGCAGCCTTTGTATTCGATGGTTCGACGTTTTTAGGGATCATAACCGATGGTGATATACGACGTGTCTTACGGGAATGTCAGACAATCGAGGCGGTAAAAGCGGGGGAGTTTATGACAAAGTCTCCGGTGTTTGTTTATTCCGACTTAAGTTTGGAAGAGGCGGTTCATCTTATGGAAGACCGTCCGGCACAAATCTATGTTTTACCCGTTATGGATCGTAAAAGCGGTGCTTGCTCTGGATTGCTACGTTTACATGATATTTACCAATCGCAGAATGGGTAACCAGGGACACGGTTTCTGAACCTTAGCATCGAATTATAAAGCAGAAATCTTTCCTTTTTACGCGAAAATAAAGGTTACCGAACCTTCCGAAAGAAAAACGAATTTTTAATAAAATGTGGAGTATTTTCGAGCCCATTGATTGTGCTTCTGTCGGGTTCTGGAGCAGATCTCTTGGATAATTACTATTCTTCCGCTGAGTCCCTTAATCACGGTCATTTATTTCGTTGCCTTTTATTTTCGGGTTGGTGAAAATGAAAGGGCCCTATGTGCGTGTTCAATAGTGTTTTACTGTCGGTTATACCGGCTCCAACCTTACAACTACAACTCAGTACGGGTTCTACAACGGGAGCAGCTAATTCTGGCGACTGGGGGATTGCGTTGCAATTAGTGTTTTTCATGACTTTATTGATGGTGGGGCCATCCATTGTGATGCTAACGACCAGCTTTACACGTATTGTCATTGTCTTAAGTTTTGTACGTAATGCTTTGGGTATTGCGTCCACGCCATCAAACCAAATCGTAATCGGCTTATCCTTGTTTTTGACCTTGTTTTTAATGACACCGGTTTGGGAAGGAATTTACGATAAATCCCTCCAACCTTATTTCGATAAAAAGATTACATCGCAGGAAGCCTTTGAGGTTGCTTCAGTGTACTTAAAACGCTTTATGTTGGCTCAAACGCGCCAAAAAGATGTGGAGTTTTTTTTACAATTATCCAAAACAAAAAAATTACCTTCAACCCCTGAAAATTTTCCTTTAACAATTGTTATTCCTTCCTTTATTTTGAGCGAATTAAGAACGGCATTTCAGATGGGGTTTATGATTTTTGTGCCATTTCTAATCATTGATTTTTTAGTGGCTTCAACCCTGATGGCCATGGGTATGATGATGATGCCGCCGGCAGTATTAGCGTTGCCTTTCAAAATTATGCTGTTTGTATTAGTCGATGGATGGACACTTATAATCAAGTCCTTGATTAAAAGTTTTGCGGTTTAAGCCAGGCACGCGGCCCCTGGACCCAAAAATACTGCGCATTTTAATAAATTCGTTTTTCTTTCGGAAGGTTGAGTAACTTTTTTTTCGCGTAAAAAGAAAGGGGGTTCGATTTGCTTTCGAGTTTTTAATAAACTGTAACAATTCCATCTTTTACCTTAAATTATGTTTTTCTGCCTGCATACCGAACTGCTTGCACCCCGGAAATCTCGTATCGATAAAATTGATAAATTGTTCAAAACAACAGGGGACTCTGTTTCATAATTGTGTAGTATGTTGGCACGGGTAATTTAGCCGTATTAATTCAAGAAAAACTATATAAATTAAGAGAGCCTGGTAAATCCCAGGCTCTAAAATTTGCTTTCCAAATAATTAATCTTCGTTACGTGAGCTAATAAGGAAGAAATAAATTAGGTTTCCCAATGTTGCGATGAAGGCTGCAACGTAGGTCCATGCAGCGGCGTCTAAAGTTTCGGTTACACCTCTTTCCTCGTCACGTTCGACAATGCCGAGAGTTACCAGTTCTCTATGGGCGCGACGACTGGCATCGAATTCTACCGGTAAAGTAACCAGTTGGAATACGGTTAGGATAAGGTAAATCCAAACGGCAAACTTTACCAACCCGAATACGTTCATAAAGAAACCACCAAAGATGACAAACGGTAACAACTGCGAAGCAATATTGGTGATAGGTATAAGGGCTGAACGGAATTGTAACGGAGCATAGCCCTGTTTATGTTGAATGGCGTGTCCTGCCTCGTGTGCCGCAACGCCCAAAGCCGCTAGACTTGTGCCATGGTAATTATCTTCGCTCAAAGCTAACTTACGGTTAACGGGATCGTAATGGTCGCTTAGTTTACCATGAACACTTACGATACTAACATCGTTAATACCTGCTTTTTTCATTACCGCAGCGGCCGCTTCGGCACCTGTAATTTGGCCACGAGATCTCACTTTTGACCATTGGCTATACTTCGAAACCACTTTCATTTGTGCCCAAATACCCAAAACAAATGGAACAATGATTAATCCAACGTAAACTCCCAATGACATATTTCCTCCTTAACTTCTTCTTTGTTTTAGTTAATTTTTTTAATTCTTATAAGTCAATTTTAAAATCTTGCTAGCCATTATTCGGCATCTTTTCGTTATTTTTCGAGTGAAAACGTGACCGTCGTCACAACACGGATTTTTTTGTCGATATTTCGTGTTTCTCCGTAATCGTTTTCATCCAGATAACTATTAACGCCGGTGATACTAAACACACCTTGATTAGCCGTACGAATACAGCCGACCTTTGCACCCGAATCTTTGGCAAATTGTTCTGCGGCCTGACGGGCGCTTTTTATGGATTCCGAGATCATTTCTGGCCGAACTACTTTAAATTTTGTATAATGATAGCTTTGCTCTCCGGAGACGATAACATTCTTGCGAACGAGTTCGCCAATTTTTTGTGAGGCAGTTGAAACCAATTCGACTTTATAGGTTCTTATATAAACATTAGTTGATACGATAAAGCGTTGAGATGTATTGTGCTGCTCACCGTACTCGCGGGCTGCTTTATCGATTACAGATATCCCTTCAGAAGAAATTTCCGCATCCACAAAGCCATTAGAGTGTAAAAAATGACGAAGTTCTTTTGCGTCTCTTTCAAGTTTTTCTTCGACGATTTGTAAGTCATCTCCGCTGTTTTTTAAACAGAGGTTCCAAGTGGCCAAGTCCGCCTTTACGATTCGTTCCGATAGTCCTTTTACAATGACCGTTCTATCGTGTGTCTTAAAACGTTCGATCGCACGACCGACGTAGTAACCACCCGTAGCGATGCCGGTTGCAATAAATACTCCTGTAAGAACCAATGAAAAGCTAAAACTATTCTTCATACTCCATTTCCTTTTGAATGATTAAAATTTTGGAAACGTATGTCAAACGTCTTTCGATTTCTTTCAAAACCCGTTATACAACTCGAACACTGACAAGAATTATAAAACCCCTACGGTGTTTAATGAGTATGAATCGAAACCTGGGGTTTCACTTTGAGCCTATTCAAGCTTAAAATGAGAAACAAGGTCTTTTAGGTTCGAAGAAAGGTTGTCGAGGCTTTTTGTTCTGTCATGAACCTGTACAACATTCGAAGCATTATTCCGTGTAATTTTGAAAATATTTTGCATCTCTTGTGACAATTGTGAGACATTATTGCTCGAAGACTCGATGTTTGTTGCCAAGGCCCGTGTCTCTGTAGAAACATTGCTTATATTTTTTGATAGTTCACGGACGGTGACCGCTTGTTCTTCGACGGCGGCAACGATCGAAGAGGAGATTTCATTTACTTCGCTGATAACTCGGTCAATAATGTCGATCGCCTTGGTTGAAGCCATCACATCCTGTTGTATTTTGTTGACCTGTTGTAAAATTTGCTGAGCCGAAACTTCGCTTTTGCGAGCAAGATCTTTGGTTCTGTTGAAAAGATTTGACACGTTGCAAATGTGGACAAAATTTTCAG